>JBEVJJ010000220.1:0-16751 GCA_040510255.1 Nitrospiraceae bacterium | reverse complement strand
GCCGTTTTGAATAGGGGTGCATCGAGCTTCTACTGCCGTTTTGAATAGGGGTGCATCGAGCTTCTACTGTATAAATTAAGAAGTGAGATCTGCCACAGACAGAGTGATTTCATATAGCCTTCCCCTACCTTTTCATGTCGGCAATCGGAAACACAGTTCGCTCATCTTCTTTCCTCCAAGCGCAGTAACGACCTCCGGCTATGCGTCCTTTTCCTTTTCAGTCAAGGCTCTCTTTGCACCGCCTTCCGTAGGCATCCTTCCCTTAGAACAACCCCGCCATGTGTCTCTGGGTAGCTATGCTTACAGAGTTCAGGACATAGATCCATCGAACACCACCACTAAGATCGATTTGATTATCCCTGCCAACCTTGATGAGAATGGGGGGTTGAAGGGCCGCACGCGCGTTAGTGAGCGGTCCTTTCCAGTCGAGTACGAGTTGCCTCTACAGGCTCCTGGAAGGTTCCAGAGTAGGAAGGACTTTACCTGCGTGCAGAAGAAGCTATCGGCGGTCAGAGTACCTGAACCCCGTCGAGTCTACCATCGAGAGCATGCTCGCGCGCCCAGTGCATACAGGACTGTGTCAGATTGACATAGCCACGAGTAGGGTACCACTCATCTCCCAACCTTAAGTAAGTTTCCCAGCTTGTCGCGTGAGTGCGATACGCACAGCGTCCAGAATGGCAGTTTTTCCGCTATTGTTCTGACCTATAAAGACGGATGTGTCGCCGAGATCAACGTCGAGAGACTTGATTGAACGAAAATTGCGGATGCGCAGCCTAGCGATCCTCATCGCACCGTTTATCCCACGCCGGATGCACAAGAAAACACGTCAATAATAGGTTTAGCTGGTACATTTCCCAACTCCCTCGGTTCCAACTTGTAGAGTCCGCCGCCATATACCCTTACCTCCCCCAACAAGTGATAGAAAACTCAATATAATCACTAAGTAAAATACTGTCAAAAAAGCCGGCCTTATGCCACCGGACGGGTGTTTCTCCAACGCAACGGAGAACCGGTGACAGCGGATATGGTGACCATTGCCTTTCGACGGTCCTGCCAGTCTGTGGGTGTGGAAGATTTCCGCTTCCACGACCTGCGGCATACGTTCGCGTCGGCGCTCGTACAGCGGGGCGTGGATCTTTACCGCGTGCAGCGTCTGTTAGGTCATCGAGATGGACGCATGACACAACGCTACGCACATCTGGCACCGGAGAATTTGCGAGAGGCCGTGCAGGTGTTCAAGGACGATTATCACAAAATTAGCACAGGCTCTGTCATTGAAGCCCACCTGGAAGCGTTAACTGCTTGAAAAGAGGTGGTGGTCCCAACGGGATTTGAACCCGTGTCTGAGCCTTGAGAGGACGGACGAACAGGAGGAAAAACAACAAGATAAGAAAAAGGAATCGTCCAATGAGTGACAAGGATTTACAACGAGTTACAGAATCCTTGTCCTAATATAGGACAGGACCCTAGGCGACAGGATCATCCAATATTGCAGCTCGTCGGCCAGACATTTTCAGTATTCACCTGGAAAGAGGAAGCGTTTTGTCTCGCAATCGTTGAGGGACTCAATGAGTCCGACGCCTACCGAAAGCCTACAAACCCCAACGAGCCAAGACGAAAACGATTCACGAGAAGGCCTCTCGAATTATGGCGAGGGGCAAGGTTCGGGCAAGGATTGCTGAGCTAATGACGCCCGTGATCGCCGAGCTCCAGATGAACCGCAAAGAGTGGCTGGAGTGGCTTACGAAGTGTTGCCGGTTCGATCCCCGGAAGATGTTCGATGTAATGGGTAAACCGAAAGCGATCACTGAACTCGACGAGAATGAGCGGGCCGCAGTGGCCGGCTTTGAGTTCTATGAGCTCTTCGAAGGCAAAGGCGAATCGCGCCAGGCAGTTGGATGCACCAAGAAATTCAAGTTTGTAGATCGTCTCAGCGCCCTCGCACTCATAGGAAAGGTCTGCCACTGGTATGCGGATCGGCAAGAACAGACAGGTTCGGATGGTGGACCGATTCCGCAGAATATCACGGTGCAATTTGTCGATGCTTCTGTGTCTCCTGAAGAAGCCTATCGCCGGATGGTGGGCAACTCGCCGTAGTATCTCCCACCGATGCTAGTCCAGTTGACTTGTCGAGGCTTTACAGAAACCAAATCATGCCAAGCAAGTTCGTGCGAGGGTAGGGCACATATACTTCTATACAATGTCGATGTCCCTACGAAGGACGCCTCCTCGTTATTTAGTCCTGTAAAACCTCCCCTCTTCGACCTGCAGTTTACGAATACGAGGAACAGCTTCTTCTTCCCCTACCCGACTGTCCTTCAAGTATGCATACTTCTGCGGACAAGGATGAAGAATGAATAGGATGGAGTTTGCGCGGCCAAATCGGCGGGTTTGTAGGCCAACGCCATGCGGCGATTGTACAGTAAGCGGACGGAAAGCAAAGAAGCCTCGGGTACTCCATCACGAACCAACCGAGACGTACCCTTTGCTAAAAATTCTCATCTCGGCCATATCTTCAACCTACTGACTCCCGCGAACAGTGGCCGATTGCGCCAGGCATGATCTCGTTGCCCGTCCGCTGCAGAACGTCCCGGATGCTCTCCACCATCCGGGCTTCTGGCCAGACGTCGAGCGGTGATTTGACGCCCCATGCCCGGGCAATCGCCTGCTTGAGCTCTGTTGGCGGGACATCGATCGTCCGGAGAAACGTGCCGTGCGGCCGGCCCTCGCGATAATCCGGTTGCCGTACCGGATGTTTCAGATAGCGCGCGATGAGATCGCCCTGCATGGCATGAAGGATCGTGCCATGAAAGAGCAGGGCATTCCGTTTTCGTCGTTGAGCATTCCCCGAGATTTTCATCCCGTCGATCGCCAGATCGCTGATGCCCCGAAAGGCGGTGGCCGACTCCCATCGACGCAGCGCGAGGGCGATCCGATCGAGGATGAGGTGATTGGTCCTCCGGATGTTCGCCAGGTCAGGATGCAACGTGAGCGGCAGCACGAATGCGTACGACAGACAACCTGGTCCTTGCAGGACGGTCCCGCCGCCGCTGGCGCGCCGAAGCACGGGGACTCCGTCCTGTTCGCAGGCTGCGACATGGACGTCGTCGATGAGTAGGCAGCTGGGGCCCAGCACCACGAAGTACCGGTCGCTCTCCCAAAAACGCAGGACCGGATCACCTCCGTGCTCGTCCAGTTCGTCGAGCAAGGCCTCGTCCAGGGCGAGATTCTCCTCGGGGGAGGGCAGGGTCAGATCAAGCAGGCGGAATGCGCGCACCCGGTTATCGCTTCGGCAGGTAGATGTGTGTGGCTTGTCCATGGAACGATTCGGCCGCTTCCATCAGCGTCTCGCTCAAGGTCGGATGAGGGTGAATCGACGCGGCCACGTCTTCGGCCACCGCGCCCATTTCGATTGCTAGGACTCCTTCGGCAATCAGCTCGCCCGCGCCGACCCCGCAGACACCCATCCCGAGTACGCGCCCGGATTCCGCATCGAGCACAAATTTCGTAAGGCCGTCATTGCGTCCTAATGTCGTGGCACGACCGGAGGCCGCCCAGGGGAACCGGGTGACTGTTACCGCCTGTCCGGAGGCCTTGGTCGCTTCTTCGGTTAGTCCGCACCAGGCGATTTCCGGATCGGTGAAGATGACGGCTGGAATAGTCGCGTCGAACGCCGCCGGCTGGCCGGAGATCACACGGGCGGCCACCAGTCCTTCATGCGAGGCCTTGTGCGCGAGCATCGGCTCGCCGATCACATCGCCGATGGCGAAGATTCCCGGCTCGGCCGTGCGCATCTGCCGATCGACCTGTATGAAGCCCGGCAGAGATAACGCAATCTTCGTCTCATCGAGTCCCAGCTGCTCCGTGTTAGGCTTGCGTCCGACGGCGACCAGGACGCGGTCAAAAACGTCGGTTGTGCTGCCATCCGGCCGTGTGAAGGTCGCGGCAATGCCGTCCTTGCGGGCATCGAGTTTCTCGACAGTGGTGCTGAGCTTGATCGCCTTGAATAGCCGTTGCAGGCGCTGCTGCAACGGCCGCACCAGATCGGGGTCGGCGCCGTTGAGCAGACGCGGCAGGGCTTCGACGAGCGTCACGTCGGATCCCAACGCCTGATATACGGTTCCCAGCTCCAGGCCGATGTACCCGCCCCCAACAACGAGTAGACGCTCCGGAATATCCGGCAACTCGAGCGCACCCGTCGAATCCATCACACGCGGATCGTCGAGCGTGAGGGAAGCGGGAATCGCCGGGCGCGAGCCGGCGGCGAGAATCGCGTGGGCGAACGAGAGTTCTCGCCGTTCGGGGGCACCGGATGAACCGGACAAGAGCAGCGTGGTCGCGTTCTTGAACGAAGCCCGGGCCTGGATCACGTCGACCTTGCGGCTGGTCGCCAAAATCTGCACGCCTTTCGTGAGTTTGCTGACGATCGCCTGCTTCCGGCGCCGCAAGGCGTCGAGGTCGAAGCGGGGCTTGTCAAATTGGATGCCCCAGACCTCCGCCTCTTCCGCGTCGGTGATCAGCCGGGCCGCATGCAGCAGCGCCTTGGAGGGAATACAGCCGCGCAAGAGGCACACGCCGCCTAATTGAGGTTCCTGATCGATCAGGACCGTGCGGAGTCCGAGATCCGCCGCTTGGAACGCAGCGGCATAGCCGCCCGGTCCTGCGCCGATTACCGCCACGTCGTAGTGAACGTCAGCCATCGGTGCCTTGTCCGTCGGTCACAATCCCAGGAACATCGCCTGGAAGTCTTCCAGCACTTTGACAATCTCATTGGTGAAGCGCGCGCCGTCGGCGCCGTCGATCAACCGATGATCATACGCCACGCAGAGCGGCAGCATCATGCGAGGCACAAATTGGCCATCGCGATAGACCGGCGTCGTGCGGCCCTTGCCGACTCCTAAGATCGCGACTTGCGGGGGCAGAATGATCGGCGTGAACGGACCGGCGTTGAGCCCGCCCATATTGCTCACCGTAAACGTGGCGCCGCGCAACTCCTCGAGTTTGACCTCACGTCTGCGGGTGCGTTCGGCGAGATCGGCCAGTTCCAGGGAAATTTGCACGAGATCCTTCTGGTCGACGTGGTGGACGACCGGCACGATCAACCCGTCCGGCGTGTCGACCGCCACGCCGATGTTGTAGTAGTCCTTGTAAATCACTTCGCTGCTGGCGAGATCGAGCGTCGCATTGAACTGCGGATAGAGTTTGAGCGCGTGCGTCACCGCCTTGAGAAAGAGGATGGTGAGCGTCAGCGTGGCGCCTTTCTGTTTGAATTGAGGAGCATAGCGTTTGTGCAGCGCCAGCAGATCGGTGATGTCTGCCTCCTGAAACTGATGGACGTGCGGGATGTTTGTCCAGGCTTGTGTCACCGTAGCGGCGATCTTTCTGCGGAGGGAGGAGATCCCTTCTCGTCGCTCGTTGCCGTACATCGTCGTAAAGACGTTTCCGACTTTGTCCTGCCCATCCTTGGCCGCCGGCGCGCCGCTGCGTCTCGTCCGTTCGCGCACATACGTCTTCACATCTTCGGCCGTGATCCGCCCGCCGGCTTCCGAACCTTTCACGTGCCTGAGCTCCACGCCCAACTCACGCGCCAGCCGGCGTACGGATGGAGGGGCGGCGATCCCAGCGCCTGCAGACGTGGTATGGCCCGCCTGCTCGCGGTAGGCCGACTCCTGCGCCGGCGGTTCTGTTTCCGAAGACGGCGTTGCGGAAGGCGGTGGTGACGCAGATGGTTGAGCCGGTGGCTTTTCCCGTTCTTCGACGGCTTTCGCATGCGCGGCCTCGACGGCCGGCGATGGTTGCGGGGACGGCGCGGATGGTGGGGCAGCGGCGGACTGTTTCGGCGCGGCAGCGGCGGGCTGCTTAGGCTCTAGACTCTTCGGCACTGCCGTCTCTTGAAATGGTGCGTGCCCATCTCCTTCCAGTTCCACCAGCCCTTGCCCGACCTTGAGGTGGTCGCCTTGGCGCACGAGCACCCGGGCAACTTTTCCGGCGGCCGGTGCCGGCACCGGCACCGTCGCCTTATCCGTCTCCAGCTCGAGCAGCGATTGTCCCGCGGTCACGTGATCGCCCTCCTGAACGAGGACCTGAACGACGTCGCCCCCTTCAACCCCCTCCGCGAGAAACGGCAGTTCCACCTTCATCGATCGTCATCCTTTCGCCGCAGAGCCGGCTCAGCGCTGCCAGGGCGCGAGATCGTCTCCACGAACACCGAGATCCTGCGCCGCTTGCCGAACCAGGTGGGCTGGGATGCTGCCGCCCAGTTGATGCAAAGCATACAACGTCGCGACCGCGAGATGTTCGGCGTCGATTTCGAAGAACCGCCGCAAGGCCTGACGGGTATCGCTCCGGCCGAATCCATCGGTGCCCAGGGCGAGCAGGCCGCCCGGAATCCAGGGAGCAATCTGCTGGGTGACCAGGCGGACGTAATCGCTCACCGCGACGCAGGGGCCATCCAGGGCTCGGACGGTCTTCTGCAGATAGCTCATTCGCGGCGGCTCATCCGGATGCCACATGTTCCACCGCTCGGCCTCGAGCGTCCGCACCCGCAAGCTCTTATAACTCGTCACGCTCCAGACGTCGGCCGCCACGCCGTACCCGTCCAGCAGCAGATCCTGCGCCCGCAGCGCCTCGTTCACAAGCGGGCCGCTCGCCAGAAGATGCGCGCGATGCTTGCCGCGCTCCGGGGCCGGCCGAAAGCGGTACATTCCCTCGCGGATCCCTTCTTCCGCTTGCGGCGGCATGGGCGGCATACCGTACGATTCGTTGTAGAGCGTGATGTAATAGCACAGCTCCTCTTGATTTTGGTACATGCGCTTCATCCCATCCTGCAGAATGACAGCCAGCTCGAACATGAAGGCCGGATCGTAGGCGGCCATCGTTGGGACGGCGCTCGCCAGCAAATGACTGTGCCCATCTTGGTGCTGCAGGCCTTCGCCTTCCAACGTCGTCCGTCCCGCCGTGGCACCCAGCAAAAAACCGCGGACGCGCATGTCGGAGGCGGCCCAGATCAAATCGCCGACCCGTTGAAATCCGAACATTGAATAAAAAATATAGAAGGGAATCGTGTTGAGGGCGTGCGTCGCGTAGGCGGTGCCGGCGGCGATGAAGGACGACATCGCGCCCGCTTCGGTGATGCCTTCTTCCAGGATCTGACCGTTGGTAGCTTCGAAATAGTAGAGCAGGGAACTCTTGTCGACCGGTTCATAGAGCTGGCCGATGTGCGAGTAGATGCCGTACTGCCGGAAGAGCGCCTCGAGCCCGAACGTGCGCGCTTCGTCGGGAATGATCGGCACGAGATGCTTCCCGAACTCCTTGAGGCCGAGCAAGCGTCCAAGCATGCGGGCAAATCCCATCGTTGTCGAGACCGCGCGTTCACCGGAGCCATCGATGAATTCCTTGAACTGCTCGAGCGACGGCGTCTCGAGGGATTCGACCTTCACGCGCCGTTCGGGGATCGGCCCGCCCATGGCCTTGGTGCGCTCGACGAGATAGGCCGCCTCCGGACTGCCGGCCGGCGGCCGGAAGAACGGCGTCGACCCGAGTTGGTCGTCGGAAACCGGCACCCCGAAACGCGTGCGGAATTCGCGTAGCTCATGCTCGTTCATCTTTTTTTGCTGATGTGTGACGTTGCGGCCTTCGCCGGCTTCGCCCAAGCCATAGCCTTTGATCGTCTTGGCGAGGATCACGGTCGGCTGGCCCTTGTGCTCGACGGCCGCCCGGTAGGCGGCATAGACTTTTCGCGGATCGTGGCCTCCGCGCAGCATCTTGTGGAGTTGCTCGTCCGAATAGGTTTCCACTATCTTGAGCAGCCGTGGATCGGCGCCGAAGAAGTGCCTCCGCGCGAATGCGCCGCCTTCCACCGTGTACTTCTGGTACCAGCCGTCGACGACCTCGCCCATCCGCTTCACCAGCAGGCCTTCGTGGTCCTGCGTCAGCAATGGGTCCCAATCGCTGCCCCAGATCACCTTGATCACGTTCCACCCGGCGCCGCGGAAGATGGCTTCCAGTTCCTGAATGATCTTGCCGTTGCCGCGCACCGGTCCGTCGAGTCGCTGAAGATTGCAGTTAACCACCCAGATCAAATTATCCAGCCGTTCGCGGGAGGCCAGCGTAAGCGCGCCGAGACTTTCCGGCTCGTCGGTTTCACCATCGCCGACGAACGCCCACACGCGCTGCTCGCTGGTGTCCTTAAGGCCCCGGTCTTGAAGATACCGGTTGAAGCGCGCTTGGTAGATCGACATGATCGGCCCCAGTCCCATCGAGACCGTGGGAAATTCCCAGTAATCGGGCAAGAGCCACGGATGAGGATAGGAGGACAAGCCCCGTGCCCCGTCCTGCAGCTCGCAGCGGAAGTGATGCAGCGCCTCTTCCGGCAGGCGACCTTCGACGTAACTGCGCGCATAGATGCCCGGCACCGCATGGCCTTGGAAATAGACCAAATCCCCGCCCTGCGGCGCGTTCTTGCCGCGCAGAAAGTGGTTGAAGGCAACTTCATAGAGCGTGGCCGCCGAGGCGAAGGTCGAAATGTGTCCGCCGAGGCCCGGATGCTGTTTGTTGGCCTTGACCACCATCGCCATCGCGTTCCAGCGGATAAAGCTCCGGATCCGCCGTTCGATCTCGAGGTTGCCGGGGTAAGGCGGTTCGTGGGCGGCGGGAATCGTGTTGACGTACGGCGTATTGAGCGGCGCCGACACCTGAGCGCCGCGCGCGCCGAGCCGGTCGCGGAGCCGTTCGAACAGATAGGTGGCCCGGTCGATGCCGGCGGCCTCCACCACGTAGTCGAGGGAATCCAACCACTCTTGGGTTTCTTGGGGATCGTGGTCGGCTTGCGTTCCAGAAGTGGGATGCTGGTCGTTCATGTCGGGTCCTCCTGGAAGTCTCCTCATCTTACAGAGCGCGGAAATTCAGAGCAAAAACTAAATAAGGAGGTGGGAATCGGCGCCTTATCAAGCGACGGACTGCTTCCACTCGTGTGATCCGAGCGGCTGGTCCTACCAGGGAATCGGCTTGCGGTCTTTGATGAACTGCCCTGTGAGGGACCGCGGAGCCTCGGTAGCCAACCAGACGATCCCGTCCGCACCTTCTTCAACGGATCGCGGTGCCTCACTGCCTCCCATGTCCGTGCGAACCCAGCCCGGGCAGACGGCATTGACGGCGATCTTTTCGTCTTTCAGTGCGGCCGCGAATTGTCCGGTCATGCCGTTGAGCGCGGTCTTCGAAATGCTATAGGCCGGGGCCCAGGTTCCCATGTCGGTGAGCTGGCCAGCGCCGCTGGAAACGTTGATGATGCGGGCAGAAGCGCTCTTTCGGAGCAGCGTTATCCGATGACTACAAACAACTGCTGCTGACGCAAGCTGACTTGGTCGCACAAGCGGGGGAAGACATGCTGTTCCGTATGTGGTCTCCAATCCTAAACTAATGCGACCTCAAACTCAAAATTAATATCCATCACTGTCGGTGATTGTGGGCCCCCGCAACCAACATTAGCATTCGATCACGAAGGGGGTTGGCCGTCATCAGGCGGTCAGCCCCTTTCTCTTTTCCAGCACCGATGTCCGTGTTCTGTATCCCTTCCATGGAATTCAGCCTACCGCCTCTCCTCGAATTGGCATGAGTGCCGAGGTGGTCGGCAAACTCTCCACATACGCATCAGTCTTCAATACCTGGCGAATATCATCCTCGGAAATGATGTTGTAGCGATCGAACACGTTGTAGGTGCGATGGCCGCTAATTTTCATGGCGACGGCAGGATCCACACCGGCTCGGACCATATTCCGCACCGCCGTTCGTCGGAGATCATAGACCAACTTTCCCTCCACGCCGACCAGACGACAGGCGCGCATCCACGACTTACGAAAATCTCCCACTGGTTTCCCGTTTCGATGGAAGACCAGCAGGCAATCAAGCCGGCGAGCGTTCAGGCGTCTCTCAATGATCATTCGCACTTCGCCCGCCAAGGCAATGACGCGCCCACGACGGGTCTTGGCATCTTTCGCATGAAGCCGCAGAGTCCAGGTCTCTCGATCAAAGGCATCCCGGGTAAGGCTCTCAATTTCTTCCGGTCGCATCCCCGTTCTGTAGAACCGATCACACACATTTTTCAAGTCGGAATCACGGAGCTGCTGCAGGACAGCCTGGAAGTCGGCACGTTCAAAGAAGCCCTGTCGCGCATTGTCTTCTGGGAAACATCGGCATGGTGGCCAACGTTTCACTGGCGGTCGCTAAAGAAAAAGCTCGCCTCAGTCCCTCGAGCTCACGGTTGATAGTTGCGGATTCCGCGCCGTCTTTCTGGCGCGAGGCGATGTACTCGCGCAAGCGTTCCGCAGTGACAACTGGAACACGGTCCATCGCGAAGAAGCTCCGAATGTGACGCAGGTGCGATCGAAGCTGCGGCAGCGATTTACGACTCGCCCATCTCCACGGGAGCTATCGTGCCCCATTTTGATTGAAGGGTCCGTCAAATCCCGGCCCGCAGCTCAGGACGACCCCTTTTCTCTCCTGTCTGTATCTATTCCGATCCACGGCGGAATCTATCCAGATACAGACGCACGCTGTCCAAATCCGAAACACAATCCTGAGTCTATTGAAAACTCAATGCCTTCTGTCCGAACCAAATGTGGCTTAAGAAATGCTCTCGTGCACCTCTAGTCTAAGAAGCACTGTCCCTCTGCGAATAGCCAAACGGAGAGAAGAGCACATAACTAAAGAGGAGGGCCAATATGAGTACCGAAATGCTGGACTATAACCAGGGATTCGATTTTGGCGTGGGCGTGGATGAATCCACGGGTATACCGATGGGGATTGCGGTCAAACCAGGCGACATTCAGCCTGTCACGCAGGCCGGAGGGCAGAACGTCTCATACAACTACAGCATGATCGAATCGGTCGAAGACTTCTACGATGCGCTCGATGTCGACGTCAAAGCGAATGCAAGCTACATGTTTGGCAGTGCGAGTGCCAAGTTTCAATTTTCTCAATCTCTACATGTCAACACCCAGTCCATCTATGTCGTAGGACGGTGCACAGTGATCAACAGCTTTTTGCAAACCTTGCACCCGACGATGCTCCCCGATGCGGCAGCCTTGCTTTCCAAAGGGCAGGCCGAACGGTTCCGGGAAGCCTATGGCGATTCGTTCGTCCGCGGCTTTCAGAACGGTGGCCAGTTCTACATTGTCATCAGTATCACCTCAAGCTCGAGAGATGAAGCTCGTAAAGTCGGGGCCGATGTGAAGGCGGGCGTCCAATTTCTGGTCGGCGGTGGATCTGTCAGTGTTAGTGTGGACAAAGTCGTCAAGCAATCCTCATCCACATGTGAATTCAGCGTCGCCATGCTACAGAGTGGCGGGAAAGGCAACGAAGCGTCACTCACACCGACGATTGAGGAAGCCACGGCTCGTTTGAAGGCTTTTCCAGACATCGTCGCACGCAACCCAGTCCCCTATAGTTGCCTGGCGGCTAGCTACAAGACCCTCCCACTGCCGGATGCCCCCAATTTCATGGATTTCAGACAACAGAAACGGGTACTCAATGAGGCAGCCCAGCTCGTGATCCGGTACGACGCCGCATTGAACGACCTCGAGCTGGTGACGAACAACATCAAAACCTATGTGCCGCCTCCAACGGGGAAGCTTGATGAATGGCGGAACGCTTTAGAGAAAGACATTGATGCCCTCTATGATGCCGCGTCCCATGCTGTGGACAATCCGAAGGAGGCGCAGTTGCCGGTACTTCACTCTGAATCGGTCATCGCCAGTATCAAATCACTTAAGAAAAAGCCCGTGTCTCCAATCAAAATTGTACACTTTGTCGGCAAACCGAAGCCGCAGAGACTTCGAGCCCAAGCCATGGCGGCCATGATGGCACAGAGGCGATTGCAGGTTCAGCGCGCCGGCCAGAGTCCTGCGGTGGCACGATGAGCACGTGTGAACGAAAGTAGAAAGCATAGATAGATGGACCAAGACCATATGGGCTCGGGTCCCGCAGAGGGGCGATAGCCATATCGATCAAGTAATGAAGTGAACAACGCGCAATGGTCGTGGCAAGGAGAAAAGTTTCCAGTGGAAAGGCTGCCATTTCATGGATGGAGGAAGGAACGGTACTCCCGGTGATGGAACATCTGCCTTATCTAATATTACGCTCGAGCCACATCTCGCTATCACGACTGGAGTGGTGACGCGAAGACTCGGACGAAGCTCCCCCAGCGCCGCCCGAAATAGGAGGTCAATGATGTTTAACTTAGCCCAATTTCCCGTCACTACCCGAACCACTTTTCACCAAGGCGCCATCCTCTGGCCGCTAGCGGTAAACCAGGCCATTGACGGTGGCGTCAAGAATGTTGACGATCTAACCAATCTCACCTTTTTTATGCACCATCCCGAGCGAATGACCGGAGATACCGGCCGCGCGCTCAACCCCAAGGAGGCCGATTTCCAGCGCCTAGCCGACGAATGGACCGGCTTTCGGACCATGGTCAGGCCAATGGTGAAGACACCATCTAGCGGCACGCCTTCCGGTTCGGGAAAGAGCGAGTCGCTGGCAGAGGAGTTCACCGACTTTGTCGAGGATGTCCGCAAAGGGAGCGCCACGTCCCTTTCCGCGGACGACCACGCCAAACTTGAAAAATTGCTCGAGGGCCGGTCAGTGAGCGAGATCAAGATGATGGAGTGGATCCTGGTGCTCTGGCCGTCGTTCGGACATTCGACCAAGATGAACCGGATGATCGAAATCGTTACCGAGGTCATTCGCCAATCGGATAAGAAGGAATCGATTCGGGGTCGCTTCGATGAAAAGACGGGCAGCGGTATCCACGAGCGACTATCTAAGGCCGCCGAGGCCACAAAATTCGGTCAGTGTCTGAACTTCCTGGCCAACGAAGGCTTGCCGGAACTGTTCGCTGACGAAAAAACCCGACTTGCCGATGCCCTGAAACGCTACGGGCAAGTCGCTCGGGAGCGCAAAGACAAGAAGCAAGCTCACGGCGGCGGCACACTCTCCATCATGGCTTCCGAGATGCGCCTCGAAGGCTTGGTCGGACCCGTCACTGTGCTCCGTTGGACCGGCTCGGCCGACAAAGGCCATCACATGCCGGATCCTGTGTCGGTATTCGACCGGCTGTCAGATGCCGGCGACGGATGGTATTTTTTCCTGGCTAGCGCGGTGAGCTTTCATACGTTCCTAATCGCAGTCCACGTCACATCGGGAGGCATCTCACGCGAGTACTTTGAAATCCAAGACGGCCAGTCTGTCCGCAAGACTCCAAAGCAGCTGAGGGATTGGTTTGACAAGGAATTTCTCCCCAACACCCAGAAGGCCAGCAGCCGAATTTGGCAAGTCTATCAAACGCCAGCAGAGTGAGGAAGAGTAACTGTACTCCGTGGAATAGGGCTGCCTACATGGGCATGCGTATCGACTTATGTAGAAGAGTCTTGATCCAGGATGGATACGAGAAGCCGCTGTCCAGGTTGGTCACAGTCATAGAGGACGGGAATCGACAATGGTCACGATGCTTGAGTATGCAGCCGCGCAACAGCCCCCTGTCCTTGCAGAGAAGTTGAAAGCAAGAATTGGGGTGAGTGCGTGGACGATCTCGGTCCTTTGCCCGGCCCACACGGGCTATCTCTGCATGCGAGGAAGGTGGCAAGGTTCGATACGCTGTCTATGGGACTAAGTAAGGCCTGAGCAGTAGAGGGAACCAGACTGTCCAATGAAAAATGAGGAGGACCATGATGCGTTTGCTGAAAACATTACAAGTATTCGCGGCCGCTTCTATCTTGCTATTTATCCCTGTCAAATCCCTTGCTAAGACGCCAGCTTACTACCACTATTATTATGTTTACCCGGAAACCATGACTAGGTGTGGGGAATTAGTGGAGGAGGTATTCACAAATACAGATAGAAATTGGCACTTCACCGAAAAGAAGCTCACAGATACCACAGCAGCATTTTCAGTTGGTGATGTACGTGGGTTTTTGCGATGTTTGGCCAAACACTCGAAGGAGTCCTGGGTAGTCATCATCACAACAGGCAACGATTCCAAAAAAACCAAGGATGTGTTCGATGAGCTTCTCCTAGGTGTCTGTGGTAAATGCTCAGATTTGATTGACTGAATCAACAGAAGCTTTGGCGAAAATCGATCACGCGATGAGATGCTGCTTCTATACACAACGGAGAGACAAGGACCGAACGTTACGGTTCTGGTGGCACGGGAGGGGCGGAGCCATGGAGAGACGCCAGTTCTTGAAACTCAGCATGATTATGGGCGGGACTCTTGTCCTTGGAGGAATACACCGCTTCGGAGGATCACTGGCCAGCGCCGCAGGGATGGCGGTCCCAACCGTCGATCAGCTCATCATGACCAACGTGGTGGACAATATCTACGATGTGTTTGCCACGCGTGGCAAGATCGGAGATGTGACCGTCCAGCGCGCCGTCCCCCTGCCCATGCCGCTCTCCGAGCATGGACTGGCCTACCATCTGGCCTCAATCCGTGGGAACGAACGCAAGGAGATCCTCCTCGATTTCGCCTGGACCGGGCAGAGTCTCACCAACAACTACCAGGTACTCAAAATCGACCCGACCAAGGCCGACGCCCTCATCATTAGCCATGGGCATGCCGACCACTACGGGGCGCTTCTGGACTTAGGTCGTGCATTGCAAGGGCTGAGACCCCCCGGCCTGACCCTGTACGCTGGGGGGGAGGATACCTTCTGCCACCGCTGGACGCTGATGCCCGACGGGCAGAGGAGTGACTTGGGTCAGCTGCGGCGCGCCGACCTTGAAGCCCAGGGCATCAAGGTGATACTGGCGAAGGAACCCACAGTGGTGGCGGGCCACGCCATCACCTCCGGCCAGATCCCACGTCTCATCGATTTCGAGAAGCCCCTGGCCTCGGCGCGTCTGGAGGTTGAGCCGCTGGGGTCCGGGTGTGAGGCCTCCCTGCATTTCTCACCGGGGACGCTGCAAGTCGAGGCAAAGCCCGGCGAGTTGGTGACAGACACCTTCTCGGGCGAGCACGCGACGGCCTATCACGTCAAGAATCGGGGCCTGGTCATCATCTCCTCCTGTGGCCATGCAGGGATCATCAATTCGATCCGTCACATCCAGAAGGCCACAGGGATGGAGAAGGTTCATGCCGTGGTTGGGGGCTGGCATTTGGCGCCGGCGCCGGATGAAATTGTGGCCAAAACAGTCACGGCCTTGAAACAGCTTGACCCCGACTACCTGATTCCCATGCATTGCACGGGCTTCAAGACCATGATGGCTATCCAGCAGGAGATGCCGGCTAAGCTTATTATGCCCTCGACCGGCACGCGGGTGATATTCGGCGCCTAGAATCGTATCGGTCTTAATAAAGCGTTGGGAGAACTGTCCGCAAGACCCGGGAAAGCACAGGCTTGGGTATTCATCGGGTCGTGGATCTGTAGAAAATGGGCAATAATTGACGAACCTGGTCTTAAAAGTGGTCTGTTTTGATCAGCCGGCTCTCGTCTTTGTGCGTACACTTAGGAATCATTGTCTTGCTGACAATGCAGCATGGGGAAAAAGACCTTTAGCCCTAGCCCAAGGATTAAAAAGGAGAGATGGCATGAATCAAACACAGTTTCAATCATTCTGGAAACAACTGAAAGAGCCGCTTAAACAACAATGGGGGAAAATCACCGACCAGGACTTGACGGGCATCGAAGGCAATGTATCAAGGTTCAGCACTATGGTAGAAGCACGGTACCCCCAGCAAAAGGATGAGGTTTTACTATGGGCGAACCGCCGCCATGCCCACTGGTCCGGATGGTATGAGGAATACGAAGATCGCAAATCCAACTGATGAGTGATTTGTGTCCGGGGCAGTGAGCACTACCTCATTCATACCCACTGTGACAAAAGAACCTTAGGATGGTAAGCGAAGGATGGGTTCATGAGCGCTTCGAATCGTTATCCTGACACATTTAGCCGGACCGAATCTGACAGTCGCTGGTACAGGTGGCTTGCAGGCAGTAGCTTCCTTCTCGCTATGGGACTATTAGCGCTGTACATTTTGCAAATGACCGGATTCATACCAGAAAGTCCTTTTTGAATAGTCTATGGACCGCACGCGTTCCATGCGGTCTGCCCAATCAACCCCCCTACATACTTATAAGAAGTAGATACCCACCTCCTCTGCAGGACATCCGTTCCAATTCCCCAACGCGTCGTTCCCGGTCGGTGGAGAACTGCCCTGCAGGAATTGGATCCAGCGGGCACTTAGGTTTTCGCGATCCCGGGGCTTTCATTTTGTGCATCCCGTCGTGAGAATGATGAGCAGAAGTAGGATTTCTGCCATACATCCTTGTCGGTGATTCATGTGCATGTCCTACTATAGATCTTTTGAAAATGGCAGCAAAGAGATGCCAGTGCTCGTCTCACCTGATACGCTTTGCTCTAATCACCAGAATCCGTGTTAGGATGGAGGATGAACGGCCTTCGTAACGGTTTCTTTCCTTCGCGCACTCTGTTCACTGCGTGATTACAGCAACTGTCTTTCCATCTGCGCTGTTCCTTCACCAGCCATCGCTCGATGAGGGGGAGGACACCAATTGTGTTCTTCCTAAATAGGAGGCATATGTACTGCAGACGATGTGCCGGGCTGATGGTTGCGATTAGCATGAAGGAACTGCTGAGTGGCGATTCAGTTTCCGGGTGGAAGTGTATGCTGTGTGGTGAAGCGACGGATGCCGGCATTGAAGCGAACCGCAAAGGCCATCAGGAACCTGATA
>JBEVJJ010000219.1:0-12403 GCA_040510255.1 Nitrospiraceae bacterium | reverse complement strand
CCTGTCGGACAATGCCAAAGCAAGATATACTCCGGAGCAGTTTCAAGAGATCGTGCAGCATCATCAGATCATCGACAACAACTATACGAGTGATTTTCTGGATCGAAAGCTGGAGAACAATGTTGCCAGATTTTCCGGAACCGTCCGCGCCTTGGGAGGCCTGAAAACGCGGGCAACTTTCGTCGTGGTGAAGCAGGGCGACCGTTGGCTTATCGAAGACTTTCAGTTCTAGCCCCAATCCGACAATATTTTCGAGTGTCAAGTGAGATGTCCTGCGGGTGACGTGGCGAACTGGGAGCCCCACCGCGCGGAACGGAAGGGCCCCACTGGGGGCACCTTCCTCGCCGACGTCATTCCTGACAATTCTTCTTTTCACCTCGTCATTTCCGGCTTGCGACCGCAGGCTTCTCGCATATACTCTTCTTGGACATGGCGATCTATGCGATCGGCGACATTCAGGGATGCTTCACTGCCCTCGATCGTCTGATGAACCACATTGGCTTTGATCCTTCCCGCGACCGCTTGTGGTTCACCGGCGATCTTGTCAATCGAGGGCCGGATTCACTCAAAGTCCTTCGGTATGTCAAAGATTTGGGAGAAGCAGCCACGACGGTCTTGGGCAATCATGATCTCTTTCTGATCGCCGTGGCATCCGGCCTTGCCTCCTTGCGATCCAAAGACACGATTGCTGATGTGCTGAATGCCCCCGACCGGGATGATCTCATCGCCTGGCTACGCCGCCAACGATTGTTCTACCGTAATGGCGATTTTTCGCTGGTACATGCCGGACTGCTCCCACAGTGGACCATCAATGAGGCGGAAGAACTTGGCGGAGAGGTGGAGGACATTCTTCAAGGACCAGACTATAAGGACCTCTTGCATGCCTTATACCCAAACAGACATCTTCAATGGACGCCAACACTCGCCGGTCCGACTCGCCTGGCAGCAATCGCCACCGTCTTGACGCGCCTGCGCGTCTGCACGGGAGCAGGGGTCATGGCACTGGAGTTCTCTGGTCCGCCGTCGGAGGCGCCGCCGGGATATAGTCCATGGTTTCAAATCCCAGGACGACAAAGCCATACCACCCCCATTGTTTGCGGACATTGGGCTGCTCTCGGTCTCCATTTGGCTGATAACATCCTGGCCTTGGATAGCGGGTGCGTGTGGGGCAACAAGCTTACGGCGATTCGTCTACAAGATCGAGCCGTCTTCCAGAGTGCCTGCCAAAACGGCTGCCACGGTGACTGACACGATCACGCCTCTTCATCAACGGCGTTATTCCGATCGCCCATTTCCACCGTACGCGTACATTCCCGGACAAACACCGCGTCACGGACGAGAGCGGGATACTCGCTTGCCAGGAGGATGCGAAGGTCATCCCACTTTCCTCCTCGACCGGTGGCACGATTCCGAGGAGTATCGCTATGGCATCGATCTCATGAATTTTGGCTTTTGGTGGGAGAGCCATGAGGTATTCGAGAAATTGTGGCACGTGGTTGGCCCCAGATCTTCGCAGGGTAATTTTTTCCAAGCGCTCATTCAATTGGCGGCTGCCCAAGTCAAGCATCGCATGGGCAATCATGCGGCAGCTCAGAGACTGGTAAGTAAGGCGGTGAATCGCTTAACCAAAGCTCCTGTTCTCTACATGGGAATGAACGTCGCAAAGTTGATACAGGACATCGCGAGCCCCTGCTTTATTGCGCAGGGCGATAACTTTCGTATCCGGCTGAATCTGCCAGGTAAGGTGGCGCGGGGAAAGAATCAGGATCTACCGTAACACCATTGATGATCCAATGAATCGGGGAATGCGTGAATCGTCAACGGAGCATAAGAGAAGATTCCTGCGCTACGGAGCCTAACGGTAACTTTCGGAGTCAGAGGGGAATTTATTTTGCTCTACTTCTTCCTTAAAGCGACGCAAAGCCTGGAGGGCATCCGCCTTGAGGTGGGCATACGGCTTCACAAACTTGGGAACGAAGTCATCGAAAAGTCCGAGTAAATCGTAAAGAACGAGAACTTGCCCGTCGCAATAAGGACCGGCCCCAATCCCAATCGTCGGTATCGTCAGAGTCTCGGTAATTCTTTTCGCCAGAACGGCCGGAATCGCTTCGAGGACAATCGCAAATGCCCCCGCAGCCTCTAATGCCCGGGCATCTTCCACCAGAATATCCGCCTCCCTCTGTTCCTTGCCTTGCACCTTGTACCCGCCGAACCGATGAACTGATTGCGGTGTCATTCCAAGATGCCCCATGACAGGGATCCCAATCTTGGTCAAGGCTGCAACACGATCCACGACGACGGCACCGCCTTCTAGTTTTACCCCTGCAGCTCCCGCCTGAAGCAAGCGGCCTGCATTGCGGATGGCGTCATCATCATTGACTTGATACGACAAGAACGGCATGTCCCCGATAACCAGAGCATGCTGAGCAGCGCCAGCTACCAACTTTGTGTGATATACCATATCTTCCATCGTGACCGAGAGCGTGTTCGATTTGCCCTGCACAACGACTCCCAGCGAGTCTCCAACCAGAATAGTCTCGATGCCGGCTTGTTCGATAATACGGGCGAATAGCGCATCGTACGCCGTCACGACGAGCAGCTTCTTCTTGTCTCGTTTGAATCTTTGAAACTCCGGAATGGTCATCAGGACAATTCTGCCTTGGTCAGGATTTCCGGAAGTCGTTCGGTGGCCCTGATCGCCATAATATGGACGCCATTGCAGAAAGGTCGTACCGCCTTGATGGTGCGCACCGCAATCTCCACTCCGACGTCCAATGCATGCTTGTCTCCCGCCGCACGCAGTTCTGCAATCATCTCGTCCGGTACGGACACGCCGGGAATGTTCGCGTTCATGAACTCGGCCATCTTGGCGCTGCGGAGGAGAAGAATTCCCGCAAGCACCTTGACCTTGAATTGTCCAATTCCCTGCATGAACATTTTGAATTGTTCTGGATGATAGATGGCTTGCGTCTGAAAGAACTCGACTCCTGCACGCACCTTGACTTCAAACTTGACCAACATGGGCCCGAGCGGATCCGCCTCCGGCGTAACGGCTCCACCGATCATGAACTGGGTCGACCCATCAAGTTTGTTGCCGGCGTGGTCTCTGCCGTTGTTGAGTCCTTTTACCAACTGCATGACCTGAACCGAATCCAGATCGTACACAGGCTTGGCGTCCTTATGATCACCGACGGTGGGATAATCTCCGGTGAGACAGAGAATATTGCGGATGCCCAGAATATGCGCGCCCATGAGGTCGGATTGCATGGCGATGCGATTACGATCGCGGCAGGTCAGCTGCATGACCGGGTCGTGGCCGATCTCGTAGAGGATCCGGCAGACAGGCAACGAACCGGCCCGAACGATCGCCGCCGTATTGTCCGTCACATTGATGCCGTTGACGCGCCCCAGCAGACTCCTGGCGCTGTCCACGATATGCGTGATGTTCGTACCCTTGGGGGGGTTGTATTCGATCGTCACGGCAAACTGACCGCGATCGAGGACCTCTTTTAGACGTCGCGGCTCGGACCTCACTGCGCGAACCTCATTTCCATCCCGCTATTCTCCTAGCAGATTCGACGGTATTGTCCAGTAACATGGCGATCGTCATCGGCCCTACACCCCCTGGAACCGGGCTGATCCAGCCAGCCTTCTGACTGACAGGCTCGAAGTCCACATCGCCGACAACTTTTCCATCCGGCAATCTGTTGGTCCCGACGTCAATGACGACAGCGCCTTCACGAACCATGTCTGCGGTGACGAACCGGGCCTTGCCAATCGCGACCAGCAACAACTCAGCCTCACGGCAGACCGCGGGCAGATCGACGGTTTTCGAATGACAGATGGTGACGGTCGCGTTCCGCTGAAGCAGCATCAATGCGAGTGGTTTGCCCACGATGTTGCTTCGGCCCAGGACCACGGCTCGTTTCCCCTCGATGGGGACGCCTGTGGATTCAATCATCTTGATCACCCCTTTCGGCGTGCAGGCTTCAAAGACGGGATGACCTTCGACCAACCGGCCGAAATTATAGGGGTGAAATCCGTCGGCGTCCTTTTGCGGTGACACGGCATCCAGAATGACCTTGCTGTCAATGTGCTTGGGCAACGGCAACTGGACAAGAATGCCATGGATTTTTGAATCGGCATTCTTTTTCTCAATTAACGCCAGTAGATCTGATTGTGTCGTGCCGGCCGGAAGCTTGTGATCGTCAATGTAAATACCGGCGGCGTCACAGGCCTTTTGTTTGTTCTTCACATACAAATGCGATGCGGGATCGTCGCCGACGATGATTGTCGCTAATCCCGGCTTCACCCCTGTCTGGGCCAGCAGTGTCGCCGAGTCCTTGGCGAGACCTTCTCGCACGCTGAGTGCTAACGCCTTTCCATCGATAAGTCGTGCTGCCACAAGTTCCTCCTGGGTCTGGTCATCGGACGATGATGGGAAGAACGCACCTTACCAGGGCATTTTTGTGCAAGTCAACGTTGCCCTCGACGGACATCGTGAGACACTTCAATTGGGCGCCCATCCCACCTCATGAAC
This sequence comes from Nitrospiraceae bacterium, assembly GCA_040510255.1. Taxonomy (GTDB): domain Bacteria; phylum Nitrospirota; class Nitrospiria; order Nitrospirales; family Nitrospiraceae; genus DASSBQ01. The sequence goes on along the minus strand of JBEVJJ010000219.1, from coordinate 7,863 downwards.
CCGCACCAGACAATGGAATGAAGCGCGCTTCCGCTGCAGCTTTCTTGACAGTCGCGAAGAGCGTTGGCTACGATATGACCTATCACGATCCTCCTGCAGACACTTCTTCAATGAAATCCGGCATAACTCTGCGCCGTTTTGTCTCCGTCCGATTACTTCCGGTGGCTCTATCGGGCATGGGATACACTCTCGTAATGGCGGTAGGAATGCTGTCGCCGGCCTTGGCGCTGCAGATTAACGGTCTGGAATCTCCGCATAGCTTCCTCGCAGACCCAGCCAATAACAGCTATTACATTTCCAACGTCAACGGCGAACCTGACGCGCGCGATAACAACGGCTTCATCACCAAACTGAACGGCCAGGCTGAAATCGTCGGGTTCAAATTTATCAGCGGCGGGGAACAGGGGACGACGCTGCATGCGCCGAAAGGAATGGCATTCGTTGATCAGGTGCTTTATGTCGCCGATGTCGATACGCTTCGTGCATTCGACAAGAATAGCGGCAAGACCATGATGACGATTGTCATGACACCTTCACCATTACCGGCAAGACCGCTGTCGCTTATCGATATCGCAGCGAACGACCAAGGCTTGCTCTTCATTTCGGACATGCCGAGCAATACCATTTATAAAGTCGATACCAAGCAGCAACATGCCGTGTCGGTGTTCATCCACGACGAGCGTCTCGCTGGTCCCGCGGGAGTCGCCATTCACCCCAAGACGGGCCACATCATCGTGGTCAGTTGGGAGAAAGGCAGCATTTTGGATATTAGCCAAGACGGCGCGCTCACCGAACTGGTCAGCAATTCCTTCTTTGCGTCACGCTTTCAGAATCTGAGTGGCGTCGATTTCGACCGATGGGGGAACATGTACGTCTCGGATCTCACGAAGGGCAAGGTTTGGCGCATGCAACCCAACAAGAAGTTCCAGGTCATAGCAGAATTTCTGCCGGCTCCTGCCGATGTCGGCATCGATCGAGTCAACAACTTGATTCTGGTACCGTATCAACAAGCCAATGTGGCTGAAGTCAACGGGCTGGAGACACCGGTCGGTGCGATGGGCGAGAATCGGAAGCGGACGCTCGCTGATTACGGATTCGTGGCTCCCCCCAAGCAGGACAAAGCCGAACGGACGAATAAATGACCAAATGTGTCTACTGCCATCAACGAAAGGGGCGCCGTTCGTGCCCGGCGCTCGGAGGATTGATCTGTAGTCAATGTTGCGGAGAACACCGTGTCACACGAATTTCCTGCCCTCCTGACTGTCCCTATCTGGATACCGGCAATGATTATCAACAGAAGCGGCTCGGCGAGCAGTTTGCACCGGTGAGGCGAGACCTCTATCGGCAATTGAATGAGGTTGGGGGTGAAAAAGCGGCGGCCCTTTTCAACCTGATTGAGGTCGTGACGTTCAGCTATTTTCATGACCGGCGTGATGGGCAAGACGGCGAGGTTATTGCGGCTATTCAAGCATTGCGGCGCACGTTGAGCCCACTGCACGTGCCGGCCGCTCCTATGCCGGTGTTTGCCGAACATCTCAAGAAGGAGTACGACACCTTTGTGAAGCAACAACCCCAACAGATCGTCGACACTCAGATGGCGCCGGCGGTTCTTGATCGTGCGCTTGCCTTGATCGCAGCCTTCTCTGGCAATGATTTCCAGTCACGTCGCTTCTTGCACGGCCTTATCGGTTACGTGAGGACCTCTCACCCCGAAATTGCCGAACATTTAACCAAACAGACCCAAAGCGGACGCATTGTATTGCCGAGCCAATTCCCTCCCTCACCCCCTGAGCCCCATGTGCATTCACCAGAGTGCCGTCATCACCACTGAATTATCCCCTTCTGCCGACAGACCCCATGCCTCTCCAATTTGGATTTGGACCCCACCTTCGATCAGAACATTCGGATCTCACAGTCGCGCCAAGGCACTACTATTCCCTGTGGTGATGTGGTAATTCTGTATCATTTTGAACCGTTTCTGACCAAGTCCAACCGGCCGGAATCCTTATCTGATTAGATACGATTCATTATCCTTTGAGATACGAATCCTATGCCCCCTGGCCCATACCTGGTTACGTAGCCTAACTGGGGCATAATTCGCAGCAGCTGGTTCAGACTTTGCTTTACTTCCACAGGGAGACGTAGTACAGTCCCCTAGGATTTGTCCGTATGGACGTTGATGCCGTTCCCTTCACTCGATCCGGCCTAACCGAACGACCAGTAGGATCGCTTTATCTGAACGAGGTCTGATTGTGCACTGCCTTACATTTGACGTAGAAGAGCATTTTCAGGTCACGCGATTTGATTCACCGATGCGTCGTCGGCATTGGGATTATTTTGAAAGCCGCGTCGCATCGAATGTCGCAACCGTGCTCGACACGCTGGCTCGCCATCAGACTCGCGCGACATTCTTTGTTCTTGGATGGGTCGCCGAGCGACATCCCCGCCTCATCAAGGACATTGCGGCCTCTGGCCACGAAGTGGCATCTCATGGCTATAGCCATGAATTAGTCACGGCACAAACCCCGGAATTGTTTCGGGCAGACGTCAGACGGGCTAAACTGGTCCTCGAAGACATCACAGGACGGGCTGTGCTCGGATACCGTGCGCCCGGCTTTACCATTACCAACGAAACTCGATGGGCGCTGCCGATCTTGGTGGAGGAGGGACATATCTACGATTCGAGCATCGTTCCGATTCGTCACGACCATTGTGGCATCCCTGGGTCCGATCCTTGGTGTCATTTGCGGGAGACAACGGCAGGCCCCCTATGGGAGATCCCTCCTTCGACAGCCACTATTGTAGGGATACGCTGTCCGATTGCCGGAGGAGTCTACTTCCGCCTCTTGCCATTCTCGTTGCTACGGTTGGTCCTGAAACAGATCGACCGGAGCGGCCATGCTCTCAATATGTACTTTCATGCATGGGAATTCGACCGCCAGCAACCGAGAATGGAAGGGCCCATGATCTCGCAGTTGTTGCACTACCTCAATCTCCATAAGACGAAAAGACGATTGGTCACCCTCCTTGAAACCTTCCAGTTTTCTACGATTCGCACGTACATGACCCATCTTCAGTTGATACCTCCCGATGATACGGAAACGCTTTCTTCCGTGACACCAGGCCGCATGACCTCACATATCGCGCAATCTGCACTGTAGAGTGCATGCGTCGTCAGGGAATGTATTTCCCGTGAAGGACGGTGGGGAACCATGGGGATTGATCCGCTGTGAGCCATCTTGTACTGTTACAAAGTTGCTGAATACACTGCCTCATAGAGCAGTGACAGACGACATCGGGAAAGAATACGCCTGGCGATGACATCTCGGGGAATGCAACCAGCATTCGTCATAGTCATCCTCTATTATGTATTGCTTCCGGCGACTGCCTCCGGACAATCGATCGATGAAACCGTCACGTTTATCTCGGACATGACCAACACTCATGGCTTTGTTCGAGCCCTGAGTTGCAAAAATCCGAAAGCTGCCAAGCCGACAAAGATGACAGAGATCTATGCGACGATTCCGACGGGAGCGAAACTAGGCCTGATCGAACTGAACCATGGCCGGGACGAGGAGCTGACAGGATTCACACAGTTCGACTTGCATGCGATTGACGCGGTGGACTATCGACCCAAGGAAACCGAAGAAAGGGGTGTCACCTACCACGCAGTGCAATTCTCCTGTGCGGGCAATACCCCCTGTGTCATCAAGACAACGTTTTGCCGCGGGGCCGTGAACGAATTGGAAACGCAACTTGAAGCCGATAGTGTTCTCTTCCGGAACCCCTCTCACGCTGAACGAGTCTCGAAAGCCTTTAATCATTTCCTGAATCTGGTCCGCTCACAGAAGAGCACCTCACCCTTTTAAGCACCTCCCGACACCGGGCTGATGGGTTGGCTGTTCCGCCAAGACGTGAATCGAGGGGCAGGACAGTCTCGATCCCATTCAAAGGCCTAAGGGATGGTGATCCTGCCAATCAACTGAGCTGTCAGTGGTCGACCGAAAGGGAACCGTCTTCATGATGGTCGAAGAAGGAATGCCAAACAAGATGCGATCGTTACTCCACTATCGTGACCGTCATCTCAACACGATCTATTGGATTGTCACAAGGTCCCTTATCAGGAGGATTGGGGGGGCCGGTTTGACACATGACTCTTGGCAGATTGACGATTTTATCCGCAACCCCGATTCCTTTCACCACTTCCCCAAAGACCGTATACTTCCTGTCTAAAAACCTCGATTCTTCCACGATAATGAAGAACTGCGAACCGGCGCTGTCCGGGTCGGTCGCTCGTGCCATTGACAACACACCTCGCTTATGGGGCACTTCGTTGAATTCCGCCTTCACGGCATATCCCGGACCGCCTTGACCATAGGTTTCCTTCTTAAGCGAATCCTTCGTATTGGGGTCACCACCCTGGATCATGAATCCCGGTATCACCCGATGAAAAATCGTCCCATTGTAAAAGCCTGATTTCGCCAACTTGATAAAATTCTCGACGTGCTTGGGGGCTACGTCGGGAAGAAACTTCAGTTCGATTTCGCCAAACTTGGTTTTGACGATCGCACGAGGCGTCGTTCCTCCGGATGGATCTTTGGCGCCCTTTGCATCTTCCGCACTCACGAGAGTCGAACTGCTCACCCCCATCAGGATTGTCAACAGGACAATCAGGCACTTATACCCGCCAGGCACTATGGCTCCCATCGTTACCCTCCCCTATCTGTTGATACACCATGGCGCTGCCGACCCCGGGATGGCAAGTGAGACAGCGTGCGTTTTCACTCAGGCCCCTCATCCAGAATCTGCTCCAGGGCCTGCTTGGCAGCCATTTGCTCAGCCTGTTTCTTGCTAAACCCCTGGCCGACGCCCGCCACTTCTCCTCTGATCGTCAATTCAACTTCAAAGGTCTTGCGGTGATCCGGGCCATGTTCTCGTACTGTAACATAGCGAGGCAGCGTATCGTATCGCTTCTGACAGAGTTCCTGCAGCCGAGTCTTATGATCTTCCAGCGCCGATTCACCGTTCAATACTCCCAATGCCTCCAAATCATCGTCAAAGACCCGTAGCGTAAATACCCGGCTGGCTTCCAGCCCTCCGTCCAAATACACGGCGGCAATCAGCGCTTCAAGAGCATCTGCAAGCAGAGAAGGTTTCTCCCGACCCTTCGAGAGTTCTTCGCCCTTTCCGAGCCGAAGCAACGTTCCCAGTTCTAATCGCTTCGCAACCTTGGCCAGAGATGGTTCGCTGACGAGCCGTGCCTTGAGTTTGGACAACTCCCCTTCCGTGTAGTCCGGCAGTCTTGCAGCAAGATAGTCGCTGATGATCAGGGACAGGACGGCATCTCCCAAAAACTCCAAACGTTCATTTTGCCTGCGGTCCTTTGTTGTCCGGTTCTCGTTGACGAACGATTTGTGTGTGAGGGCCTCATGAACCAGATGAGGACGTTGAAAGTGATAGCCGACAACACGCTCGATCGTCTCAGTGGGCACAACCGACGTCACCATATGTTCCGTTCGTCAGGGTGCTCTCGGTCAAGCCGCCACGCGTCGAAACAGCAGGCAGGCATTCACACCGCCAAAACCAAATGAATTGGAGAGAGCAACCTTGAGGTTGGCAGGACGCGCCGTATTCGGCACGTAGTCGAGATCACAGGCAGGATCCGGGTTTTCAAGATTGATCGTAGGAGGAAGCATCCCATGGTGAAGCGCGAGAATACTGAAGATCGCCTCGATACCTCCCGCGGCGCCAAGTAGATGGCCGGTCATGGATTTTGTCGAACTCACCGGCAACCGATAGGCGTAGTCGCCGAATACCTGCTTGATGGCTCTCGTTTCGATGGCATCCGCCATGGTGGAGGTGCCATGGGCATTGATATACCCGATATCAGTTTTCTGAATCCCGGCGTCCTTGATAGCCAGTTCCATGCACCGCACGGCCCCTTCGCCCTCCTCCGGCGGCGCCGTGATGTGATAGGCATCGCTGTTCATTGCGTAGCCGACGATCTCCGCATATACATGCGCTCCGCGACGGCGAGCATGCTCCTGCTCTTCCAAGACCAGCACTCCCGCGCCTTCTCCCAACACAAATCCGTCCCGATCGCGGTCAAACGGCCGGCTCGCTTTCGTTGGATCAGCATTCCGAAACGACAGCGCTTTGGCCGAGGCAAACCCAGCCACACCCAAGGGCGTAATCGCTGCTTCCGCCCCTCCGGCCACCATGACATCTGCCTCGCCACGCTGGATAATGCGATAGGCGTCACCAATGCAATGATTGCCGGTCGCGCAGGCCGTCACCGCACAGGAATTCGGGCCACGCGCTCCCAATCGGATGGCCACCTGCCCTGACGCCAGGTTGATGATCGTCATGGGGATAAAGAACGGGGACACCCGTCCCGGCCCCTTCTCCTGAAGAACGGAGTGATAATGTTCGATGGAACCGAGGCCGCCGATTCCCGACCCGATATAGACCCCGACGCGCACTGATTCCTCCGCTGGAATCTTCAGGGCCGCATCGTCCACCGCCAACTGGCTCGCAGCCACGGCATAGTGGATAAACGTATCCATCTTCTTGATTTCTTTTTTCTCGATAAACTGGGCTGGATCGAATTGTTTGACCTCACCCGCAATCTGCGCATCGTAGCCCGTCGGATCGAATCGCGTAATCCGGCTGATCCCGGACTCCCCCGCACAAATCGCCTTCCAGGTCGCATCCACACCAATCCCCAGCGGGGTCACTAATCCAAGACCGGTCACGACGATGCGTCGCGTAGAGTGATCAGGGGTCATAAAAAGCGAACTTAGGCTTTCTCTTTGATATAATCCAGAGCCTTCCCTACCGTCAGGATTTTCTCGGCATCCTCATCGGGTATTTCAATCTCAAACTCTTCTTCAAGAGCCATGACCAACTCGACCGTATCGAGTGAATCGGCACCCAGATCCTCGACGAAATGCGCCTCAGGGGTGACTTCATCCTCTTCAACACCCAATTGTTCTGCAATAATCTTCTTTACTCTCTCGTCCACTGTTGCCATTGATTTGCCCACCTCCTTCCCCATAGACCCCTCCTTCGTAACGCGTGGGGATCCCGTTCCGAACCATGAACGGACATCTTACACGCCATGCGGAAATTAAGACATCAGCATGCCGCCGTTCACGTGAAGCACATGACCGGTGATATAGGCAGCCTCATCCGACGCCAAGAATCGCACTGCGGCAGCGATATCTGATGGCTGCCCTAGCCGCCCGAGCGGAATTTGTTTTTGCAGGGTGTCCTTCACTTCCGCGGACAGACCTTGCGTCATGGCGGTATCGATAAACCCTGGAGCCACGGCGTTCACCGTGACGGCCCGACTGGCATATTCACGAGCCACGGTCTTGGTGAATCCGATCACGGCGGCTTTGGATGCGGCGTAATTCGCTTGGCCGGCATTCCCCATAACGCCGACAATAGAGGCAATGTTGACAATCCGCCCATATCGCTGTTTCGTCATCGGCAACAGGACAGCCTTCGTGCAGTGGAAAGTGCCGTTGAGATTGACTTGAAGCACCAGGTTCCAGTCTTCTTCTTTCATTCGCATCAGCAAACCATCACGGGTGATTCCCGCATTGTTCACGAGAATGTCGATCTTCCCCCACTCCCTGACGACCTGGTCTGCCAGCGCTTGTGCATCATTCCACTCAGCAACGTTTACTTTGACGTTTAACGCACGCCGCCCACGTTTCTGAATTGCGGCCACCGTCTCCTGAGACCGACCTGGATCGAGATCGGCAACCACGATATCCGCGCCATCCTCGGCCAAGGTTTCGGCAATCGCTCGACCGATACCTTGCGCCGCCCCAGTCACGACCGCTACTCTTCCTG
>JBEVJJ010000218.1:0-23308 GCA_040510255.1 Nitrospiraceae bacterium | reverse complement strand
TTGCTCGATCCGGAGACGCACGTTACAAGACGTTGGTATTACTGGGTTCCTGCAGAAGGCGCTCCGATTAAACTTCTTCACCGTATAGAACCGCATGTCCTACGTGTCTTGCCCGGTGAGCAGCAGTCCTATGTATCGTGGCGAGACCAGCACGACGCGCTTGAACGGATTGTGGGTAGGGCGCGTCGAATCGCCATGCAGTACTCTCCATTGAACGCCATCCCCTATGTCTCTCGCGTGGACGCAGGTACCATTGAGCTCCTAAAAGGGTTTGGCGTCGACGTGATCACTTCCGCGGATCTTGTTCAGCGGTTCGAGGCGGTGTGGACTGCCCGCCAGCTGGAATCCCATCGTATTGCGGCGGAGGGGCTCCGTCACATCGTCGACGAAGCGTTCCAGCATGTCGGTCTCTCCCTTGCCCGCGGCCCTGTCCTGACCGAATATGATCTGCAGCAATTTATTGTTTCTCTATTCGATCGATATGGCCTCGTCACGTCGAGTCGCCCGATTGTCGCCGTGAATGAACACAGCGCCGATCCCCATTATGGGCCCTCACCTGCCGACAGCGCACGTATCAGGCCGGGTGATCTGGTGCTCGTCGATTTATGGGCGAAACAAACTCAATCGGATGCAGTCTATGCCGACATTACATGGACCGGGTATGTGGGCAATGTCGTTCCGGCGCATATTCAACAGGTCTTTCATGTCGTCAAGGATGCGCGTAATGCGGCGCTAAACTTCGTCACTCAGCGGGTTCGTGCGGGAAGCTTTCCCTGCGGCTGGGAGGTCGATGATGTGTGTCGCGACGTGATTGTTCGAGCTGGGTATGGTGATCAATTTTTCCATCGAACCGGCCATTCGATCGGGGTTGAAGTACATGGAAATGGCGCAAATATCGATAACCTTGAAACACAGGATGGACGTCGTCTCCTGCCCGGTACCTGTTTCTCCATCGAACCAGGTGTGTACCTGCCCGGCCAATTCGGGATTCGCAGTGAACTCGATGTGTACCTTTCTTCCTCCGATGCCCTGGTGTTCGGACAGCCTCTACAGAGCGAAGTGGTGCCCATCCAGGTGCCGTCCACTTAGACTCCTCCCCGCAGATAGCGGCCGTGGAGGCCATTCTTGACAGGTATCGATTGAGGCATATATCGTGAGGATTGTTGGTATCGCCATGCGCCCTAGACTTTACGTCTAAACAAAGGACAGGCACATGTTCGGCACGATGGGAATCTCAGAATTGATTATCATATTGGTGATTGTCCTGATCATTTTCGGCGCAGGAAAGCTTCCACAGATCGGCGAAGGGGTCGGCAAGGCCCTCAAGGGATTTAAGAAGGAAGTACATGATGTTCCAATTCCTGACGTGGCGGCAGCTTCTGCGGAGCCAAGTACTTCGCTGGTTCCCCCCGTTCCGCCTGTTCCGCCAGCAGAGGGTGAGTCAGGAACTGCGACTCCGGCAACGGTAGCCGCGCAACCGACCCCGACAAGGCCTGGGCCGTATACCCCCGGACCTGAAATGACCCCAGGCACCACCGCAGCGGTGATGGCCAGTCTCGGTCCGCAGGGACCTCAGCCGGTCAGAGCGCGTGTCGTAGCGCCCGCTCCTGGGCAGACACCTACTGAAAACCCGCACCAGCCGCCGACGATGGAGGACCGAATGGCCTCCCCCGCACCGATGGTGCGCGCTCAGTACCCTCCCTTGCCAGCGGGAGCTCAGCCCAAGCCCGTCGCGAAACGACCGTCGGCCGTGGTGAACAAGGAAGCGGTAGCTCGTGTGCAGGCGGCTCAAGCGGCGATGAAAGCGAAGAGCGCGAACGCGACAACCGGCATATCGCCGCAGGATATGCAGAATGTCGGTGAAGGACTGGGCGATGCGCTGCGAACCTTCCGGCAGGCGGTCGCTGACGTCCGCAACTCGGTCGATCCGGAAATGCGAACCATTCAAGCTGAAATTGATGCTGCACAAAAAGAACTCGAGCAATCTATTGAAGCTGCGAAACAGCCTCCCCCAGCTCACGAAAAGACTTCCGATAAGTCAACATCCTAACCCCCTGTTGTGACTGTGCTGCGCACGCATCTCCTTCCCCCTCGGCTCTCGTCCCTGTATGTATGCTGTGCATGGGTCATGGTGACCGGCTGCTATCCAGATGTGCCCCCTGGATCTCCGGAGACGGTGTCCGGTCGTCTTGTTGAGCTTGTCCAAGACCAGAATTCTGACATTCGGCGTACTGCAGTTGAAGCGCTAGGAAAGATTGGACAGGCCTCGCGTGTTTCAACTCTCATACGGATGCTGAATGATCCCGACCCCCAGGTTCGTGAGGCAAGCGCAATCGCAGTTGGACGGTTACAGGAATCATCGGTGGATCAAATCCGATTCGTCGAGGCGCTCACCGACTCGTCGGCAGCTGTGAGGAGTGCCGTGGCTCGTACGCTTGGAGAGGTGGGTGATCCGCAAACACTGGGACCACGTCTAGCAGATGCTCTGCGTGAAGGAAATTTGCCTACGCGTCGAGCTGCTGTGAACACTCTGATTGAGTTGGATGTCCCTCCTGCCTATTCAGCGCTGAGAAAGGCCGTATACGATATCGATTCTGAGGTGAGGCAGGGAGCGGTCGCGGCGCTTGGCGAGGCGGGTGTTGTTCAGGCCGTTCCATTACTGGTGAATCGATTGTTGCATGACGAGACTCCGGGAGTACGAGGGGAGGCCGCGTTCCGTTTGGGAAAAATTGGTGACAAGACAGCGCTCAGAGAGCTGGAGAGCGCGGCGAAAGCAGATCCGGATCCGATTGTGCGTGGGTGGGCCACATGGGCGAGTGAACAGCTCAGGCGACAGCACGGCTCCGGTTGAGCGCATCCACCAGGTCAACGAGCCTTTGTTGGGCGTCCCGGCCGATCTCCGTGAATTGAACGCCCATCCCTGGAAACAAGATATACCGTTCGGGTTTTGGACGAGCCCATGCAACCTTTGCTTTGGCCTTGTGTTTCTCCGCCGGTCGGTCGGGCAATGAGAATTCCACCGTCATCTCGGTACCAGGGGCCAGTGGCGTGCTGCTCTCAATAAATAGCCCCCCGCCCCCAATTCCACCCGTAAGGCTGTCAAAATGTCTCCCGTCCGACGTCGTGCAGTGAACTTTGATCGCTAACGGCGCGCGGGTGTGAGCTCGGCTGTGAGCGAACCGGGTATCATCGTCGATCGTCAGGATGTGCTCGACCAGGCTGCCCCAGCTCAGCGTTCCAAGCGCCTGGCCTTTGTCATTGAGAAGGGTCAGCGTTTCCTGGTCGCAGTCAATGTCCAGTGTTTTCCCCTGATGTTCCTGTGTCGTTGTGATAGGAAGCTTCATCGGCGGTCTTCCTCCGGAAGGTAAGGGGGGCAGTGGCGGATAAGACCCTCGCCCGCTGCTTTCTGATGATATGGTGTGCCCGGGCACGTTAGGATTTCTGGCTGGCACTCTTCACCGAATGGACAAGATTGAGGACCCGAGACCTGATATCCGCTGCAATGTCTGTGAAGCGAACGCCCATGCCTGGACTGAAGGTATATTGATCGGCTTTCGGGCAAACCCAAGATACGACCCCCTTAGCTACAAGCCATTCGGTCGGAGATTCGGGGAGCGAAAATTCTATGGCCACCCTGGTGCCGACCCCCAACGGGGTGTGACTCTCGATAAAAAGACCTCCTCCACCAATTCCGCCGGCACGGCTCTCGAACTGATTGCCTTCCGGTGTACTGTATTTTACACGTATCGATAAGGAAATTCGCGGCTCTGTTCGAGCATCTTCGAAATGGTGAGGTTTCCGGTAAGCCAGGATTTGATCGATGATGAAATCCCACGCCAAACTGCCTAGCGGCTCTCCGTTGATGCCAATGAGCGTGACGATTTCACGATCGGGATCAATGTCCAAAATCTTGCTCTTGTGTCTGTTGCTCGAAACGATTGGGAATTTCACGGTCTCAGCCTGAGTGAAGGGAGCACGACCCTTTTGACCGTCAGTATAACGGAGCGGCGAAAAATGTCGATAAATTGTGAAGAAATGGCCGGAGCCGAATCGCAAGGGCAACAGAGAGTGACATTACCCAGGGCAGCCTTGGATAGCTATAGCCCTGGAGAGGAAGAGCTCACACGTCATCCCGATCCGGGATATCACCTCGAAGAACCACACGATTAGGCGCTTTTCGCGTCTTTGTCCGGCTCGAAGAGTCTAATTGGAGGATGTTTTCCGGCGATGACATCCTCTGTGAGCACCACCTCTTTGATTTGTTTCTGTGAGGGGGCGTCATACATGAGGTCTAACATGACTTCTTCCAGGATGGCGCGGAGTCCCCTTGCTCCGGTCTTTTGCGTGTAAGCCTTTCGTGCGATGGCGCCGAGAGCTCCCTCCGTAAACTTCAGTTTGACCTTCTCAAAAGAGAGCAACTTTTCATATTGCTTCGTCAATGCGTTGCGCGGTTCCGTCAGTATGCGAATGAGTGCCTTTTCATCAAGCTCGTCGAGTGTTGCCACGACTGGAAGTCGACCGATGAATTCAGGGATCAAGCCATACTTGAGGAGGTCTTCAGGCTGAACGAACGGAAGCAATTCACCCAGACGAACGTCGTTTCGGCCGCGCACGTCGGCTCCAAATCCCATCGATTTACGGTTCAGGCGCTGTTCAATAATTTGTTCGAGTCCGACAAATGCCCCGCCGCAGATAAAGAGAATATTCGCCGTATTCACTTGGATGAATTCCTGATGTGGATGCTTGCGGCCGCCTTGAGGGGGAACATTGGCCACTGTTCCTTCAATCAGCTTGAGCAGCGCTTGTTGCACCCCTTCACCGGATACATCACGTGTGATCGATGGGCTATCGCTCTTCCGGCTGATCTTGTCGATCTCGTCAATGTAGACGATGCCGCGTTCGGCACGTTCGACGTCATAGTCAGCTGATTGCAACAATTTCAAAATAATATTTTCAACATCCTCTCCGACATAACCGGCTTCAGTCAGCGTGGTCGCATCGGCTAGAGTGAAGGGGACATCAAGATATTTAGCGAGGGTCTGGGCCATGAGCGTCTTCCCGGTACCCGTCGGACCGATCATCAGAATGTTGCCCTTTTGCAACTCGACATCGTCAACGTCTTTGTCCTTGGAAGAAATGCGTTTATAGTGATTGTGCACCGCCACCGCAAGAATCTTTTTTGCGCGATCCTGACCGATCACGTACTGGTCGAGATGGTGCTTGATTTCGGCCGGCTTTTTTAATTTCGCCGAAATCTCTTCCTTTGCTTCCTCCCAATCTTCGGCAATAATGTCATTGCAGAGGTTGACGCATTCGTCACAAATATAGACCGTTGGCCCGGCAATGAGTTTGCGGACTTCATCGCGGCTCTTGCCACAGAACGAACAACGCAAGTGCCGATCGATCTTCTCCTGTTTGGCCATGCTTCCTCCTGGTCCTACGAACTCTTGCTTCCGTCCTTGCCCGAATCGCTGGGCCCAATGCCCTTGAGACTTTTGAGTTGTCTCGTGATGACTTCATCGATCAAGCCATACCGCTTAGCTTCCTCTCCCGACATGAAATAATCGCGTTCGGTATCCAAGGCAATTTTGTCGAGCGGTTGACCGGTATGTTTGGAAAGAATTTCATTGAGTCTCTCGCGTATCTTCAGGATTTCACGTGCATGAATATCGATCTCGGTCGCCTGTCCTTGAAATCCTCCCATGGGTTGGTGAATCATCACGCGGGCATTCGGTAGGGCGAAGCGCTTGCCTTTGGTGCCGGCGGTGAGTAACAACGCTCCCATACTGGCAGCCTGCCCGAGGCAGATGGTCGTAATGGGTGGTTTGACGTATTGCATGGTGTCATAAATTCCGAGTCCCGCGGTGACGCTCCCGCCCGGCGAGTTGACGTAGAGATTGATATCCTTCTCAGGATCCTCGGCTTCCAAGAAGAGGAGTTGGGCAATGATGAGATTGGCGAAGATATCGTCGATCGGGGCTCCCAAGAAGATAATTCGGTCCTTGAGCAGGCGTGAATAAATGTCATACGCCCGTTCGCCTCGGTTGGTTTGCTCAATTACAATCGGGACTAGCATGCAACATGCATCCTTTCGGCTGTGGTGTACTTCGAAATCTCACATTAACACAGATTGAAAGAGCCCGGGGACCCTTCGCGCGTGGCGACATCAATGGGCTTGGTGGCCCAAAGATGTTTGGCAAGTGCGATGATCATCCTTGAATCACCGCGTGCCGGTAGACAAAATCAAGTGTCTTGTCGGCAAGGACCCTTGCTCGTAAATCATCCAGGGAGTCCTGTCCGCCTGCCTGAATCATGCGACGGATTTCCTCCACAGAGATTTTTATTTCCGTCGCAAGCCGTGCGATTTCGGTATTGAGATCCTCATTCGTTACCGTCAGACCTTCCTTGTCGGCAACCGCTTCCAAGATAAGACTGCTTTTGACCCGGCGTTCTGCTTCCGGTCGATATTCCTCCTGCAATTTCTTCATATCCTCGGTTGGCGGGGCGGTTTCCGTATTGACGGGGTCGTTCTGCTTGCTCCGGCGATTTTGCAGATGTTGTCGCACGATAGCAGTAAGTTCTCGTTCAACCAAAGTCTGCGGTAGATCGAAATGATGCATCTCTAACAGTCGTTTGAGGATCGTATCTTTGTAAGACGCGTCAATGTCCTTCTTCAAGGCCCGTTCCATCTCTGTGCGAAGCTTATCCTTAATATCCTGAATCGAGGTGTAAGGACCGCAGTCCTTAGCGAACTCGTCATCGAGGGGAACAAGTTTCTTCTGCTTGATTGACCGGATGGTACAGCGAAAGATCACGGTCTTACCGGCAACTCTCGGGTCCGGATGGTTGGATGGATAGACCTGAGGAATATCTACCACATCACTTTGTTTCTTGCCGATGATGTGACCATCAACGTCGATTCCTAGAATCGACATCTTGGATCCAGTCTTGTGGAGGTGGCCCTCCTTCTTCGTCCCTTCAAGAGCTTGATCATTCAGGAAGCCTTCGATGTCCAGGACTGCATAGTCGCCTTCGCCAAGTGTGCTTCCGGGAGCAGCTGGGTGCAACTGAGCCATCTGTTCACGGAGAACCTCGAGGGCCTTATCGATCTGCTCGTCAGTGACGGTGCGCTTGTCTGGCTTCAGCGAGATAGGGTTCGGGGCCTTATAGTCTCGTAACTGAATAGTCGGCCTGATTTCAACGGTAGCGGTGAAGCTGAACGCCGTGTCCTTCTGGATCTTGACACGCTCCAAGGGTGGAATTTCCACAAGGATAGGCACGATTCCGGCCTGTTTGATCGCTTTATCGTAGTAGTCAGGAACCAAAGAACGAATCACATCCTCTTCGACCGCCTTTGCGTATCGCTTTTCGAGCAAAGGGACCGGCGCTTTGCCCGGCCGAAAACCGGGGACACGGACTTGCTTATTGAGCTCCGTGTAGGCACGAAGAAAGCGCTGGGTGACTTCTTCCGCCGGGACCTCAATCTTCAAGGCCCGTTTCATGGGACCAAGCTCGGTCACTTCCATCTTCATGTCAGTGTCAGGACCTCCGAGGGCTCGAGGTTCAGCGATGGCTGTTTGTAGCCTGTGAGACGTATGGTGCGAGAGGGGGGACTTGAACCCCCACGGTTACCCACGAGATCCTAAGTCTCGCGCGTCTGCCAGTTCCGCCACTCTCGCACGTCATCGAAGCTCTTTCAAGAGAGCAAGATCTGCAGATGCGTGCGGGAAGCCCTTTTGTTTATGCCATCTTCTACCGTCGATTGAGCGTGACTGTCAACCCATACTCAGGTGGGGGCGCGTCAACATGCTTGGCGCCTGCAAGGTCCCCATTGTGATTTTGCATCAAAGGCTGCTCAGATTTGAGGATCGTGACTTCTGTGGTAGGAAAAAGGAGGGAACGGTATAATGATCCATTATGAATTTTCTGAAGGATCAAGATCGTACTGGTATTGCGTTGGAGGCAGACCGTTTCCCGCCATCATCGTTGGGGTCATGGAGGCATAGGATGGTATGTTTCCGAGCGTGGCCTTCGTGATGACAATTCAACCGATCAATCCAATGGGGAGGGGGAGGTCTTCAAGGAGGGATGAGATGAATGGATTATCCTGCATGATTATATCTCTTTCTCTGGTTGTACTGGCATCATCCGATTCGGCATTAGCGTATCGGGACTACTTTACCCCTGAGCAAAAGGCAGAACTTGCCAAGATTCAGACCCTAAAATTGGATGTGATTGCGTTAACCGATAAAGGATTCACCGATCCTTCAGCCATCGGTGATGTGGTGGCCCGTCGGATGTCTGAGCTAGGCTATGTCGTCACCCGGGAAGCATCCAAGCCTGCCGATGTGGTGTTCAAGGTCAAGTGCGAGCAGAAGAAGACATGGGAAGGAACCACGCCTGCCGGAGGGGATGCTGATTTACCGGATGCTCCATCACGGCTGTGGAAGGGACCTGCCTGTCAGTTGACTTACCTATTGGGTGGCATGAAGATCAACTGGCAGAAAGAGGTTCGGACTGATTTTGAGGATGCGACGGAAGCGGCGGGTAAAGCGAGCGCTGGTGAAGCCGGTCCTTTTGTCATGACTCAGCTTAAGGACAAGCTCGAGCAGTATGATTTCCCCGTGCTTATCACTGCCGAATGGGGCCAACCTGATCGGCTGTTGAAGCTCCTCGACTCATCAGGCACCAGTCAGTTGAGAAAACTGCAGATCATCTCCGTATTGGGTCAGATGGAAGCGGATGAGGCGTTGCCCCGGTTGCGGGAGGCTCTTAAGGATAAGGATTTGTCTAAGCAGGCAACAGTGGCGCTTGGTAACATGGGGAAAGAGGGAATCCCCATATTGGTCGATATACTCAAACACTCCAAACAGCCGCAATTGCAAGCAGCTGCCGCGAAGGGATTGGGGGATCTCGGCAACACGCATAATGACTCTTCAGTCGTGCCACCCCTGCTGGACATGCTCGATCCTCCTGGAATTGATATTACCGTTCAGACCGAAGTTGCGTGGGCGCTTGGGAGGGTGCCGGATCGCCGGTCTGTCAAACCGCTGTTCGATCTGGACAAGAAGTTGCAAAAAATTCGGAAAGACCCTCCAGATCCCTTGATCAAGAAGCTGAAAGAGGCCGTATTTTGGTCAATCAAACAAGTGTATACGGAGGATCAATACAGTGGCGTGGTCCCTTCTGACACATGTCATGCTCTGCATGATCATTGCCACATGACATGAATGGATGATGTCGTGGAGCGTACCTGGATGTCGGTGCCGGTCCTTCGCCTCATCCCATCTGGAATCCTTCCACAGGGAAGGGGGATCAGATGAGGCGGGAGCCCGTCTAGTTTTTCATCCCTCTCTTCATTAGGGCATGTGCCTGCTTCCTTGTTGGGCTAGTCAGTCCTTTGCTCTTCTTCACGGCGCAATGCGATACCTGCTGCCAATAGGTTTAGCCATATTGGTAGGGTCCTCTCCATATTGACAATCTGCTCGCCTGCCCGTAACGTGTCGCTGTGTCGTTTTGATACAGTCAAACGGTGAGGCTTGTTTTCCAAGGGCTATTCAGTAGTTGCGCACTTCACTCGCAATTCACCACACTGATCAACGTCTAAACCGCGACTTCGCACGAGCCCCACGATCTGCGAGGACTACTATCTCTCCAGGGAGGACATACGATGTCTGAACTCTCGCGTAGAAAATTTCTTCAACTCTCAGCGGTTGCCGGCACTGCGTTGGTCACCGGTGATTGGGTCAAACAAGCCATGGATCCGATTCATGCTTCTCATGCGCAGGCGGCGGAACCGATCAAGATCGGGATTATTGATCCGTTGACGAGCCCCTATAAAACCTCCTCAATTCATGATGTGCACGGAGCAACCGTGGCGCTTGACATGTTCAACAAGCGCGGCGGCGTGCTTGGCCGGCCGATTGTCTTGGTGGAGGCCGACGACGCATCAAACGTGCCGACGGCTATCAAAGCCGTGACTAAACTCATTAAGGATGACAGTGTGGATTTCCTCATGGGAACGTTCAATGGAGAGGTTGCCTTAGCCGTATCGGAGGTCGCGAAACAGGAGAATAAACTCTTCATGGTTACGGGTGCTCATGTCATGGACCTGACCGGATCCCGGTGCAACTCTCACACATTTGTGTTCATGCCGAATGCCCGAATGATGGCTCAATCTGTAAGCACGTATATAGTAAAGGCCTTTGGTTCCAAATGGTACATGGTGACGGCGGATACCGTAGACGGACGGTCAGCGTTGCAAGCCATGACCGAGGCGCTGAAAACCCAAGATGGTGAGATTGTGGGCTCAACAACGACCACCTTTGGAACATCCGATTTCACCAACGCCATGATGGATGTTCAACGGGTCAAGCCTCAGGCGGTGATTCTAAATCTGTACGGGTGGGATTTGATCAACGCCCTCAAGTCATATGCGAAACTAGAGTTGGCCAAGGAAAAGGTCGGGGTCGGCGGTATGATTGGCGGCGAGCAAATTGGTCGTCCCCTAGGCTACGCTAACAACGCGGGCATATGGGGATTGATTTGGGATCCGAAGGTGAAAAGCGAGAGCTCGAAACGATTTATTCAGGGAGTGATCGACAAATACAACCATACACCGACGTCACGATGCTACCTGGGATATGCGGCCATGACCCAGATCTTGGAGGCCGTAAGCCGGGCTGGCACGACTGAAACCGCGGCCGTCATCAAGGCCCTAGAAGGCCATGAGTTTGATGGGCTGAAGGAAGGACGATCGTACTTTAGGGCGTCGGATCATCAGCATATCCAAGATGTGCTCGTAGGGGAAGCGTACGGCAAAGAATTGGGGCTCGGTCATTATAAGATTCTCGCGACGGTCCCGGGGGAATCCGTTGCCGTTCCTGCCAACCAGGTTGCCTGTCACTTTGGATAACGACGTGATTTTGGCCAGATCAGCGGTGCAGATACAAAAGGGAATCAACGCTAGGTGGCATTTCCTCAGCTATGCCGGCAAACAGAACCTAGGGTGAGTCCTGCTTTTCCGGTGAGAGAGAAGCCAAGCTCTGTCTCCGATAGCGTTCCGAGGTGGCTTCCATCGCAAGAGGTGAAGCGGCTGAGCGGGTCACGACGATTTCAATACGTCTGTTTCTCTGCCGTCCCGCCTCTGTAGTATTGCTCACGAGGGGTACTTTATCCGCCAACCCTATTGCTTCAATCCGCTCCATGGGCATCCCACCGTTGATCAGGCCTCTGCGAGCATTCTCGGCCCGTGCCCATGAGAAGGCCTTGTTGTCCGGAAATTTATTTTGCAACTGTTTGGGAATCGCTTGATTATCGGTATGCCCGGCAACCTGAACGACATTGTTAGGAATCTGTCCGAGAATACCGCCAATTTGTTTCAGCACGTTCCTGCCATCCGGCTTAAGAGTGGCTTCTCCTGATTGAAACAGCAGCGAAGAAGAAAGTCCGACCGCCAATTGATTCCTATGTTGTTTCACGCTGATGGTTCCTCTCGAGACTTCATCCTTCAGCAAGCGAGCAAGATGTTCACTGGCGTTGATCAGCTCAGGATCTGGTTGATCACTGTGTTGGGGGACATCGGAAGACGGGCGGCTCGGAGCCTTCCCGATTCGCGTCTTGTCAGTCTCGGGTTTTGACAATGCTGTTCCCGGAAGTTGCCTGACCTCCGATCCGACGTTGGAACCCGATGATTTCCCCGTCGTCTCCATATGCCGGGCTATTGGTGGGCCTGACGACTTTTCAGTGCCTGTCGTCATGTGTTGCTGCGCTTCCAGCTCTTGAGTTCTGGCTGCAAGTTGTCTTTCCAGATTCGACGCTTTGTGCTTCGTTTGGGACAGGTCCATGCTGGTTTGTTGCTCGAATGATGCCATTCGTTGTCTCGTCTTTCGTAATTCGTTCGAGTATGCGGTCAGACTGGCGGCAAGCTTCTGTTTCTCGGCTCCACTACTGCGAAGGTCGGAATCTTTTTGGGTAAGTTGCCTCTCGATCGATGCCAAGCGCTCCTTGGTGTGATTCAAGGCGCCTGTCGCGGTCTGTAACTGCGCCATGAGACTCTCCCGCTCGGCGGCTGATGTTCGGAGAGAACGACTCTCTTGATCGCGCTGCGACAAGAGGGATTCAAGATCGCCTATACGGTGTTTGGCACTCTCGAGTTCTGCGGCAGCCGTCGCGAGCCCTTTCATTGAGGCCAATTCCTGATCCTTTTTCATGTTCTGCTGTTCGAGCGCAGACACGCGGAGTCTAGTTTGATTGAGATCGGTAACTGCGGTGTTGAGTTGCGCAGATAACTTCTCGCTTTCGGCTGACGTCTTTCTCAGTTCGCTCAACTCCGCTTCCTTGACCGCGAGGAGTTGATCGTACGATTGTGCGACAGGTTTCTCTTCGCGGTCCGCGAGTTTACTCTCGAGATCGCCAATCCGTTCGTGAAACTCTCCAAGGGTCGTAAGCAGCTGCTGCCGTTCCTGTTGGAGGGCGACAACCTGCGCTTCCGCCGGAGATTGGCGCGGGGGGGGAGGCACGCGTGTCGCACAGCCATTTGCCGTCAGCCCGAGGACGAGAAGCAGGCGCAGTGTGGTTTTCATGTACCCTCCCGTACTTGGAGTGGAGCGGTCGAGCGGGAATTCAATCCAGGAAAAACAGGAAGCGGTGGAGACTCGGCTGGGCCACCGTGGAGACAGTGGTAGGGATGAATGCGAAATGAGCGTACGGCCGTTGTTGGCGCCCGTGATATGTTCCGACTCCTTTCAAAGTTTAGGATAGGAGCGAGGGCTAATTTAGCGCCTCTCGAACGCAGATGCAACAACTCATTGATCCCATTGCTCCAGAGAAAGATTTCTGACACCACGGATTTTTGTGGCAGCCCTCCTTAATCGTCGATCTGCTGACGAAGAGGCTGCTTGTGCATGGTCTCGTGGCTCTGTTGTGTCCGATGCGTTTCAGAGCATCCATGTCTCCTGGTTCAGCGTCGCCTTGTGAATCCAATAGCTCATGGTGCCCGAGTGTGCCGCGTATCCTGCCAATTCTGTCTACGCACGTGTCCTTCTAAGCGAATCAATCACCGGCGCTGTTCTTTGAGGATGTCGCGAATCTCGGTCAGGAGGGCCTCCCCCTTGGATGGCGCCGACGGTGGCTCAGTTGGGGGATGTCTCTTCAAGCGGTTGACCTGTTTTATGACTATGAAGATGACAAAGGCAAGAATCACAAAGTCAAACACAGTTTGCAGGAACACGCCGTAGTTGATCGTTGCGGCTCCCACAGCCTTGGCGGCGGTGAGCGATTTGCCTTGAGCCTCTTCGGACAGCGGGATGAACAGGCTGGAGAAATCGACTTTTCCCAACAGCAATCCGATTGGCGGCATCAGAATATCGCTGACCACGGAGGACACGATTTTCCCGAACGCTCCCCCAATGATGACCCCGACGGCCATATCCAGCACATTGCCTTTCATGGCAAAGTCTCTAAATTCGCTCATCACGCTCATGGATAGTCCTCCTTCGGGTGGTGGTAGAGGTGACCGGATATCATCTGCTCATGGTCATGGTGACGACTCGTGGCGACGGTCACTAGAAGTCTTTCTCATGGGGACACTGTGGATATCGACATGAGCATGGCACATGACCGCATTTACAAGAAAGGAGCTGGGAGAATATCCGCAGCAGCCATGCGACCTGCAAGCCGGTCCGGAATATTACGGTGGATTGAGCAGACGGACTTCGTGCTGCGGGAAAGGAATGGAAATATTCTCGCTCCGAAACCGCTCAAGGATCGCCTGATTCAATTCATCCTGCGTCTGCGTGGAATCGGAGACCAGCACCCACGGCTTGACGGAAACGGTCACGGCTGAATCGGAAAATCCAGCGACGCCGACAACCGGTTGCGGTTCCTGTAGGACGTGGGGATTCTGATTCACTAGGTCTCGCACCGTACTTAATACTTTATTGATGTCCGCTTCGTAGGATACGCCGACGGAGAGATCGAGTTGCCGAATGGTGCCGCAATTGTGCAGGATCTCCCCCACGATTTTCCTGTTCGGAATCACAATCCGAGACTGGTCGGGGTGCCTCAGCGTAGTCGTGAAGATATCAATCTTCACCACCTCGCCATGGACGCCGAGTAGGGAGATATGCTCCCCTACCCGGTACGGCTTGGTAAAAATGATCGACAATCCGGCGACGAGATTGCCGAGGATACCTTGGAGCGCGAGGCCCATTCCCAACCCGGCTACTCCGAGCCCCGCACTGAGCGGAGCAATTTGGAAGCCGAGTTGATCCAAAGCGATCAGGAGGGCAAACGCGATGACCACTACTCTTGCGAGACGAACCAGTAGGAGTTTGATCGGAGGCTCCAGGTCCTGGCGGTCCAGCCATTGTTGAGTGACTGTGCCGACCCATCTTGCCAGAAAGGCGCCCACGGCGAGGATGATCGCAGCGCCAAGGACCTGAAATCCGTAGCGCACCACATAATCAAGCATGAGGTTGGCCAGCGACATCAAATCCTACGGCCCTTATTTTCCGAATAAATTCTTTAGGAATGCTTTGCCCTGTTTCTGGAGATCTTCCGGTTTGGTCTTCCCTTGAACGAGGTCATCCACCGCTTCTCTGACCAGCTGTTTTGCCTGTTCCTGAGCTATTCCGGCGAACACCTTGGTATCCAGTCCATAAGAGGGCGCGTGGATTCTCCCCCCAATGATGAGGGGGAGCGATAGTCGACCCCCGGATATGGCCACTTTCGCGATAGGAGACGAAGCCGCGATTTTCTGGGTAAGTGCTTGGGAAAGGTTTAGATTCAGGCGGAGATTCAGCGTTTGATCAAGGCCGACGGTTCCGTGACCGGTCGATTGGAAGTCATGACTGTTCATAAGCAATTTCTGGACATTGACCAGCCCCTTCCTAATGGTGAAATCGGTTTCGATTGTCGAAAAGACAGTGGTGCGAATCATGTCAGGAGAAATGCCTGCCACTTTCAATAGGGTAACGACCTCCTGCATCAGGTTGATGCCCTCGATCTTTCCATCCTTGATCTTGATGCGGCCGGCGCCCTCGAGTGCTTTCGTCAACTCCGGCAAGGTGAAGCCGCGCCCGCTGATTGTGATGCTGCCTGCAGCCGTCCCGCTTGTCGAGACGTGTTCTGCTCCCACCGCTGTCATGGCGGGACCAAGTTGTACTTCTTCGATTGTGACAGAGCTGCTGAAGGCGGGTGCAGGCGATCCGGTTTCTGTCTTTCCCTGGGCCTTGATCAAACCATTAAACAGTTCCATTGAGAGTTGATGCACAAGAGCCTCATGCTCTCGTAATTCACCTATCAGTCGGAGGTCACGTATCTCAACAGACCGTTTGAGCGGGACCACGATCGGCAGATCCGCCGTGCGAATGACTTTTGAACGCATGGCGGCTTTCGCGACACCCCCTCGAATGGTTCCCTGCACCTCGACTATTGAAGATCCCATGGCGATGGCCAACCCCAAGTCCGTGACGTCAGCCAATTCCAAGGGTGAGGCGCCTTGCCTTAGGGGGTATTGGGCTTTGGCGCTCAGGTGCAGATTCTTGATCTCCACCGGCTTGACCAGTGGTAGGGCGATTGGCATGTCTGCTGAGCTGATGCTGGACGACGCGGCAGCGATGTGTGCCATGCCGTTCGCAGCCGTGCCTTTTACATTGATGACCGAATTGCCCATGACAAGCGCCAATCCAAGATCCCTCACTTCAGCTTTTTCGAGTGGAGATTCAGTGGCACCACGAGTTGACTCGAAGTGAGCGGTGAGATGAAGATCCTTTACGACGACCGGCTTCGCGAGAGGGATTGTTGTGGGAAGGTCTGTCGTACTGATCAACGGAGATGTTAGAGTCGCATCAAGCTTGCCTCCGAGCGCACTGCCCTTGAGCGAGGCAAGGATTTTCCCGAGGCCCAGATCGAATGCGTATGTTTTGATGTCGAGAGTGTCCGTAAGAGGCCCGAATGAGCCGTCGAGTGTGATCGGAACATTGTACGGTTGAATGGTGGCTGCGAGATGCAGGTGGGGCACTTTGCCGAGATGCACGGTGGTAAGAAGCAATTCCAGGTCGTTCACGACATATTCCACCGGGTTGGTCGCCGCTTCGTCACGATAGGTGAGGCGTCCGCCGTCGATGGATACTCGGTCCACGGCCAAGAGTGCCAGGGCTCGCAGTGGACCTCCGGCCGGTTCTGGCGCAGGGCTTTCCGGTTTCGATGGGGTCGCGGTCTTGGGACCTAGTGTGGATACGTTCAAGACGGCGTGCTTATCCTTGAAGACGAAAATAACCGGATCACGAAAGGTAATCTCCTCCACGACAATGTTCCCGCGAAGCAATGGGAACAGCTTGACGCCAACGTCCAGTGACGAGAGCGTGGCGAATGGGCCTGAACGAAATGAGGGATCATCCTGAATGGTGAATCCGCTTACCCTGGCTCCAATTCGCGGCCAAATCGTCAGGCGGATGTCCTGGAGCGTGATGCGGCGATTCAATGCGTCTTCGATCAGGGGGCGGTATCGGTCTTGATACTTGTTCAAATCGACGAGAAATGGCAGAGATAGAGCAACTCCTACAAGGAGCAGGAACAGGAACCCGAGACCGAGGAGCACTTTCATACGTACCTCTGCATAGCCACGCAGTATAGAAACCCTTAGGAAGAGGGTCAATGGCTCGAGAGACAAGATTGGTCGCAGGAGAATCGGATTGTCCGGAAGGTCTCTCTCGGTGATTGACGGCGGACTATCGCTGCAAGACAAGAATTGAATGTCGGATACTCGCCTTGCCGCTCATTAGGTCGCGTGATAAAATACCGCTCTTTATCGCCTGAATCTGTGGAGAGGTGCGAGAGTGGACGAATCGACGTGCTTGGAAAGCACGCGTTCCGGCAACGGAACCGTGGGTTCGAATCCCACCCTCTCCGCCAAATAAAGCCAGTGCTGAGTCGGGAGTGTTGAGCGCTGAGTTGACAGTTCGAGAAGAGCGGCGCTTAGGGCGCCTGCGATATCGACCTCGGGACTCAGCACTGTTCAGAGGTAGGGGCTGGGCCCTGTGCAACAGAACCCTGTGAATCCCGCCAGGTCCGGAAGGAAGCAACGGTAAGTAGGTAGTTTTGTGTGCCGCAGGATCACCTGGCCCCGGTATTTGAACTGCTGAGTTGCAGCTGAGTCTTGAGTTGAGAGAAAAATCCTTCCCGAACTCTCGGGTTGATCACTCAATACTCAGCGCTCATATTCAGTGACTGGAGTGTAGCAATTCGTGGATTACCAGGTCTCAGCGCGAAAATACCGTCCCGGTACATTCGACGACGTGATCGGTCAGCCTCACGTGGTCCAAACTCTCGTGAACGCGGTCTCGACTAAACGCATCGCCCACGCGTTTCTCTTCTCAGGTACCAGAGGCGTCGGAAAGACAACGGTCGCTCGCATTCTCGCCAAATCGTTGAATTGCGAGTCGGGCCCGACCGGCACTCCGTGTAATAGCTGTTCCAGCTGCGAAGAAATCACTCTGGGAAACTCCGTCGATGTCATTGAGATCGACGGCGCGTCGAATACTGGCGTCGACGATGTGCGGGAGATCCGTGAGAACGTGAAGTTCAGGCCATTCCGCGGACACTACCGGGTGTACATTATTGACGAAGTTCACATGCTGTCCAACTCAGCGTTTAATGCGTTACTCAAGACCCTTGAGGAACCGCCGGCTCATGTGGTGTTCATCTTCGCGACGACGGAAATTCATAAAATTCCACCCACCATTGTCTCACGTTGTCAGCATTACAATTTCCGCCGTATCTCCAAAGGGGAAATTGTCCAGCGATTGCGTCATGTGGCGGAACAAGACAGTCTCGACATCGAAGATCAAAGTTTGATGGCGTTGGCCCGCGCCAGCGAAGGGAGCATGCGTGATGCCCTGAGCTTATTGGATCAGGTCGTGGCGTTCGGCGGAAGTACCATTCATCACGCCGATCTGGAAACCCTTCTGGGGACCGTACCATACGAGCACGTTCGGACGATGGTCGATGCCATCCTCGAGCAGCAGAGTGCTACGGCATTGCGGGTCATTGCAGATGTGCTCGATCAAGGACACGATCTCAAGACATTCTGCGGAGACTTGGTCGAGTGTGTGCGCAATTTACTTGTTGCAGCGGTTGTCCCCTCCCATCAGGACGTCAACGAACTTATCGAAGCGTCGAAAGAAGATGTTCAGAAATTTGTGGTCGATGCCAAACGGTTGCCTCCTGATCAGCTGCAGGAAGTCTTCCGCATTTTCACGGTGGCTGAAGACGTGTTGAGATTGAGTGCACACCCCCGTTTTACCTTGGAGGCGGCGGTCGTTCGGGCGACGCGGCTCATGTTGCCGAAGGGGTCAGTTGCCGGCGAAACTTCGTCGTCCGATGTGCAGAAAGTTTCAGCGACTCAAGCGCCCAAGCGCGGGGCAAATTCCTCGGTCGATGCCCCAACTTCTAGGTCCTCATCTGCCGCGCTGCAGGATCGGCCTAGGTCGAGTCAAGATAAGGTGAATATCGGCCAACGAGACCACGCCTCTGACTTGAAAAGGGGCTTGACGGCCGCTGCTCGTTCGACGAGCGTCCCCCCAGCGCTCAATCCATCCGAACGCGCGCTGCCGCGAAATGAATCAGATGAAGATGTTCATATACCGACGGCCCCATCGCCCTCACTGCAGACCGAAACGCATACGCCGTTGGTTGAGTCGGTATTGGAGTGGGAGCAGTTCCAGGGCGCAGTGTCCGCTGAATATCCCAACATCGCTCCGTTTTTGGACATGGGCCGTTTCATGGGCGTGGAAGGTCATCACGTGATGATCGGGTTTTCCAAGCAAGCGACGGTCGCGCGAGCCATGTTGGAAAAGGCTGACAATTTGCGGGCTCTCGGCGCTCTTGGTGAACGGCTGATCGGGCAGCCGGTTCGAATTCGTATTGTCGAATTGTCCGCTGTAGAGAACGCCGGACCGACCATGAAGGAGCTGCGCGTGGCCAAAGAACAGGAACAACGTATCGTATTGTTTCAGCAGGCGCGCGCTCATCCATTGGTCAAGCAAGCGCTCGAACTGTTCGGTGGCGAGTTGATCGACGTGCGGCCGCTATCCTTGGTACAGGAGGTCCAGGAATGAAAAACCCTTTCGGGAACATGCAGAATATCATGAAACAGGCCCAGGCCATGCAGGAGCAGATGGCCAAGGTTCAGGAGCAAGCTGCGGCAAAGACCGTTTCCGGAACGGCTGGCGGCGGAATTGTCACGGTGACGGTTAATGGCGCCATGCAGATTGTCGGAGTGGTCATGGATCCGGAGGTCGTCAAATCCGGCGATGTCGATATGTTGCAGGACTTGGTGACTGCGGCTGCAAATGACGCACTGCGCAAGGCGCAGGAGATGATGGCGGAAGAGATGAAGTCGGTGACAGGAGGGATGAAGATCCCGGGACTGTTCTAAGCACATGTCGATCATTCACCACATGAGGAACAGTTCGAATTGAGCGTCGATCAACAGGGGCTGCTGGCGCGGTTGGTGCGAGAACTCGTGCGGTTACCCGGAATCGGCCAGAAAACTGCGCAACGGCTGGCATTTCATCTTATGAAAGCCGAACGCGAGGAGGCTCTTCGCCTTGCGGAAGCAATTCGAGGGGTGAAGGATGGTCTCTCCTTCTGCCGACAGTGCCGAAATATTGCAGAAGGCGAACTCTGTGAATTTTGCCTGGATGGCAAGCGAGATCGATCAAAAATTCTTGTCGTTGAAGAACCGAGTACCCTCTATGCGATCGAACGAGCGGGCGGGTATCGAGGGCTCTATCACGTACTTCTCGGAGTGCTCTCGCCGCTGGACGGTGTGGGGCCTGCCGACATCCATGTCGATGAACTGGCTGATCGCGTCCGGGCTGGAGGGGTTGAGGAAGTCATCGTAGCCACGAACCCTACAATTGAGGGGGAGGCGACGGCTATTTATCTGACGAAACTACTGAAGCCGTTGAATGCACGAGTGTCACGAATAGCATATGGGATTCCCGTCGGCATGGATATTGAGTATGCAGATGAGGTGACTCTGGTGAAATCAATTGAAGGACGTCGGGACCTCTAGGCATGCGCCATGCCGAGAGACATTTTTCAGACTGTGCAGGTGGACGCCCGCAGTGTTCATTTGACCCCGGAAGTTTGAGCCTGGTATAGTTTTGACGCACTAACCTGCACGCAGTAGTGTACTAAGTATGAATATGGCCCAACCCGTCCCAAGACGGTCGTTAAAGTCCCAGTCAAAAGGTCGGAGCTTGCCGGAAGCTCATCGTGGCAAGGGGGACGAGAGCAAATACAGCGATATTCAGGCTGACCTGGAACGGCAGCGGGCGGATATTCTTCAGGAAGTTGAGGAGGTTCTGACCAACCGGAAAGGGATGGACAGTTTTCCGGATGTGAGCGATCAGGCTTCCGCCGAAACCGATCAGAATTTTTCTCTCCGCATCAGAGAGCGAGAACAGAAGCTTCTCAAAAAAATCGACGAGGCTCTCGGACGATTGACGAGCCATACCTACGGTATTTGTGAACGGTGTGGTGAGGAGATTCCGTACAAAAGGTTGAAAGCGAGACCCGTAACAACGTTGTGTATCGAGTGCAAAACTCGTCAAGAAGAAGAAGAACGATCCCGCCGGTAACCAATCTGCATCCGAATTGTTGCCTATAATTCCTGTCCCCTGCGTATAGTGGCTCAACATCGAGGCTAACATTACCGGCTGGGGAGGAGCGCTCTATATCGATTCACCCAGCAAGGTGAGGGATGAGGATGGGGAACCAGAAGCACAGGATCAGGCTGCTGTTGGAATGCCCACGCGTTCAATTGCCGCGACACGCCGTACCAAAACTAACGCTTCAAGTCCTTGACCCGTTTCTTCACCAGCTCCAGCCTCTCTTCCTCTTCGGGGTATCCCTCAACCAGAGCAATATAAGTTTCATATTCCGTAATCGCCCGCTTTCGATCGGTTTCCTCAAAAATTTGAGCCATATTATAGCGGGCGATCGCATAGTTGGGTCGAAGGAGCACCGCCTTTTCGAAGGCTGCCAGCGCACTGCGTTTGTCCCCCAACCTCTTATGCACGGCTCCTAGGTTGTTCAAAACCTCCGGGGAATTGGGCCGTATGGAGAGAGACTGGAGCAGTTCGGATTTGGCCTTCTGCAAATCTCCTTTTGCTTCCCACGCCATACCCAATCTATGGTGGAGCTCAGCCTGCCATGTCTTGTTTGAAAAGCCGGTCATCCCTGCTTTCTGATACGCATCAAGTGCGATCGTGTCATTCCGTTCTCCGCAATAGGAGAGCTGGGCCGTCTGACCACGCGCAAATTGCTGAAGGGAAGAAAAGGGCTCCTTATCCTCGGCGCCTTGGGAGTCCATACGACTGCCAGATGTCTTATCCGGAGTATCTCGGAGTCTATCTAAGAATTCTTTTCGATATGGAGAGAATAATTGAACATAGGGATCGATGGTGAAGGAGGCTTCAAGCAGGGAAGGATGAGCTAACTCTCCGAGTATCAGGTATTGTGTTGTGGTCTTTTCATCTCCGGTTTGGTAGAGGGTACTGGCTTCCATATTGGCTCGATCCGCAAGCTTCGAGACGGTGAGGTAAAACTCCAAGGAAGGTTTGAGTTGCGAAAGCGTATACCGTAGAGTCTTATAAGGACCAAGATCGAGCCCTTCAGGAAAGGCGAACAGCGCGCCGACAAGGGTGCCGTCTTCGTCAAAAAAATAGGACTCGTCACCCTTTGACAAGCTCTGGTTTCCGGCAATCCGTAACTCCTCCCCAGCCCCCCAACTGCGTCGCTCGATCGCAGTAGATGTATGACGCTGCGTGAAATGCTCTCGCTTTTCGCACAAGGTCGTTGAACGAAGGAGATCCAGATCGCTTTCAGACGGAGGCAATGGAGGCCTCGGTGGGGGTGCCTGGCAGGCGGTGGCTGACCCTAAAAGGATGGTTGCGACAATGATCAGGGCGCAATGAAGACGCATTCCATAGCCATGGTATGCGAGGGGAAACAACTTTCAGGAAGGATACACCATACGACGAGAGGGATGCTACGGTGGAGGAAACGTGAAGGGCGGCTCGGTGGCACGCCAGAAGCGTGCGACCGAGCTTGCTGTCAGTAGGAACGTCTTTGAGAATCCAACATAGCGTCTTCTGCCGTATACCCAAAGACATATGGTGCTGATCCGGCTAACGCATAGAGGGGACGATTAATGACATAGTCGAGGAACTGTCCAACAGGATGCAAGATGAATCCTGCCCAACGATAGGGATTGTCATTCGCGGGTGACGCGGCGGCTGGATCGGCATAGACAAGCGCGGTTGCGTCCATCACGCTATAGATACTGAGAGGAGCAGTGTAATCCTGATCGGACACTGAAGCCTGACGAGTATTGGAACAGCTCGTGGTGAGAAGAAGGGCCAGAATCACAAACGACCAACGGGAACCACGCATACGGTCCTCTCTTTCTATGGCCTTAAAACCTCGTGACCATACGATCATTGAAGCAAGTTTAACGCAGCCACGAAGTTCTGTCCAGTTCTCGCGTACTTACGGACAATCAACCGATGCGAGGGATCGGATCAGGGTTGTCAAGGGCGCGAAAAAACAGCAGGAAACCAACGATGGTGGGCGATACTGGTATCGAACCAGTGGCCTCTTCCGTGTGAAGGAAGCGCTCTCCCACTGAGCTAATCGCCCACAACGAGAACGGAGTCTAGCATGGGCCATCCGAAGGGTTCAACCGATGCAGAGCAGTAAAACCACCTGATCCCGCAGTGATGACGATGCAAATCCTGCAACACTGATTGTGCCGGCGAAGGTGTTCCTTTTCTTGACATACTGAAAATCAGATTCCTACAATCAACTCTCTTCAACATCTGGGCTGAGGCTCCCTATCAATGCGAGAGGATATCGTCATCATCGGAGGTGGACTGGCCGGTTGCGAGGCCGCATGGCAAGCGGCAAACCATGGGGCGAAGGTGACACTGTATGAGATGCGTCCCAAAGAGATGACCAAGGCTCATAAAACTGGATACCTCGCGGAGTTGGTCTGCTCGAACTCACTCGGGTCAACAGATTCGCTACAGGCTCCGGGAATTTTGAAAGAAGAGATGAGGCGGCTGCATTCATTGATCATTCGCATCGCGGATGATGTGCGGGTGCCGGCCGGATCTGCCCTCGCCGTAGACCGTGACCAGTTCGCAGCAAAGATCACGCAAGCGCTGGACGCCCATCCGAACGTACGGATAGTCCGCGAGGAAATGACGGAGATTCCAACCGATGCGGTCACGAT
>JBEVJJ010000217.1:0-3068 GCA_040510255.1 Nitrospiraceae bacterium | reverse complement strand
GTCCGGCGGCACACAGGGATGATAAGAGGCATCCCTACCATGTTGCTGCCAGCAATCGCCGGAAGTTCGGTCAAGGCCGCTGGATCGTTATTGGTCATTGGAGACTCCTTAGAGAAAGACAAGGAGGGCCTTTGTGACGATCCGGACGACAGCAGAAAGTCCGCAGCATCACGGCGAGCATTATGAGCGACCACAAATGATCATCATCAGGCTGACGGTGCAAAGGACGTCGTTGTGGAGAGACGCGACATCCTACCCGGCGGCTAAACACTAAGAGCCTCTTGTTCATCGGGGCCAATCGCTCAAGGGCAACCCGGTCACCGCAGTGGCGGCGATCCCTATCTTCTTGCGCTCATTATCCATGACTGGAGCGAAGAGCAGTGTCTCACTATCCTTAGCAACTGTAGGCGCTCAGGTCGTTGTGTTTTGAAAGAACTCGATGATTTCTCCGTCCGGCCCCTCGCAGAAGGCCAACCGCACGGGCGTCGGTTTCGGGATGCTCTGGATGACGACATCCTTCGGTTCAGTCGTGATCACCACCTCCGCCGCCCGAGCGCGCTCGACGGCGGCATCGCAGTTATCGGTCCTCAGCGCGAAGTGGATGATGCACCCTTCGGGCTTCGGTTCCGCGGACCCGTTGGCGAAAATTTCCAGGTAATTGCCATCGCCGGTGTCGAGCATGATCGCGCGCTCCGGGCCCTCGCCCCAGCGGATCTTCTCCTTGAAACCGAGCGCCTCCGTGTAGAACTTCACCGACTTATCCCAGTCATGTGCGCGGATGGCCACATGATGAAATCCCCCGCCGCCGATCGTCGTGTTTCTATTGGGCATAGCGTGGAGATGATCGACTTTTCCGCTACTTGTCCACTTCCAAGATTGGCTCTACCGCGTCGCGTGCTAGACCCTCCATCAAGGGGCACTTCGCTGTTTGCATCGCCTTCAGAGCGGGGAAGATCTTTCCCGAAACTCGTGGCACGAACGCGTCCTTCACCTTCGCTGTGAAGGTGAGCCTCTTGTTCTTGTAGACGCCCACGAGCAAAAGCAGCAATCAATGTCGCGGCAACAATAATTGCCCATCCAGGAGGAGATAGGCGCCGTCCCACGATAGCTTGGGGGAGAACGCTCGCCGGATTTGCATCGTCTAAATCCTGGAGGACAGGACCGTCCCGCCAGGTGGGAGACGCACCTAAAACAGAACAGAGAAGGATAGGAGCGGGCACCGACGGCCGACTGCCTGTTATTTAAATGGATTCTCCACAAGGCATGTTGCGTCGAGCTCCGTGATGGATTGGCGTCCGAGGAGGCGCATAGTGTGCTCTATCTGGCCACGAATGATTTGAAACGCTCTGGTGACGCCCGCTTCACCCCCGGCTCCGAGGCCATAGGCATATGCGCGGCCGACGAGTACGGCTTTTGCTCCCATTGCCAGGGCCACCACGACGTCGGTTCCTGAACGAATCCCGCCGTCCATCAAGACCTCGATCTTCTCACCCTTTAAGGCGGGAGCTACATCTTGCAGAACCTTGAGGGTCGGGAGCACTCGATCGAGCTGTCGGCCGCCGTGATTCGAGATGATGAAAGCCTCGGCGCCACATTCCACGGCGCGTCTGGCATCCTCGATATTGCAGACTCCCTTGATGACGATCGGTCCGCGCCACGCTTGCCTTATCCAGGGGATATCCTCCCACGTCACCGCGGACGCCTTGAGCTGCTTGCCGATGTCGGCATACGGCATAGGTCTGCCGCCCTCCAGTTCGATGTTGGGAAAGTCCATCAAGCCGCCATCTGCGCAAAAACTGCTGAACCATCTCTCATACCGCAGCATCATCAGAGTATAAGGAATCTTTTGCGCCCAGGTTCCGCCGATGAGCGTTTCGGCGCCGTTTCGTTTGTCCCGAAGGCGAATTCCAGCGACAGGAGTATCGATGGTCAGCACGAGCGCTGAATAGCCGCTCTGCTGGGCCCGTGCGATGCTCTTCGAGGCCACCTCTTTTCCACCCACGAGATACAGTTGGAACCAGCACGGTCCGTCCGTTGCTTCCTGCACCTCTTCGAGGCGGGTTCCGGTAAGAGTGGAAAGTGTGTAGATCGTGCCTGCCTTACCGACGGCGGCGGCCGCTACTGCTTCTCCGCGAGGCCACAGGTTCCTGAGACTTCCAACAGGCGCCGCGATTACCGGCATGCTGATCTCTTGGCCGAGCACGGTCACTTTCATCTCGACATCCCCGAATTTCACGCCGTTGCGCGGATTGAGGCGCACCGCTTGGAAGGCCTTTTCATTGTCGGCCATGGTGATCTCCTCATCCGCGGCTCCAAAGTAATAGTCGGCCGTCGGCGGGGGCACGCGCCGCGCCATGACGTCGCGAAGGTCGCCTATGGTGTGGCATCCCTCGACCACCTTTGCCCAATATTTGGTTGAGGCCGTGTGGCGAGCTTCAAAGATCGCCTGCAGCCCGGCGCCCACGTGGCGCCGGCGCCCGTCAAATGTGATCAGCATGCTATCGGGCGCACCCATGCGGAGTTGGAATGCGGTGTCCGGACTCGTGCCCATAGAATTCTCCAACCTTACGTTACGACGTCGTTATTGATCGGAACTTGCTTCGATCAGTAAGTTTATAGTTGTTTACCAGTCGATTCAATCAAGACCGACCGTGACTTTCGGGAGCGGCCATGACCTGCCCCGTTCCCCGTCCGACAGCTGCCCGACAGCCGTCGCACAAGAATTCGCCCAGACGAATGTGCTCTTAGACCGCCTCGCGCTAGAAACATTCGGGGACCCCGGCACGGATCTCACCTTCTCGGCGAAAGCCGCAGTTCCATCCCCTACCGCAGCTTCCGATTTCGATTGGGCAAGTGCGAAATAAGTGACTCCACCAGCTAAATCACCGCCAGCAACTTCTGAACTTCCCGAGGTTTCATAACAACGACCAATAACAGGTAAATCACTATGAAATTCATGATCACTTGGCAGTTTCATCCCGGAAAGCTTGCCGACGGTTTGGCGTATTTCTCACAATGACACCGGAACAAGACGAGCAGGACCGCGGTACGAGTATCAAGCTCATGGG
>JBEVJJ010000216.1:0-4020 GCA_040510255.1 Nitrospiraceae bacterium | reverse complement strand
GCGGATTCAATTCCAGCAGTTTCCGATACATCGGCTCGGCTTCTCTGTAGCGACCGGCGACAAACGATCTCCACGCGTCCGCGCGCATGAGCGCCCACTGTTTTAGTTGATCCGGGGTGATGTCCTTCGGTGTAAAGACGGGATCGAAGCGCCGCCCGCGATCCTGCGAATGTCCATGAAAGACCGTCACGAGCGTATGAGCCGGGAGTTCCAGCGGTGAGCCCTGCGGGATGCGATCGAGGACGTATTGCACATCGCTCGCGGCGCCTTCGTAATCCAAGACATCAAAGCGGGCACGTGCCAAGGCCAATCGCCACGCATGCATCTCCGGCGCGAGGGTGACCGCTTGTTTGTATGATTCAAGAGAGGCTTCGAGGCGATCGAGCTTGCGGAGTTCGCGTGCAAGGCGAAAATGAATGAGAGGATTCTGGGTGTCGATCGACGCGATGCGTCGCAGTTCTTCAATGGACTCGTCCCCGTATCCGGACCGGACCAACAGGCTCCACTTGGCCCATCGCACATCCAGGGCTGTGGGCTGCCGGCCAAGTACGGTGTCATAGGCTTGAAGGGCTTGCTGGGAAGCGCGAGAGGTCGCCAGGATGTCGCCGCGGAGTTTGTGAAGCGTCACCGCATCGGGATTTGCTTCGATGCCTTGATCGAGCGCTTCAAGTGCCGGCGTGATCGCGCCGCTCTCCCAGTTGGATTTCGCATGTTCGATAATTTGGCCATCAGAAAGGCCCTGGGCATCATCGGCGTGCACGAAGATTGTTCCAGCGAATAGCTGAATCAGGCTGAGTATTACTACGATGCCAAAGGGACGTCTGTACATCATCACCTCATTATAACGTAGGTGGACCTTTTTGGTGAGAGACCAAGTGGGGCGAAAGGATTCGTGGGCCGTCCGGGAGGGTCCGCTCAGAGTTCTTTTGACCAAAAAACGAAGAATCCGTTACGGCCCGGCAGCGGTGGACCACCCCCATGGTCACTGTAAATCCCAAAATTGTAGCTGTAGTTGATTTCTATTTGTGAGCGCCACGGCGCTCCGGTCACGACGCCGCCGCCCACGGCGGGCATGGCATCCATTTGAAATGTGATAGAGCCGTTCGGCTGAAATCGCGCCTGTTCCACGAGGCCCCATGAACCGCGTATGTAGGGATAAATAAAGAAGATCGGTTCGTAGCGGTATTCGAGATGTCCGATGGCGTATTTTCGTGGATATAATTCGTTGAAGGCGACGCTGGGCATCATGGGCAGGGCCAGGGCCTCCCATTCATACCCGGTCGGCCGTCCAGGTAGGCGGAAGGTCGAAAACCGGTCAAGGTGCTGTCCGATGCCCCCATAGACAGAGGCCACCAGCCGATGCCGCTCACTGTTGACGAACGGCACACCGGCTGCGCCGACGGCAAACACGCTTCCCATCAAGTACTCGTGCTCGTCTGAAAGCCCGAGCGGAGGTCCTCCCCAAGCACTCCACTTGGCGCGGTGTCCGTAAATAAAATCGCCGCCAAATGCAAAGCCTCGATGCGGGAGTTCCATCAGATTGCGTTCCAACGCATCCCGGCGGACGCGCGCGTGCACGCGCCCCTCATAGGTATCTTCGGGAACGATGAAGTTCGGGCTCGATTTGCTGGTGCCCTTGAACCACCGATAGCCCGGTTCATAGGTTAAGGACAGCTCCAGCGCGTTGTCCTGATGTCCAGGATCCAAGAGTCTCCGATAGGCGATCCCAAACCCTCCGAACACGTAACTCCATTCCACTTCGACTTCTCGGATGATTTGTCCTTCGACATATTCCGATCGACCGAGCGGAATGATCATCGTATTCAATGTCATCCGAAGCTCCCAGCCGCTGGATGAGTGTGACCCGACGTTGTACGTCAAGTCGTTCACCGGACCGGAAAAGGTTCCGCGAAAGCGCTGTTTCAAATCATCCGAATTACGCCACACATACAAGGCGCCGAACGGCAAGATCTGATAATACGTCGGGCCGTTGGGAAGGTACTCCACCCCGAAGCTTGCGGCAGTGACATTCTTACGATCCCGGGCTTGCACTTTGACAGGCTCGCCCATCACTTCGGTATCGAACTCCTCCCCGGCCAGCGGCGTCGGCGTCTCTTCTTCCTGGCCATAAGCCGGGGAATTCAAGACAAACACAATGACAGCTATTAGAAAGGCGACATGTGCGAGGGGAAGTTGGAGCCTATTGGTGGCGAGCTGACCTGGAAACAGCAGCTTGTTCATCGATTCAGCATCCGTTACGGTAGGAACCTCAGGCACTAGGGATCGCCCTAGTTGGGTAAGGCATTTGTGACTTTGCCAGTGAAAGAAGGGCCGGGCAACCATCGGAGGAAAAGCAGCATGTTTGACGTCATCCTCTATCAGCCGGAGATTCCACCAAATACGGGCAACATCATACGGCTCTGTGCCAATACGGGGGTGCGACTCCACCTCGTGAAACCCTTGGGATTTTCTCTAGACGACCGGCAGATGCGGCGGGCGGGCTTGGACTATCACGAGTATGCGACGGTCGAGGTTCATGACGATTGGCCGAGTTGCGCGGCGAACTTTCGGGACAGACGGCTGTTCGCGGTCTCAACAAAAGGTGCCCAGCGCTA
Organism: Nitrospiraceae bacterium; assembly: GCA_040510255.1. Taxonomy (GTDB): domain Bacteria; phylum Nitrospirota; class Nitrospiria; order Nitrospirales; family Nitrospiraceae; genus DASSBQ01. The sequence continues at coordinate 1,405 of JBEVJJ010000216.1, read as the reverse complement.
CGATCTCAATCGCTATGGCGCCGGCGACGCCTTCTTGTTCGGTCCAGAAACCAGAGGATTACCGGCAGAGTTGCTCGCCCAGTTTTCCCCTGAGTGCCGGATCCGCCTGCCTATGCTGGCGGACAGTCGCAGTTTGAATCTCTCCAACGCGGTGGCGGTGATCGTCTATGAAGCGTGGCGGCAATTGGATTTCGGAACCGCGGTCTAATCGGCGATGGCTCTTCAAGACCCGATCGCGCGCGCGTCGGTGAGTTGGAACTGCCCCCGTGCCGTCACCGGATAGAGTGAAAAGATCGGCGTGTGGGCCGGCACGACGGCCGTGGTGATATGTGGCAGCAATTGAAGATGCATGTTCACGTAGTTGAAGCTCAGGCCATCTTGCCATGGCTGGCTGCCGGCTCCCGCATAGGCGGCGGTTTTTTCCGAGGCGTAGGTTCGCGTGAGTAATCCCGCTCCTCCCTCCAGCCCGTATTCATGCAAATCCGGCGCGCCCTGGACCAGCAAGCTGACGGCATGGGCATCGAACCAGACTTTGATGTTGCAGCCGACCTGGACATAGGGGCCCAGCGAATTCGTCCCGTCAAGGAAGGCGCGCGGCAGTCCGATCTCGTACGGAACGTCGTCAGGCACTGGCCGATCCACCTTGCCGAGATTGGTTTCCTGCAGCGGTCCGACCGAGACGAACAGCAGATGCGGATCGTTCATGTCGAGATCAAGCACCTGGTCATCATAGTAGCTGCAGAGGCGTCCCATGTCGTAGCGAAGCGGAAACGAGTATCCGATCTTCGCGTACCAGATACGCAAGGCGGCGTCCAATGGATCTTCCGGAGAACGGCTGATTTTGAGATCAAACGGCAGCATCACATACCACGCTCCGGTTCTGGCGGCGACGAAAGGGGCGCAGGCTCCCGGGAATTCCTTCTGGACGGCCGTGGATTCGGGCTCGAACCTGCGGGTGGCGGCGGTGAAGTGTTGGGCGATCTTCGATTCCTTCGAGAGCCGATACTTTTCCTGATAATAGGCGGCAGCTCGCTGCTGGGCAATGGACAGGTAATAGTCCGGCATGTCGGTCTCGACGATGATCCGTTGGGGTGGACTGCCTGACCCATGACGTTCAGGCTTCATTGCCGCTGAATATATGTCCAGCTCGGCCTTCAGCCGCTGGATGTCTTGATGGATCTGACGAGCCAATGCCGGATCGAAAAAGCTTGTCCCCGGCAGGATGTCGAGCGCTTTCTGGAGGCAGTCCAACTTGTGGGTGTAGCGCTTTGGCTCGTCGGCAAAGGCCTCGGCGGTCGCGACGAGCAAATTGAATTGTTCTTCCGGTACCAGGCCCAAGCTGTTCAGATTGTGGTCTTTGATGAATGTGAAGGCCAATGGGCAGAAGGTCTCGGCCTTCCTGATG
>JBEVJJ010000215.1:0-6321 GCA_040510255.1 Nitrospiraceae bacterium | reverse complement strand
GCCATCTCCGTCGTCGGGCGGACCAAATCATCAATCAACCCATTCACAGCCTCAATATTGCTTTTCCATTCTCCACTCGCCTCTGGGATCGCAGCGCGATCCGAAACCTTTCCTTTTTTTCCGACGACATGACTGACTCGTTTGAGTTCCTCCGCCAACATGGCGTTCATTTCGATGATGCTGTTCAGTTCGTCGGCTATCTTCCCGCCCACACCTGTCCAATCGACCGGCAATCGAACGCTGAAGTCGCCCTTCTTGACAGCTTTGAGCGTCTGCAGCATGAGTTTCTCGTGAACATCGTCCTGCGCGCCATTCATGCGATTGGTATGGCGGCGATTGCGTGACCGGGAATCATGCTTTGTGGCCATGCACCATCTCCTTATACAATTGAGCTGGAAGGTAGGGACGCGTCACGGTCGACATAATCAGGGAGGCATCCATGGGCACTCGGGCATTCATTATAGAATAGAAGAGTCCTAGGAAGAACACCGGGTGACCCCGAAGTGGTGTGAAAGACTGTAGGCCCAACCATTGGTCTGGAAGACTAGGAGTAACCCTAGTCCGGTGCCAACGAGTCCCTCATGAATTCGTTGATACTTTTCTGAAGGAAGAGAAGTTCCCATGCATACAGCCAACACTGAGCTGAGAACCGTCATGGGAGTGAGTACCGATCGAAAGAGGGTTCGCGACTCAGCCTGTCAACGGAAACCCCACGATCTCAGTCCATGACATTGGAAATACACGGTTCCTGGAGGGAATGCAAGACAGGACGGAGGAATGTCAGAGGATGAGCAGCGGGCGGCAAGGCGGGAACTTTAGTGCGTGGGAGCTGGCAATTCTGGAATGGAATGTGATTCGATGGCTTTAATGGCGCGCCCGCGCTCATCGACCTGAATGGTGATGTGTTGACCGACGGTGATCCCTTGGAATACTTCAGGTTTTGCAATGTCGAAAAAGATTGGTTTCCCAAGGGACGTTTTAAGCATGCCTTTCTTTGTTGCGAAGTCGAGTTGCTCGATCACTCCAGAAACCGTATGAGAATCCCTTTCAGCCGGCTGCGACCCTACCTGAGCCCATACCGCGCCGGTCCCCTGACCCATCGTGATCAAGAGAACGAATAGCCCCGTGGGGATCGGGTGTTTCAGCATCGCGCTTCCTCCGTCGTGATTGACCGCTACCGGGGCAGACTCTGACGATCCGTTGTGTCACGCTAAAGCTATTTCTTGAATTGAGCCACTAGGATTGACCCTAGTAGCGCTCGCCTCATTCGTGAGGAACCCGTGAGGAATAACGATCGCCCGCCAACTAACTATATGAGGGATGAGAGATTGGGGATGAGGAAATCGAAGGGGGATGGAGCTGGTGACTGGGGGGCAACGCTTTCGTGGCCCCCCACCACCCATGCGACAACTACACCGACTTGTGGACATCCGTTCGTTTACTCGTTGGTGTCGTCATGGAGTACTGTCCCGGCCCAGGTGATGACAGTTCGATTTCTCCGGTACGGCTGAGCCTATCCACTTCGAGAAAGACTTGATTCCACGTGTATTGGGGACAGGCGCGCACCAGCATATCCAGGTTGCAGTTAGGCTGATCGCGAATCGTTTGCAAGATGATCCCTGCAATCGTGGTCGCGGTCTCGGTGTCCATTTTCTGTTCAGTACGAGCACCTTTCCCAATCGGAACGTACCGGTCGACACACTGAGGGCAATAGGTGTGCGTCAACCTATACGGTGAATCCCGAAGGCCGTAACGGTCCAAGTATGATCCAAGATTACACCACGACTCATGACGACCCATGCCTGTTAATCCGTGGTCATCACGCACAAGCCCGCACACGCAGCAAATGGGGATGAAAGGCTGATTGGCAACTGCACTCATGGTGGGCCTCCTTCGGCTAGCGGTAGCACAGTTATGGCAACTAAAAATAAGCCACTCGTCTACGCGGAGGTACTGGGACGACCCCTAGTTTAACCCGTCGGGGGCTCCGAGGGAGTAGTACGAACCACCATGAGTATGTAGGATCTCTTTCTAAGTATTAGATTGCCGCGTCGAACAGTTCTTCTGCCAAACGACGGTCCTTCATCCGCAGGGAAGGATGGGGCCATCGTCTTTCGCCCATCGAACGCTGCAACGGCTGCGTCATTCTGCCCTCGGCACCAGGCAGGTCGGTAATGTGCCCGCAATTGAGACACCGGAGTCCCTCGTAAGACCAGGCGGAGGTTCCCGCCGTCGTTCCGTAAAAATAATCCACGATTTTGAGACCACCACATCGTTCGCAGCTCATCATGTCTCCTTTCCAACTGATCACATCCGGTCCTGGATGTGTACAGCTTGGGTTCGAACTTCCTTCTCACCGCATCACTCGAAGCCTCGATCGAACGCGCTGGTGAAAGGGCACAAGCATAAACATTGCCACACAGTGAGTTGCTGCCAAGATCTTAAAAACTCAAGACAATGATAAGGCATCCTCACATCACGAGAGGATGCCCTACTATTTTTTACAGACGAACTTTCCTCAGACGGATATTGTGTTCCGAGAGGCGGACTGCCGAATTGACGAGGATACCGAGGACCTCGTTGTGAAGTGCGTTGGAGCGCCCTGTAGGGGTGAGTGCTCCCAGCGATCTACAAACGGTTTTTCCACTGGACCAGGACTGTTTGTCGTCGACGCGGGACAAACTGTCCCCCTCTGTCCGAACATCGCTATTTACTAAAATCCTCAGTCCACTTACGATTCGTAAGAATGTGTTCTTACCTGAAACGTTAGTCACCGATGCAGGACTCCGGGCGTCTCTCGAACAATCATGAATAACACTGCGGACATGGACGTGGTGAGGCGGGGTGACTGGATGTCCGGGCTCATCTCCGAATCGGTGCGACCGCGGTATGGTTTCCGGGAAATCATTTCGGCAGTAACATTTTGAAAGTATTGGCATTATTCTCGCATTCTCACCAAGGCTTGATGAAAGCCATACAGATCAACTTCCACGTGACGTCTATGCATGGCGGAGTGCCGGATAGAAAGTCTGTCTGATCAAGCTGGTTGACGTGTCGTTCAACGAATAGGGGGCCTGGAGTGACCTCGGACCGCGATCAGTTATTGTTGGAGAAAATCAATCGCCAGCGAGCTGAGGAAGCACTCGAGGATGCGCAGGAACGGTTTCGCAGCATCTTTGATTCGTCCCATGACGGGTTTGCGTACACCACCTTCGAGGGTCGCTTTCTAGAGGTCAACGCCGCGTTCGAACGGCTGACCGGTTGCTCCAGGGAGGAACTGCTGAACAGCATGCATCGCGATGTGACTGCGCCAGAGGACGCCGCTAAGGAGGAATCGAAGAGACGTGAATTGATCGAATCGATGCAGGCTGTCGAATACGAGACACAGTATGTTTGCAAAAACGGTTCACGCATACCAGTATGCGTCAATGCGTTCGTGGTAAAAGGGCGGGACGGATCGACGACCGGTCTTGCGATCATTGTGAAGGATGTGACGGATCGCAAACGGACGGAGATGGCCCTTCGGAAGACTGCCGAAGAGCTGCATCACAAGAACGAACAATTGGCTCATGCCAATCAGTTACTTTCCGCCGCACAACGTGCCGCCGCGAGAGTGCAGCGCTTGTCGGCGATCGGACAGTTTGCAGCGACGGTTGCTCACAAAATCGGCACTCCGCTGACCGCCCTCTCAGGTCATGTTCAACTCCTCAAAGAGGATCAGTCATTGTCTTCCCAGGTGAAGGCGCGGCTGCACATTGTCGAAACACAGATCGAGCGCACCTCGACCATCATCCAGGACCTGCTGGTCTATGCACGAAGGCCCGACCCGGTGCGGTCTGTCATCGATATCAACACCTGCCTGGAGGACTGCTGCGCACTCTTTCAAACCGAATTCCTGCGACAGCGCGTGACCTGCACTGTGCATCCGACCGTCTCCCCTGCTCCTGTCTCTGCAGATCGCCAACAATTGCAGGAGGTCCTCAATCACCTGGTTGAGAATGCGCTCCAGGCCATGCCCGAAGGCGGATCGTTGACAATGGGCACATCGGTATCTGGAATAACCGGCGGCGAAGGAGAGCAACGGATCGCTATAGAGATTGCCGATACCGGGATAGGCATCGACCCGGAGCATCTGGCACAGATCTTTCAACCTTTTTTTACTACCAAGACTATTGGGAGAGGAACAGGATTGGGGCTTGCCATCGTGCAGGAGACGGTGCGGGCACATGGTGGACACATCACTGTAGAGAGCGAACCGGGTAAAGGTTCCCGCTTTTCCATCCTTCTTCCCCTTGTGAGGAACGTCCAATGAAACTGGAACACTCCACCATCCTGATCGTCGACGATGACGCGGAGACCCTGGCGCTGCTGCACGAAATTCTCTCGAAGGAAGGATATGATATTTCGACGGCGCCCCATCCAAAGGCAGCATTGGAGCAGATTGGAGAACGCGCCCCGGACCTCGTCATGAGTGATATCCATATGCCGGACATGGATGGGTTGGCATTCCTCGAGCAATTGCGCTCACAACAGCATGACATGCCGGTCATTCTGATGACCGCGTACGGTTCTTTGAAAACCGCCGTGGACGGCATCAAAGCAGGCGCGTTCGATTATCTCAGCAAACCATTCATTATCGATGAGGTGCGTCTTGTCGCCCGCCGCGCACTGGAGCACAAGTACCTCTCCAGGCAGAACCAGGTCTTACGTGACCAGCTGAAAAGCCGCTACCGATTCGATAATCTCGTGGGAAGCAGCCCGGCCATGGTGGCCGTCTATAGATCCATTGCCAGGGTCGCCCAGACCGAAAGTACGGTCCTGTTGCAAGGTGAAAGCGGAACCGGCAAGGAATTGATCGCTCGCGCTATTCATGCGAATAGCGCGCGGAACGCCGGACCGTTCGTGACCGTCGACGGCGGCTCCTTGGCGGAGACGCTGTTGGAATCTGAGTTGTTTGGACATGAACGGGGATCATTTACGGGCGCCGTCGGCATGAAGAAAGGCCTGTTGGAGAAGGCGCACCTTGGCACCTGCTTTCTCGACGAAGTAGCCGACCTCTCACCCGCCCTACAGGGAAAATTGTTACGTGTCATTCAAGAACGGGAAATCCGCCGCGTCGGAAGTACGTCCTCCATGACCATCGACGTCCGGATCATCGCCGCGTCTAAGAAACACCTCGAATCCCTGGTCAAGGCCGGGACCTTCAGGGAAGACTTGTTCTATCGAATGAATGTCGTATCGATCGACATTCCGCCGCTCCGGGAACGCGCTGAGGACATTCCCCTTCTGGTGCAATTTTTTATTCAGAATTATGGCGCGACGAAGGACAAGTCGGTCACCGGCGTCTCCCCAGAAGCCATGGAACTTCTCATGCGCTATTGGTGGCCGGGCAATGTTCGGGAACTCGAACATGCCATCGAACGGGCTGTGGCCCTGACTCCGCATTCCATTATTTGTCCCGAAGATCTTCCCGGCGCCGTGAAGACAGCGACCGTGCAGACCGTGGCACAGGCCCAGGGGTGGGTGACACTCACGGACCTGGAGCGGGACCATATCCTCCGCGTGCTGGAAGCGCACGATCGCGACCTGGGCCGATCCGCTCTCATCCTCGGCATCCATCGCAAGACATTGCTCCGAAAGCTTCGCCAATACGGGGTAGCCTCGCAATTCGGCGTCGGGTGACGAGTGACAATGCTGAAGGCTAAGTACTGAGTGATGAGTGCTGAGGTGCAGACTCTGGATTTTGGGATTTTGGGATTTTGGGACTTTGGGACTCTGGACTTTGACTCAGGATATCGCCTCATCGGCCCCGCTCATGGGACACGGCCCGCTCACCACTCGCGGGCGTCCACAAACGTGACGCTCATTATTCTTCGCGTCGTGGACCTCCGTACCACAGCATTTCGCGTTCAAAAAGACACTTTGTCTTTCACCTTACAGCCTGTCCTATCGTTCGAAATGATTTCTTGTCCTCGATGTCATGATCGCAAGTACTTATGCCCCTAAGCCACCGGCCTGAACCTTGCTTTCCTGACTATTCAGCACAACGAGGCGGAGGCACGGGAGACTGCGACATGAACGACAATGGGAAACGGCTTCTTCTCATTGAGGACGATCACGATATCCGCCGACTGCTGAGGGATCTGTTCACACAGGAGGGCTATCACGTGTGCGAAGCGCGCGATGGCTCGGAGGCTTTGGTTGAGATGGACAAGCGGCGCTTTGATGTCGTCCTGTCCGATGACCATATGCCACGCATGGACGGTCTCACATTCCTGGACATCAGCACCCACCTATGCCCGGAAACACCGGTCATCCTGG
>JBEVJJ010000214.1:0-8548 GCA_040510255.1 Nitrospiraceae bacterium | reverse complement strand
TGGAATAGACGAGCGTGCGCTTAATGCTGGGCTGTGCCAGCATCGCCGCAGCCCCGATTAAGGCGGTGAGCGACCCAATGATAAACAAGAGATACAGGGTTGTAGGAGCCATGCCGTATAAAGGCGCCAATCGGTTTACGAGAAATCCCCCCGCGTTGACGATTCCCGCGTGGAGCATGGCGGACACAGGAGTCGGCGCTTCGATGGTTCCGGAGAGCCACGCGTGAAAAGGAAACTGGGCCGACTTCGTCATGATCGTGACGACCAGCACCATGGTGATCGCGGTGACGACATTCATCTCCCCCCATGTTCCTCTCCATAGCACCAGGGCGGCGGACGGCTCTTTCACGGCTTGAAACAATTCCATGACATCGAGTGTGCCGAACGTCATATAGGTCATGAGGACTGCGACCAAAAGGGCGGCATCACCCAGTCCGAGGATGCGGCCGGCCGATCGCCCGGCCTGACGGGCGGCGGGCCGCCCCTCGTGGAACGAGAGCAGGGCCATGAGGAGCCAGGTCACTGCATGCCAACAGATCAGCAACCAAAACAAATTCCCGCTGGTAACCAGGCTGAGAAGAACGAATGTCAGCAGGCTCAAGAGTCCAAAAAATTTGACATAGCCCAGGTCGCCTTGCATGTAGCGACGGGAATAGACGTGAATGACCACACTGACCCCGGTGATCAGGACCATCATCACCGCCGCCAGCCGGTCCACTAAGATGACAGGCGCGAAGGGGGCAGGCAGGCCGGAGAACTTGAGGACAGCAGCTTCATGCTGAACGACATCGTACAGCGTCAGGATAGAGGCGCCGGCGGAAACGGCCAATGCCCTGATGCTGATCTGAGCCGTCCGCTCCTCCAGCCTCCGGCCGAGGAACCAAATCAGCCCGGCGGCAATCAATGGTGAAAGGATTGCGATGAACGGAAGGACGGAACGCATGGCGCCTCTTGATGATATGAACCCGAATTCGAGAGAGCTTCAGAAAGAAAAGTTACCGACAGTAATGGAAATTCGGTGTCCAACATATGAGTACGTAGTAAGCAATAATTAGGCGATACCTGTACCGCTCCTACAGTCGTTCCTCCGAGTGGCCGCAAAGAACACCGCCCTGGCCCATGCGGGTCTATCCCTTGAGCTGGAGAAATTGGTATCTTTGCGGGCCAATGACTCGAATGAAACTGAAGACACGATTAGGGTATGTTGCCTCTTCTCATCCGCAGAATACAAGGCTGACGAGGAGAGGTCGTTTGGCGGCATGATGCTTATCATACTGGTTCCGATGCTGCCTCTCTTGGCAGCGATCATCGTCCTGGTCGGTAAGCCCGAGAGACGGTACGAACGGGCGAAGCTCGGCGTGCTGCCTTTGGCGGCGGCGTTCGTCGGCTCCCTCATCACCTTGGTGACGGTCGCGTCGAAGGGCGCTCTCAGCATCCGGTTCTATGATCTGTCGTCCATCGCAAATCTGGCGCTGCCGCTGGGCTTCCACATCGATCGGCTCAGCGCAGTGATGATGGTGCTGATTTCGGCGGTCGGTACCATCATCTATCGCTATTCGGTGAATTATATGTACCAAGATCGCGGCTATGGCCGCTACTTGGCGCTTGTTGCCATCACCACGTTTGTTCTTCTCTGCATGGTGGCAAGCGCCAATCTTGTCATGCTCTTTGTGTGTTGGCAGCTCTTGAGTTACCTGCTCTCCTTGCTCGCTCACAACCTTACTCACTTCGCCACGCTGGAGGGAGCATTCCGAACCTTTACGCTCTTGCGCATCGGCGACGTGGCGTTCTTTGCCGGAATTGTCCTCGCGCATTCGCTGTATGGCACGATCGAATTCCAAGAACTCTTTGCCCAAGCCGCGGACCGGCCGATCACGCTCTCGATCCTGCCCGGAGTTGAGATGAGCGGCGCCACGGCGGTGACACTCCTGATTTTTATCGGGGCCATGAGCAAATCGGCGCAGTTTCCGCTCCATATCTGGCTCCCCAGTTCGCTGTATGCGCCGACGCCGGTCCACGCGCTCCTGCATGCGGGCATCATCAACGCGGGAGGTTTTCTCCTCAACCGGCTGGCGCCACTCTATGGTCTGAGTTCCACCACGCTCCACGTCGTGTTCCTGATCGGCATGCTTACCGCCATTCTGGGCGCGACGATGATGCTGACTCAAAACGACATCAAAAAGACGCTCGGCTTTTCGACGATCGGCCAGATGGGGTACATGATCATGGAATGCGGCTTGGGCGCCTTTTCCCTCGCCGTCTTCCATCTCGTGGCGCATGGACTGTTCAAGGCTACCGTCTTCCTCAACTGCGGCAACGTGATCCATAAAGCGAGACAAGAACCCTCGTTCCCGCAGAGCGGCCACGAAGCGGAGGACAGCCAATTCTCCAACCTGACCTGGTCCACCGGATTTGTGACGACCCTCCTCTTGCCGCTCGTGATCCTCCTGGTCACGCATGGCATCTTGAGAATTCCGCTGCTCGAATCGCAAGGGACCGTGATCTTTCTCTTCTTCATCTGGGTCACCTCCTCGCAGGCCATTCTGTCACTGACGCGCATTCGCGCCGTCGCCTCCTGGAAGGTGTCCGCCGCCATGCTGCTGACGCTGATCTTCGTCCTCTTCACCTACCTCTTCGCGGCCGAGAGCTTCACGCGTTTCCTGTATCCCGATCCTGATGAGGTGGCATCCTACTATAAGGCTGCGGCACTTCCAGGCCGGCTCTTCGACGCCATGGTGGCGGGCACGACGTTGTTGATCGTATTCGGCTGGTTCTATGTCTATGCCCATGCGCACGGGCGGACGATCCGCATGCCGGCCTGGATTGAAAATCTTCTGACGCGTCTGTATGTCCTGTTCATGAATCGACTGTATCTCGATGCGCTCTATGTCAAACTCGGCCGGGTCGTGATGCTGGTCGCCCACCGGCTGGAGAAACTGTCGTCATGATGCCGGAGCAGAGCATACGTATCAGGGAACGCCTGGACGCGGTGAGGAAGAGGTCTGAACCCCCTCGTCCAATGGACGGGACCATGCGAGTCGCCATGATCGGAGGAACGATATGATGCAGGCTTCGATGGCGCCTTGGCTTCTCACCGCCATTCCCTGCATGGGCGCAGTACTCAGCCTACTCTTGTGGTCCTCGCTTCACCGGATGAAAACCTGGGCCCTCCTCACCGTAATGGCGAGCTTCCTCGCAGCCATGGCCCTGTCGTGGCAGCTGCAGCAGTCGCTCACCAGCATGCCGTTCCTCTGCCTGCTCCCATTGACCGCGTTCCTCTCACTGCTCGGACAGCCACTACACCAGGATAACCGGGCAGCCTGGCTGTCGACGTTGGTGCTGTTGGGATTGGGATTGGGAATCTTGACCGCTCAGGACCTTCCCCGGCACATCATGATTGTCACCCTTCTTGGGATTTTGTGCGGCGTCATCTATCATTGGAACGGCTTCCTCCCTGATGTCCGGCGAGCGCTGGCCACCTACGGCCTGGGTATGGCCTCGGCCATGCTGTCCCTGCTTCTCCCGGCACCGGCATCCACAGTCGCTGTCCTGCTCACCTGTGCGACCCTCCTCCCTCTCTTCCCTCTGCACGGAGGATTCGTCGGGAGTCTCACCGGATTGCCGGGTAATCTTCCCGCGTTTGCAGCCGTGCTGTTGCCTGTGGTCGGCTTTCACTGCCTCGTGCTGCTGCTTCCGAACCTGACCGGGGCGATGTTCCAATTTGTGACCATTCTGGCACTGGTGGGCGCCTGTTATGGCTCGCTCCTGGCATTGCGTCAGGCATGGGTGCTCCCTCGCCTCGCCTACGCAGGTCTTGCCTTCTTTTCAACGCTCTGGTGGTATGTTGCGGGCACAGGAACTGCGCCCGTGCAAACCGTGGTGTACCTCAGCGCCGTGGGCCTCGCGATGAGCGGGCTTTTGCTGGCCTGGTATTCGATCCGGGCTCGCTACGGCGACATCGACGTGCGCTCGCTTGGCGGATTGGCCTACCTCATGCCTCGCTTCAGTACGTTGCTGTCGTTGCTGGCACTCGCGGCCCTCGGCATGCCGCCTTTCGGGGTCTTTTCCGGCTTCATGGGCATGCTGCTCACTCCTGCCTTCGCTCCTTCGGGATCGCTCGCCGTCATCATGCTCGTCTGGCTCAGCGCGTCTTGGTACTTTCTGGATATGGTGCACCAGTTGGTTTTCGGGCGGCACCGGCCGGATCTCCGTTATGAAGACCTGCGCCAGACTGAATTCGCCTCTCTCCTGGTGCTGGTGTTGCTCCTGTTGGCCCTCGGCATCGCTCCTTCACGACTCTTTCAGTCGAACGCGACCACTCCATCGGAGGCTGTTGCGATCAAGGTTTCCTCATGGATTCATTAGGAACAGCGGGCCACAGGCCGGACCTCGAAGCCCGACGGATGGAGTTGCGGGGAATGATTCGCCTCGCCAGCGAGGTGATCGCCCAGTACTGGCCCATGCGAACGTTCGTCCACCACAATCCGCTGCATAGCCTGGAGTATCTTCCGTTCACTGAGACCGTTCGCCGTGGCCAACAATTTGTGGGAGGGAACGGCTATCTTCCGGGTGACATGTATCGACGCTATCTGAAGTCCGGGAGGATTCAGGTCCACCACATCGAGGAGGCATTGGCCCCGCTGGCGCGTGATCAGGATGTCACCCTCGGCTTCTGCAGCATCTCGTACCGTGACGTGTTGCGGGCCTGCATGACTCACGGACTATCCGCGTCCACGCACGAACCGCTCGATCCTCTGATGAGACGCGAGCCCAATGAGGAGCAAATCGAAGCGCTGGCTGAGCGCCTGAGTTCCCTGTCCGCGCCGACCGTGAAGGAACGAATGACGACAACGGTTCGCGAGGATGTGGCCGCGTTGGGACAACAATTGACCCTGTCTGGTTGGTGCGACCAAACGCTGGGGACCCATATCGTCGAACAGATCAACGCCGAGTTGATCAAGTGGTGTGAGGCCTTTCTGGACGAGGGGCATGCCACCTGGTCGATGCCTGGACGGGAACAGGGTCTCTATGCGGCCTGGAAAACACTCGCCGTGAAGGAATGGACCACGTGCGGTATCGCGGAGAGTCGCCGGAAGATTGCTGCGCTGTCAGACCATCCCGAAGATACGGTCTTCGACTGCCTGGAAGCGTTGGCGATTCCCGCAGAATTCCGTCGCGATTACCTTTCCCTCCAGCTGGCCGCCCTTCCGGGCTGGGCCGGATTCATCAAATGGCGGGCAGAACAGGACGCGTATCCGTGGCAACAGGCGTATCCCGTCGGACTGGTCAAGTTTCTGGCTGTCCGTTTGTGGTACGTGCGTGAACTGGTCCAAGCAATCTGCCACGAAGAATTGGGCATTGAGGGAAACTATCGCGCAGTCTCAACCTACATGGAACAGCATCCCCATGCGTATTTCATGCGCAAAGAACGGGCCGCGGGACGTTTGCCTTCCGTCTATGCCGAACGGGTCGATCGACTCCATACCCAGACGCGCAACGGACGCAAGGGGATCGCAACCGTGTCGCACGAGTGGGAACAACTCACTGAACAGTACCAAGTAGAATTCGGACCGCGCCGCGAGCGGGCCACGCAGCGCGTCATGGCCCGACAACTGCTCGCGCTCGCCCACGCGCTCGAGATCGTTCCGGCCGTGTTGATGGAGAGTTCTGCGAGAGACCTTCGCGTGCTCCTGGATTGGATGGAGGCCTTTCCGGAAGCGGCCCATGGTCCCCTGTGGCTCAAGACGTTGGAAGCGGGGTACCAGGACCACCTGTTCGCCATGCTGCTTCGCGCGCCGGCCAAACCCCAACCGGCTGTACCCGAACAGCAATCACCGGTGCGGCCTCATTCGCAATCGGTCTTTTGCATTGACGTCCGGTCAGAGCCATTCCGCCGCCACCTGGAATCCACCGGCGCGAATGACACCTATGGATTCGCCGGATTCTTCGCGGTCTTCATTCGATACCGAGCATGGGGCAAGGAACATGAAACGGAGCAGTTTCCTGTCATCATGCGCGCGAAAAACGAAGTTCGCGAAATCCCCCGCAGCTATCTGGATCACTACGTGTCCAAGCACCAGTCGCGAGCCAAGCTCGTCCATGCCGGACATACCTTGTTGCATGATCTCAAGGCAAATGTCGTCACCCCGTATGTCATGGTGGAGTCGATCGGCTGGTTCTATGGATTGCCCATTGTAGGCAAGACGGTACTTCCCGCACTGTACAAACGCCTCACCGGCTGGGTGCAGCGTCTGTTCGTCCCGCCTATCGCCACCAGCCTCACCGTTGACAAGTTGGCCCCAGGCGAAACCGAAGAGATGCTGGTCTCCGAACAACGAGCGCTGATATGGAAAGCGCTGCGCGACCGGCTCAGTCTCCATGGATCGCGGGTTGATCCCGAGTTCGTGGAAGCGTTACGACGGCGGGCGCTTGACGAGGATGCGCCGGTCGAGCCGTACTTGAGCGACGCAGCCAAGTCGGTCCGGCTGTCGGCGCAACAACTTGCGTCGTTCCTCGACGAACTCCGAGGACATTATCGGATCAATCGCCGTGCAGCCTCGCGCCAGAAGGAGCGGATTACCCGGACCGGTTTCACCCTCGACGAGCAGGTCATCACCGTTGAGACTGCCTTGCGCATGATGGGCTTGGTCAGGAATTTTGCACGACTCGTGCTCTTCTGTGCGCATGGCAGCACCAGCGAGAACAACCCCTTCGAATCGGCTCTAGATTGCGGCGCCTGTGGCGGACACGAGGGAAAACCCAACGCGCGGGTGCTCGCAGGGATGGCGAATCGGTCGCAGGTGCGGGAGCGGCTGGCAAGGCGTGGCATCGACATTCCATCTGATACTCACTTTCTCGCCGGGCAGCTGGACACGACGACGGACGAGGTGCAACTCTTCGATCTCGAGGATGTGCCGCCGACGCATCGCAAGGACGTGAGCAGGCTGATCGATGACTTGCGCGAAGCCTCCCAGCTGACGAGTCAGGAACGCTGCTCCCGGTTTCCGGAGATTGGAACCGTCCTTCCACTCGATGAGGCGCAGGCATCTGTGCAGGGGCGAAGCTCGGACTGGAGCCAGGTACGACCGGAATGGGGCTTGTCCAGCAACACCGCCTTCATCATCGGCCGCCGCAATCTCACGAAAGGCCTCAACTTGGCCGGCCGCGTCTTCCTGCATTCGTATGATTACCGGGAAGATCCGACCGACCGGTTGCTTGAAGTGATTCTGACGGGGCCGCAGGTCGTCGCCCAATGGATCAATATGGAACATTATTTTTCGGCCGTGGACAATGAGGTGTATGGGAGCGGCAGCAAGATTTATCACAACGTCGTCGGCCGCGTCGGCATCATGTCCGGTCCGTGGAGCGACCTCCGCCTCGGCCTGGCGTGGCAGACGGTCATGAATGACGACCTGCCCTACCATGAACCGATGCGCCTCCTGACACTGGTCGAAGCCTCGCGTCCACGCATCGAGGCCTTGATCGCACGACACGAGGTTCTGCAACATTTTTATCACAACGAGTGGGTACATCTGGCCGCACTGGACCCGGAGGACGGAACCTGGTACCGCTATGTACCGTCCGGCTTCTGGCGTCGTATCAGGTATCCGGGGGATACGTAAGGCACGAGCGGCATCATCTCGGATCAGTCCTTTGTTAAAGGAGTTGACACTATGGGTGGATTGACGCTGCATCCCATGAAGGAAATCCGCGTCATCGTATCGGGTGACAATCGGCCCTTTGTGACCGACCTGTTGGACAGGGTCCACGCGACCGGCTACACCATCATCGGCAATATTTCGGGGAAGGGGCATCATGGTGTGCGCGAAGCCCACTTCATGTTCAGCGAACAGGAGAGCCTGGTGATGATCATGACCGTCGTGCCGGAAGAAAAGGTGGCGCCGATTCTGGCAGGACTGCGACCGCTATTCGAGCGCTATTCCGGTGTCATGTTCGTCTCCGATGTCACCGTGAGCCGGAGCGAGTATTTTGGGAACAGGACAACCAAACCCTGATCCAGCGACCAATTCCGCCCTCGCCGGAAGAGCTGGAGTGGTGATAAACCGAGCTTGTCTTCTCCGGGCTGATTGTCTAGAATGGGAGCGCTCGTGGGAACCTTCGGAGGACCTTGTGAAGGGCTTACGGTTCGAGCGTATCGGTAGAGACCGCTATTACAATATCATCTTTCACATCGGCAGCACCTACGTGCCGGTCAGCGATGAGTTGATCAAAGATTTGAAGGACAATAGTCTCCTATCCTCTGAACGATTTCTCGAACTTCTCGTCGATAAGATTGGATATTCCTCCTACCTGAAAGATCAGATCCGCACGGAACTCCAGACCACCGGCGACCCGGTGACGCAGATTACCGTCCTGCAAGGCGCCATCCGCGAACTGTAATCTGTTGCTGAAACAGGCGCTCAACTTCGTTTTCGGCTCAAAAACTTTTCAACGTACTCCAGAGAGTACGCCTCCGGTGTTTTCTCGCCTGCGGCCTTGTTGAACATCTGTTTGAGCAACCGCAACCTACCCCGAAGTGCTCAGGACT
>JBEVJJ010000213.1:0-7378 GCA_040510255.1 Nitrospiraceae bacterium | reverse complement strand
GTAGGTCAGTTTGGTCGGAGGCGCGGGGATGATTCCGCCGGACATCGATCTTGCCGATCACGATGAGCCCGCCTTTCTCGAATGCCGCGAGTAGTTCCGCCCGCGACCGTAGTCCCAGGTGCTCGGCAAGATCAGAGAGCAATAGCCACCCTTCTCCACCTGTCTCCAAGTGTGCGGCCAGACCATTGAGAAATCCGCGCAGCATTCGGCTGTCGGGGTCGTAGATCGCCTGTTCGATGGGAGAACTGGGTCGTGCCGGAACCCAAGGCGGGTTGCAGACCACGAGCTGAGCCCTGCCTTCCGGAAAGAGATCAGCATGCAAGACTTCCACTCGGTCAGCGAGTCCCAGCCGCGCAAGATTCTCCCGGGCGCAAGTCAGGGCGCGAGGGTCTCGATCGGTGGCCACGACGCGTGAAACGCCGCGGCGGGCCAGCACCGCAGCCAGCACGCCGGTTCCCGTCCCGATATCGAAGGCCAGCGTGCATGAAGGCAATGGCGCCTCGGCAACCAGGTCCACATACTCGCCGCGAATCGGCGAGAACACGCCATAGTGCGGATGGATGCGGTCGCCGAGTGCCGGGACCGCCATTCCCTTTTTCCGCCATTCGTGCGCACCGATCAGTCCCAGCAGTTCTCGGAGCGAAACCAGTGCGGGGCCCGCACCGGTGCCGTACGCCTCTGTACAGGCCCGACTGATATCGGGTGCACGGGGCAGTCGAATGGCGTATGTATCATCGAGTGCCACCAGCAGCATCCCCAATATGCGCGCACGACGGGACTGGGCCTGTCGATGAAAATGGAAGGACTCAGCCGGTGACGAGCCCGGTTTGGGGGGCTTGCGGTCGGCGCGCCGCGCCATCGCATTCAGCAACTGTCGTGCATTCTGGAAGTCGCCCCGCCAGAGCAGCGCGGTTCCCTCGCAGGCCAGGCGATAGGCTGCGTCGGCGGTCATGCTGTCGTTGGAAATAGCCACGCGCGTCGGCGGTGGCGATCCCCACTCCGAACGCCAGCGCGCGGAGCAAGCCTGGCCTGCTTCGGTCCAGTTCACAAGGGGTGATTCGCTCACGACAATACCTTACGTGCGGATATTGGGGACAGGAAAGAAATTTCTGAGGTATTTTTCGGCTGTGAATCAACGCCGTCTATCGAGCCGGCTGAGTGCCCTTTGCCAGGCTGAGGAGTGTATCTGATTTCTGACTGAAGTAGTCCCGCACCAGCGCTTCGACAGACTTGAAATGGCGTTCCGGCAGATTCTTGAACCGTCGCTTGCAGTCGAGAAGCGCTTCTTCGGCAGTGGAGAACGGCTGAATGGCTTTCTGCAAGTGCCCGTGGTAGTCCATGATCTTGAGTTCCACTGTCCGAACGAGAGCCGGGTTTCCCGCAAGCGCGGTTGCAGCTGTGGTCCGATCCCCTTGATTTGCTACCAGGGCTTGAAAACAGAGCCCCTTCAATCGTTGTGTGACGGTAGTGCGATCCCAACCCAGCGTCCTGGCCGTCGCCTGCATATCAAAGCCCTGTTGTCGAAGTATGTCCAGGACCGCCGCATCGCCGGCCGGTCCAGGCATGAGGCGGTCACCCGTAGAGAGATCGAACGAGGCCGTCTCATCCGTTGAGAGGCGAAGGTGCTCTCTCGTGATCGTGCGCCCTTCCGACAGAGCGTCCGCTCGTTCCAGACAATGTTGAAGTTCGCGCACGTTGCCTTTCCAATCATGTTGCTGGAGCGCCAGCATGGCGTCATCGGAAAGGTGAACCTCATGACCATTTCGCTTCATCGCCATCTGCCGTATCAAGTGCCTCGTAATATGAACGATGTCTTCGCGGCGTTCACGCAGAGGAGGCAAGTGCAGGACAAAACCCTTGAGGCGGAAATAGAGATCTTCACGAAACCATCCTTCTGAGACGCCGCGTTGGAGATCCTTATTGGTGGCGGCGACGATGCGGACATCGACGGTGGTGGGAGATGTGGCGCCGACACGATAAAAGGTGTGGTCCTGCAGGACCCGGAGCAGCTTGCTTTGATGGTCCAAGCGAAGATCTCCGATCTCATCCAAGAAAATAGTACCTTGGTGTGCGAGTTCGAAATACCCCTTTCGATCGGAGACCGCGCCCGTGAAACTGCCGCGCAAGTGGCCGAACAATTCGCTTTCAAACAATTCCGGAGAAATGGCCGCCATGTTGACGGCGATGAAGGGCCGGCCGGCCCGGGGACTCAAGCGATGCGCTGCGCATGCGAAGAGCTCCTTTCCAGTTCCCGGCTCTCCTGTGATGAGAACGGTCAGCGACGTCCGCGCGGCTTTTTTGAGGTCGCGAAATTCGGAGAGCAGATGGGGGTGTGCGGTGATAATCGAGAATTGTTCACACTCCCGACGCACATGTTCCTGTTCGCTATCGCCCAATGGAATGTTCATCGACCCGACTGCGCGAATAGCCGCCAATTCCTGTTCGAGTTGACTGACCCGCCGGCGAGCGGCTTCTTCCTGGACCTGGGCCTCGTCGATTTGTGTTCGCAACGCACCAGTCGCTTCGATCAGTTCTTGCTGCCGGCCGACGGAAGAAGTGGCCGACAGGCGCGCCGATTCAAGATCTTCTTCCAGGGCATCAACCGCATTCTCGCGACACACGAGCGCTTCCCGAACAGCGACCATTTCTTCCTGAATTCGAAGCATATCCTGTTCAAGGAGTGAAATCTTCCGAGCGGAGAGCCTCTGCTCTAGAAGTGTGGCACTGAGCATCACCAGGGCACAGGCCGTCAGGGGTATCGTAAGCGGCAGCACCCAGCCAACGGCGGGCAGGGCGACCAACACGAGAGCGACATAGGCGCCTATGACTCCCATGGTCAGCAATGACCCCTTCCCGCCTTTGATCGCGAGGAGGATCCAGGCGGCGAGGAAGCAGACTGTTACCCCGACGATAAGTTGGGAAACATGAGGCAATTCATAAAACCAGCGTCTTGCCAGAAGAGTATCTAGGAGATGTGCCTGTAGCACTCCTGTCGATAGATCGCTCCCCAATGGCGTGACATACCTTCCGGTGGAAGGGTCAGAAAGCATGACGACTGCTTTACCTTTAACCAGGCCTTGAAGCCGGTCATTTGTCTTGTTGTCGATGAGCTGCGAGAGATCGGCAAACGTGATCGAATGAAAGGCGTCCGCCGTCCCGCTTCCCACAAAGTTGACCAACAACCGTCCTTCTTGATCAATGGGCAATTCGCTCAAGTGAGATTGGATCTCAGACATGGGGCCATCACGGAGTGGCACGCGCGATAATGTTCCCAGGACCTGATTCTCCGGAAGATTCCAGAAGGTGGTGGCCAATCTGAGCCCAAATGCGGGAATAGTGCCGCTGCCGGTCTCAAGGAACAGTGGCACGCGGCGCACGATCCGGTCATTGTCCCAGACGGCCTGCATATGGGCCGCACCGGGATAGGATCCATTCGCTTGCGATGAAGACGTCGGCGCAGGATCGCTGACCGGAAATGCAGCCGTTTCCGGATGAGCCACAAGGCTTGCCGATCGCACGGCTTCCAGGAGTAACGCATCGCTGACGGCCCCGCCGAGTGCCGGAGGACTGGGAACGCGAAGCGGCACCTCAATGCCGATCGCCACTGCCCCGGCATCATCGAGTGCCGTCACCAGGCGGGCAATGATCGCGCGGTCCCATATGCCGGTTCCGAACTGTTGATCACTGCGCTGATCACGCAGAATGAGCAGGATTTGAGTGTTGGCTTCAGGTGGCTGCCGGTGCTTGAGCCAGGTGTCGTACCAACCCCATTCCATCGTCGTGTAGGTCGCGGGAGCGAGTGACCAGAGGAAACCAGAGAGAGTGATCGCGAGCATGCTGATGGCCAGCGCTTGGATCCATGTGTGGGAATAGAAGAAACGACGCGCCAATTTCATGGTCCATGCAGGTCAGGGGGTTTGAGCAATGGTCAATTCCTCGAGGAGGGCTTTCGCGTCATCTTTCGGCAATCCTCTGATAAACCCCTTGGCTTTGGCGATGTCCTGAGGAACACCGATGCCCTTTCCGTAAATCCTGGCAAGCGCGGTGCGGGAAGGTATCAAACCGTCGGCGGCCGTCGACTCGAGATAGACCAGGATCCACTGCCCGTGTTTCGGCACTCCCTCCAGTCCCTCCTCATACAACTGCACGAGAGCCATATGGGCGACAATGTCGAGCGCATAGGCTTCCCTGAGCAGAACCGGCAGGGCTTCAGCAGTCCGGTGGTGCTTGAGGAGTGTGACTCCGACCGTGTCGTCCGGTTGCTGCCGTTCGAGATCTGGAAAGTCGAGCCAGAGTTGCTGACAGAATTCTCGAAAAGATTCGGCAGCGGCCTTCGATTGTTTGCCCTGCGTGGGACCCTTAACAGCGGCCAGCCGTCGGAGTTGGGTCAAGGCTTGGGCCGCCTCCGGCAAGCCCTGCTCGAAGGCGCGAGACCACCATGTAATGGCCATGACCTGGTTCTTTTCAACGCCCTGTCCGGACTTATAGGCGTTCCCCAGAAAGAGCTGGGCTTTGGCGATGCCGCTCAACGCGGCAACTTCGAATTCTTGTATCGCTTCCTTGTCCTTTCCTACGACTTTGAGAACAAGGCCCAGTCTGTAGTGGGCCTCTGCAAAGTCCGGCTTCAGCCGTAGTGCCTCGCGATAGGCCTGCATGGCCGCAAGGGGACTGCCCCGGGTATAGTGGATCGTACCCATGCTGAAAAAGGCCTGCACGAGGTTCGGATCCAGCCGGACCGCCTCCTGAAGTTCTACGAGTGCCGTTCGCCAATCCTGCTTTGCCATCAGTGCGGTTCCCAAGCCCAAATGCCCAGGCGCGGCGTCGGGATGGAATCGCAGAAGGGTGCGAAATTCGTCGATCGCACCTTCCGCATCTCCTAGTTGATACAACAATTGAGCCACGCGCAATCGTGGGGCTCCCTCATCCGGCTCCAGTTGGAGCGCCTTTCTGAGATGAGCGAGTTCCTCCAACACATCTTGCGAAGCCGGTTTATCTGTCTGCGGAACCGCTTGCGCAGGGGTTGGCGCTTCCGGCGGCGCAGTCTCTCCCGTAGAGGGCACTGTCTCCGCCTGTGGCTGGTCTTCCGGAGTCTCTCGATATTCTCCCGGGAGACGCTCTTCTTGGATTTGGTCCGGTTCCAGACGGAGTGGTGTGACGGCATCGGCAAGAGCATTGGGGATGCCTACACTGCTGATAAGAGGAGTGAGGAACAGGAGCCTCAGGCACATCGGAGCGAAGTACATAGGGACGCGAACGGCCTCCGAGAATGAGGTGTCACGAGCGAAGTTCCTATATATATCATAGATGCGAGAGCTCCCGCCCTGTCGCGATTTGTGTTCTTGGTCTCCTTGGTCACGATAGTCCTCGCCTGTTGAACAGTCGTTCGGTCCTCGTTCATTGGTGTTTGACGAGAAGGCATGATTGCAAATGTATGTTAGAATACGTATATTATCTGAATGATAAAGCATACGGCATGTAGAAGTCATTGAATTATATTCGAATTAATGACAGGCGCGCGAAACGTGTTATGCGGTCGAGGAAGTACTCAGCACGATTACAATAACAATGTTTATCGACGCCCGTGAAGTCGAGTTTGGAACCGTCCTGAAAATGGACGTGTGCATTGTCGGGGCCGGCATAGCCGGCATTACGATTGCCCAGGAACTCGATCGGCTGGGAATCGAAACCAGCGTGGTCGAAAGTGGAGGATTCACGCTCGATGAGGAGACTCGCGACCTGGGCCGCGGTGAGAGTGTCGGCCTTCCGACTGAGTGGGTCGATGGTCGGGGCGCCCGTATCGTCGGCGGGAATAGCAGATTTTGGGACGGTTTCTGCCGCCCGTTGGACGAACATGATTTTCAGAAGCGCAAGTGGATTCCGCATAGTGGGTGGCCGTTCAGCAAATCTGATCTCACGAAATACTATGAACAGGCCGGAACGGTGCTCAAACTCAGTCCCCCTCATCTCGATCCGTCCTATGGGCTCGAAGAACTCGGTCATCAGAATGGGCAACGCGCCGGTTTCCTCAACGACAGAGTGATCAACAGCGTATCGCAGTATAGCCCTGTGAAACGTGTCGCGAGAATGTACCTGAAGCATCTGCGAGCGTCCGAACGGTTAATGGTGTTGCTGCATGCCAATGCCATTGAAATCGAGACTGACCCTGCCGCCAGAACCGTACGCCGTCTCTGTGCTGTGACCCTGAGAGGACGGAAGGTGTATGTTTCAGCCCGCCTGTATGTCCTGGCCGCGGGCGGAATAGAGAACGCACGGCTCCTTTTGGCCTCGAACCGTGTTCGTGCAGGCGGTTTGGGAAATGAACATGATCTTGTGGGACGATTTTTCATGGATCATCCGCAGGTGATGGCGGGAGAAATCCAGCCATCAGAGAACTGGACGGGCCATACGCTCTACGATGACAAGGCGGAGCATCGTATCTTGGCCGCCGGCGGGACAAGACTTGCCGCGCGATACTCGCTGTCACCTAAGGTACAGAAGAGTGAAGGCCTGTTGAATGGCCTGGTCTGGCTTTCGTCAAATTTTGGAATCGAGGGAACGGAGATCGAGCGATCCTTCCTCAACATCAGGCGCGCGCTTGGGCAAGGACTTGGCCGCTCGGAGGGGTCCCTCTTGCGCGATGTTGGAAAGCTGCTGGGGCATCCGGTCGTCTCGGTACGATTGATGCTGGCTGACTGGTTGAAGCCGGAAATTCTCCGCAGAGGAATCCAGTTTCGGGCTATGGTGGAGCCGTCGCCGGACCCTGAGAGTCGGGTGACCTTGTCCGACGAACTCGATCAGCTTGGAATGAGGCGTGCTCGCGTCGACTGGCGACTCTCTCCACTGGTTCACCGGACGTTCGAGCGAAATCTGGGCATCCTGGCGGAGGAGTTTGAGCGGTCGGGAATCGCAAAGGTGAGGCTCGATTCCGGACAGAGCTGGTCCGAAGCCTACGTCATGCGTCCATGTGGCCATCATATCGGTGCAACCCGGATGCACGATTCGTCCAACCATGGTGTCGTCGATCGAAATTGTCTGGTCCATGGCATGCAGAATCTGTTTATTGCCGGGTCCTCTGTCTTCCCTACCGCCGGGGCGCATGTTCCTACGATGACGGTGGTCGCACTGTCTCTCCGTTTGGCCGAACACCTCGTGAGGAGGATACAACAGCCACATACGGCTGCTCGCTCGTGGAAAGCGTGAAGCGTGAAGGTCCACGACGCGAAGAATAATGAGCGTCACGTTTGTGGACGCCGCCGAGTGGTGAGGCAGCAGTCTCTTTGTCTCGGACGTGTTCGTCCTAGTTTGCTAACGATTCTTCACGAGATACGAACGACCAGCGACGGTTTCTTTAGATACGAGCGACGAGATACGCGAGACG
>JBEVJJ010000212.1:0-6640 GCA_040510255.1 Nitrospiraceae bacterium | reverse complement strand
CCACCTGGTCAACGGGAAAGGGCACCCCTGCATGGTGAGAGGGCAATGCACAGGGCGCCGAGTGTGCCGACCTGGAATCAAGATCCGTACTCAGCCCAATTATGATCCACAGAACCATCAGGCCTGGTCTTCGTGAGCGCAACCACTGCGCGCTCATGAAGGCTGCTTTCGTACGGGAATAGCAAGAGAGATGGGAAAGAGTTGACGGGAATCCTTTCTGAGACGAGTCTGTCGCAGCAACGTCTCAAGAGAGGGTGTCACATTCCCTTCGTATGACACGGCGCCATCAGTGACAACGGTGACCGGCATGGATACATCGACCAGATCTTCGTTGAGAAACAGCGTGTATTGCCTGACGTGATCCGTATGGACATCTATCCGGTTCGATGCTCCGATGGTTGCACTCACTCTCGCGTAACTGCGTCGCCGGATGTCGTCGTCTCGCTTGTCGACAAGATCTTCCGAGAACGATGCGATACGATCCGTGGCGTCGATGCGGATCCAGCTGAACGGGAGAAGGTGGCTTGCCTCGCGCACGACGGTCAAGTTTCTGGGGACCGCTGTCCGGTACTGTGTGTCAAACCAGCGAACCAGTTCCGGCAGTTCCTCCCGCGGGAAATAGTGACCGCCTGCCATGGGGTGGGTCCGGTCATGCTCGTGATAGACGTGGGGGTATCCCAGATGGTCCAGCTCTTTATTCAGTTTGCGGCTGAGTTCAACAGGCATAACCTGGTCCTGAGAACCGTGAATGATGTACGCGGGGGTATTCCGAAGATTTTCCAAGAACGGGAACAGCACGTCATCAATGCCGCTCGCCATCGGGGCGATGCCGGCAAACAATGGGGCGTGGTGCATCCCGATTAGCCAGGCTCCGATTCCCCCGTTTGACATCCCGGTGAGAAAGATTCGATCCGGATCGATGTGATACCGTCGTTGAACGGTGCGTATGACGGCCAGCACGAGATCCTCTGCGCGGCGAGTGAACCAGGAACCAGCCGGATATGAGGGACAGACAAGGATATAGCGCTCGCCGAGGCGAGGTTGCCATCGTTCGAGATACGCGTCGCCGGAAAATCCGGCTCCGTGCAAGCACACGATCAGCGCGTAGGTTTCCGTCGGGCGATAAGAAGGCGGAACGTATAGGCTGTAGCGGTACGGCCGATCACGAAGGACGATGCGCTCGTCGGGTAATACTCCCACCGGTTGATCCGTGTAGGGAGGTCCAGATCGGATCGCCTGTTGGAGCACATCCGCATGTCCATCATAACGGTTCAGGATCTGACGGAGTAGCCGATCTGCCTGGTCGGCGTCATCGGTGTACAGGTATTCCCAGACCATTCCAGCCGGAGCCGTCGCAGAAGCCGGGGTCTCTGCATGGCTCCCAAGAGGAGGTAGGATCAGCGAGCATATGAATACGATGCTCCAACGGATGTTGCGTCCGACGACCACTGTTCGTGAAGACAGTTGAGAGGGAGAACGCATAGATAGCCTATGGCATCTGCACGTCGCCACACATCACCATATCACGTCCAAGTTTTCGAATGGTCACGCTCTTCACAACCAGGCTTTCGCTGAGATGTTTGGGCGAGACCCCGCCAATCAATCCTTTCGCATCCTGCCCACCGAGTAAGTGTGGAGCGACGTACAGGACAATCCGATTGACCAGTCCCCTCCTCAGCATAGAGGCGTTCAACGTCCCGCCTCCTTCGAGCAGCACGTGACGCATTCCCAGTCGCCCGAGCAGCGTACACAAGGCGATGAGAGAGATCCGGCCTTTGCTACCCGGCAACACGAGCACATCGATCCCCCGTTTTCGGAGTTGCGCGATCTTTCTCGGAGGCGCAGCGCTCGTCGTCGCGACGAGCGTGTGCGCCTCATGTAGGTGGGCGACGAGCTGCATGGTAAGCGGGATGCGCAGGTGACTATCCGCTACGATGCGGACCGGCTGCCGTGAGGCCAGCCGTTTGGGCTGGTCGGAAAGCCTGGCTGTGAGGCTGGGATTATCGCGCAGCACCGTTCCGATTCCGACAAGGACGGCATCGACCTGTGATCGTAGCCGATGGGCGTCACGGCGCGCTGGTTCACCGGTAATCCAGCGGGATTCGCCGGAGGCTGTCGCCAGTTGTCCATCCAGCGTGATGCCGGCCTTGAGCGTGACGAATGGGCGTCTCGTACGAATCCAATGGCAATAGACCTGGTTGAGGCGGCGTGCCTCTTCTTCTCGACAGCCCACGTCGACCCTGAGGCCCAGCCGTCGCAACTGCCGGATGCCTCGCCCATTTACTTGGGGATTGGGATCCGCCATGGCTACGACAATTCGCTGGAGACGTGATTGCGCTATCAACGGAACGCAGGGTGGGGTTCGCTTGTTGAGATGGTTGCAGGGTTCGAGTGTGACGTACAGCGTCGCATCCGCGGCCTTTTTTCCCGCTTGTTGCAGCGCGAGGACTTCCGCGTGCGGACCGCCTGCCCGGCGATGGTAGTTCTGCCCGACCACGCCCTCCTTGGCGACAATGACGGCTCCGACCATGGGATTGGGGTGAGTCGATCCCCTGCCCTTCGCGGCGAGGCGAAGGGCAACCTTCATGTACTGGCGGTCGAGATCGACCTGGTTCACCGTTTCTTACGTGCCGATCGGCCGACGGATCGCTTGACGGGACGAGAGGGTCTGCGGCTTGCGTGTGTACTGGCTTTGGCCACCGGAGTGGCCTTTCTATTATCCTGCTCCGTGAGAGTGGCCTGAGCCGCGGCCAACCTGGCAATGCCGACTCGGTATGGCGAACAGCTCACATAGTCCAGCCCGATCTGATGACAGAATTCAATGGAACTGGGATCGCCGCCGTGTTCTCCGCATATGCCAAGTTTGATATCCGGTCTGGATTTGCGTCCCGCGGAAATGGCCGTTCGCATGAGCGCGCCGACTCCCTCCCGATCCAGAACGGCGAAGGGATCAGATTCGAGAATGCCGACTGACTTGTAGTGGTCCACAAACTTGGCAGCATCGTCGCGTGAAAAGCCGAAGGTGGTTTGCGTGAGGTCATTCGTGCCGAAGGAGAAAAACTCGGCTTCTTCCGCGATCCGGTCGGCCGTGACGGCCGCGCGGGGCAACTCGATCATCGTCCCGACCAGGTAGGACAATTTCAGACTGTAACGCTTCATCGTTTCCTGTGCCACCTCACGAATGAGATCTTTCTGGGCTTTCATCTCCGAGACCATGCCGACCAGCGGGATCATGATTTCCGGCACGATCTTCTTTCCCTCCTTCGCCATTTCACAAGCCGCTTCGATGATGGCTCGCGCCTGCATGCGGGTAATCTCCGGCATGGTGATTCCGAGGCGACACCCGCGCAGGCCGAGCATCGGATTGAACTCGTGCAATTCCTCGACCCGTGCCAGGAGTCGCTTCCTCTCTTCAATGATGGAGGGATTGCCGCCGGTCAATTCGAGCTGAGCGATCTCCACCATTAACTCCTCGCGCTTCGGCAGGAATTCGTGCAACGGCGGATCCAGAAGTCGAATGGTAACGGGAAAGCCCTTCATTTCCCGGTATAGGCCGATGAAATCCTGCTTTTGCAGTGGCAGCAGTTGATCAAGATACTTTTCACGGTCCTCTCGCTTCCTGGCCAGAATCATCTGCTGCATGATCGGAATGCGATCCTCGGCGAAGAACATATGTTCCGTGCGACACAGGCCGATCCCTTCCGCTCCGAATGCCCGTGCAATCCTGGCTTGATC
This sequence comes from Nitrospiraceae bacterium, assembly GCA_040510255.1. Lineage (GTDB taxonomy): Bacteria > Nitrospirota > Nitrospiria > Nitrospirales > Nitrospiraceae > DASSBQ01. Next base: position 2,905 of record JBEVJJ010000212.1, on the reverse strand, counting down.
CGGTACGTCGGCGTTCGCCCTGACCTTGAGTCGGCGCACCTCATCGGCCCATTTCAGGACGGTATCGAACAATTGGTACTTTTCCGATTTGGAGATGTCCAATTTGCCCTGAAGAACCTGAATGACCTCGGACTCCATGACGGGAATATCCCCGCCGTAGACATTCCCGGTCGAGCCGTTGATCGAAAGATAGTCGCCCTCCCGGAACAGCTGCGTGCCGATTCTGACCGTCTGGCCATCCTGCACGTCGATAGCATCGCAGCCGGCCACGCAGACCTTTCCCATCTGCCTGGCGACGACCGCCGCATGCGACGTCATCCCGCCGCGCGCCGTGAGAAAGCCGAGCGCCGCGTTCATGCCGTGGATGTCGTCGGGGCTCGTCTCTTGTCGGACCAAGACGACCCGGCTGCCCGCGGCTTTCATCTCCACCGCGCGGTCGGGTGTCAGCGCAATCTTTCCCGCGGCGGCTCCCGGCCCGGCCGGGAGACCCTTTCCGAGGGGCGTGCAGTGGGACTCCTCTTTCGGATCAAAGATTGGGTACAAATATTGCGCGAGCTGGTCAGGAGCAACGCGCTGCAGGGCCTCCTTCTTGGAGATGACCCCTTCCTTGACCATATCGACCGCGATGCGAACGGCCGCGATGCCGGTGCGCTTGCCGACCCGGGTCTGTAACATGTAGAGCTTGCCTTCCTGGATCGTGAACTCCAGGTCCAGCATGTCGCGGTAATGGCGTTCGAGTTTCTTGTACGTGCTTTCGAGTTCCTTGTATGCATGAGGGACCGTTTTCGCAAGTTGGGTCACCGGAAGTGGAGTTCTGATTCCAGCTACCACGTCCTCTCCCTGCGCGTTCATCAGGCATTCGCCGAAAAATACCTTGTTTCCCGTGGCGGGATCTCGCGTGAATGCCACGCCGGTCCCGCTCGACTCGCCCATATTGCCGAAGACCATCGCCACCACATTAATTGCCGTGCCCCAGGAATCAGGAATACTGTACAAGCGGCGATAGGTGACCGCCCGTGCGCCATACCATGAGGAAAATACCGCATTGATGGCCATGCGTAGTTGGTCGAGGGGGTCGTCCGGAAATTCCCGCTTGGTTTCTTCCCGCACGAGCTCTTTAAAACTGACCACGAGCTCTTTCAACGCTTTCGCGTCCAGATGCGTGTCTTGGGTGACGCCCAGATCCTGTTTCTTATGTTTAAGAATATCTTCGAAGTGCTCTCGACTGACTCCCATCACGATACTGCCGAACATCGAAATGAAGCGTCGATAGCTGTCCTGTGCGAAGCGCTCGTTCCGGGTTTTCGCCGCCAGACCCTGCACCGTTTTGGTCGTCAGCCCAACGTTCAATACCGTATCCATCATGCCCGGCATGGAGGCTCGCGCGCCGGATCGAACCGACACGAGTAACGGATTGTCGGGATCTCCGAAGCCGGCGGCCATCGACCGCTCGACCCGCTTCAACGCATGGAGCGCCTCGTCCATCATGCCCGGCGGATAGACTTTGCCGCGTTTGTAGTATTCGACGCAGGCGTCGGTTGAGATTGTGAAACCGGGAGGGACGGAAATCTCCAGATTGGTCATCTCGGCGAGCCCGGCGCCTTTGCCGCCGAGCAACTCCTTCATATTTCCCGTTCCTTCGGCCTTCCCGTCACCAAAATAGTAGACGTATTTCTTGCCCACGCTGCTCTCCCCTTCTGCTATGAGGTCAAGGCATCGGCGCCGCACGCTGGGCAGCCGTTTCCAATCTCATGCGATAGCGGTTGACCAAGTGTCGTTTGAGCACAATTCCACAAACCAGGATTGCAATCACGAACGCCACGACGGCGAAAAACCGATAATCCACCAGCGGACCGTAGTCGAGATAGAACGTGCCGTCGGCCCCCTGCTTGATCTCCGTTTCTTTTTCAAACTTGTGGGTTTGCCCGGTGGAATCAGCGAGGTGGATCCACTCCGAGCAGAATTGCACGGGATTGGCGGCACCGGGAATGTTGCGATACGCCTGCCGGAGGCAGATGTCTTGTTGGGCGCTGAACACTTCGGGGGTGCGCACCAGACGCTCGAAATTGACTCCGGTGACCCAGATCCCGAACAAGAAGATCGCATTGCAGACCACCATCATGACGACGCTGACGCCCGACGAAAAGCGCCGCACCTTCGTCGCCCTTACTTCGGCCTCCCTGGTGACGGTGGGAGGTCGAGCTGCGGTGTCAGGAGTCGCATCCATCCGTCTACCATGCTGCTATGTCCCTTGTACCACAATCTGGGAGAAATCGGCGAATGACATGAACAACTCATCGACCTCTTTCAGCAGTGACAATCTATTGGACCGGACCGCCGGATCGTCGGCATTGACCATGACACCGTTGAAGAACTCATCGATCGGTTCTTTCAGCTGAACCAAGGCCTCCAAGGCTTTCGCATACTCGTGCTGTTCCATCAAGATGGGAAACCGTTCGCGGCCGGCGTTCAGTTGTGCTTGTAAGGTTGTCTCAGCCTGATGTTGAAACAGTGAAGGGTCGACCGGTTGGCGGTCCCACTGTTCTTTCTCACTAAGCCTATGCGCACGTTTAAACCCGACGATGAGCGGCTCGAAATCCGGCTTCGTCATGACGGCTTCCAAGGCCGTCATGCGGTCGAGAAGATCTACGAGGGACAGCCGACGAATATTATGCCGTGTCAACACTGCCTCGACGACATCATCACGTCTGATAGAGCCACTAGCCCCTGCATAGAATCGCAGGCGTTCAATGACAAAATCCATCGGATTCTGTCGTATCCCGGCTGCCGCCTCTGTCACGCCCGCCTTCCTCAGTCCCTCTTCTGCCTTTTCAATGGCCTGAGGCAAATCAAGCATGAGCCGACCTTCGATAATAATTCGCACGATGGACAGCGCATCCCGTCG
>JBEVJJ010000211.1:0-15785 GCA_040510255.1 Nitrospiraceae bacterium | reverse complement strand
GCGCTTTGCAAAGGCTGCCGCGCTTGAACGATGGATAACACAATCTTCCAAAAGATCAGTAAGGGAGCCTAATAAATTTAGGTCAAGAGGTTGGGCTTGGAAGGATTGCTGTTCCATGACCTTCGGCGGACAGGGGTCAGAAACCTGGTACGGGCAGGGGTGCCTGAAACTGTTGCCATGAAGATCAGTGGTCACAAGACGCGATCAGTATTCGACCGCTATAACGTCACGTCAGAGGAGGATCTGAGAGGGGCAGCAATGAAGCTCGATGGGTACATTCAGCAGCAAAAGGTTACAAACACGGTTACAACTGCGAATGCAGCACCGGTACGCCTCGGTGATGTTGTTGCCGAAGTACTCGAAAATGTTGGCGGAGAGGGTGGGATTTGAACCCACGGTCCCTTTCAGGACAACGGTTTTCGAGACCGTCCGAATCGGCCACTCTCGCACCTCTCCGCAAGCCGGAAATATTCAATTACTCTCAAACATTCAGAATTCCCCAGGTTACATCGTTTCCTGACAAGGGAACACTTCCGTCTCAATCCGAAGCCCGCAGTTTATACCGATAACGATGCGCTCGTGCAAGGGGGCGCAGCCGCTTCGGCGAAACGAGTAGGCTTGCCAGGGTGGGGGCTCAGGGCTCTCGGTCCCATCAGGACAGCGACTTCTGCTTGCATGGGTCTCGTGAGAAGCGGCTGCCGCTTGTCCTCCAGTCGTCTCAGCGGATTCACAATCGCCAGTGAAACCGTGGCTCGCTCGTTTTAGGCGATCGGCGTCGCTTCATGAGAAAATGCCCCAATTGTTTGGCATTCGTCGTGTTCGGCAATAATCATTGAGTCTTGGCAGGAACCGCGGGGACCTTTTGGCATCGCAAGGCGATGCGGGTGCCCAACCAGCATCACGGCCAGCGGCCTCGTCCGGTATCTCCTCAACCAAAATTTGGGCACCTGGCAAGGGAAGGGGCAGCAACCTATGACGACTGTATCCCTCCTGTTTTGACAGATATCACTCGCCTATCGTCTCCTATACCGTGTCTCGTGACTCTAAGACCCCACCGGGGACTCGTGGCGTTTTGATTGCGATGCGGTACGGCCCCCAAACATGCATGTTTGGACGGTCAAACGGAATGCGATCACTGCGGCACCGGTGCTGGGAGACTGCGACAATTACCTAGAGGTCCACGATGACCATTCCCCTTCATCTCGATGTGCTGATCCAAGGCGCGGCGGTGCTGTTGTTTGTAGCACTCTTTTGGTGCAGCTATCGGGTCCTTCGGTGGCTGGAGGGGCGTTCAGTCCAGCCGACGGACTCGGATCAGATGAGATAGTGACGCTCCGTTTTAGTCGAAACGAACATCTCGCCTCGCAGGTCAACAGACTCAAGCCGAGTGCAGTGTGCGCAGGATGGTGTTGAACAAAAACGCGAATCCGTTTTGTGATGATGGAAGCGTGCCTTAGACTCACATGAAAGGAAAACTACCGGGTCAGACTGTCGACATTGCCAATATCTGATTTCCTCCCACATTCACTCCCATGAGACGTACGCGGATGCTTGCATCGCACTCGGCAGCAATGGGCAGATGTTGTTGCGGGAGTTGTTCCCGTAAGACGTGTGTGCCGTTCTGAGTTCACTATTGTGACAGGCCATTCGGTTCACTCACCCCTCTCTGACAACACCTTCATCGAACTTCTGCATAAGCGGGCTCGCGAACAGCCCGATCTCCCAGCCTATATCTTCTTAAAAGACGGCCTCACTATTGACAGGTCTCTCAGCTACGCCGAGCTCGATCGGCGGGCCCGCGCGATCGCCGTGTTCTTGCAGCAACGGTTTCACGCGGGCGATCGGTTGCTGTTGATGCACCCCCCCGGTCTGGAATTCGTCGAGGCGTTCTGGGGGTGTCTCTATGCCGGCATGGTTGCGATCCCCGTGCCCCCTCCGGACGCGTTCCGGGCGAAGCAAAGCAGGCGGCGCATAACCGCTATTGCTCAGGACGCCCAGGCTGCCGGTGTGTTGACTGTGCAGGAAACCATATCTCTGTGCAAAGAATCTCTGTCGGAGGGTTTGTTAGGCAAACCGGATTCATGGATTCTCAGTGACACACTCGGTTCTGAAGGAGTAGATAGCTGGACCCGTCCTCGCAGGCGCGCACAAGACGTCGCCTATCTTCAATACACATCCGGCTCGACCTCCTCTCCAAAAGGAGCGATGGTCAGTCATGGCAACCTGACGCACCACTGCTGGTGCATTACCACCGCTGGACAGTATCGTGATGATGCGGTCACCTTGTCGTGGATGCCGCATTACCACGATTATGGTCTCGTCAAGGGAGTCCTCCATCCCTTGTGGATCGGACGTCCTGCCTATCTCATGTCCGCAGTGACATTTCTCAAGCGTCCGCTTCGCTGGCTGCAAGCCATTCAGCGCTACCGCGTCACCCATAGCGGAGGGCCGAATTTCGCATATCGACATTGCGTGGTAATGACCACTCCTCAAGACCGAGCGGCTCTGGACTTGTCGGGATGGCAGGTTGCAAGTTGCGGCGCGGAACCCATCGTCGCTGAGACGATGCATCGCTTTATCAAAGCGTTCGCCCCCTCCCGCTTCCGGCCGGAGGCATTTTATCCTGCGTACGGGATGGCGGAATATACCTTGCTGATTACGCTCAAACCAGGGGGTGAACGGCCCAAGGATCAGAACCTTGATGCCTCTTCGCTTGAAGAAGGCCTTGTGCAGATTGCCACGACCGCGTCCTCCGGTCGGCGTACCGTGGTCAGTTGCGGCCGACCCATCGGCGACACGACGGTAGTGATCGTGGATCCTCTCAGCAACCAACGAACTCCCCCGGACGCAGTCGGGGAGATCTGGCTCGCCGGACGCAGCGTCACCCAGGGCTATTGGAATCACCCTCAGGAAACGGAACAGACATTTCACGCCGTCATCGCGGGCACGCGGGAAGGGCCGTTCTTGCGGACCGGCGATTTGGGGTTCATCAAGGATAGTGAGCTGTATGTCACGGGCCGGCTGAAAGACCTCGTCATTATCAGGGGAAGAAATCATTATCCCCAGGATATCGAATGGACCGTCCAACAGTGTCATCCGAGCTTGAGGGCCGGCAGCGGCGCCGCCTTCTCGGCGGTTGGAACAGAAGGCGAAGAGCGCTTGATCGTTGTTCAGGAGATCGAACGTCTCAAGGACACTCTGGACCTCCGGGAGCTCGTCGGACAAATTCGCCAGGCCGTTGCAGAGCACCATGACGTATCGACCGACACCATCGTCCTCATCAAGGCCGGCACTATCCCCAAAACCTCGAGCGGCAAGATTCAGCGACAGGCATGTCGTCAGGCGTTTCACTCACATGAACTGACAGTTGTGATGCAAGATACGCTCACGAGTGCCTCATTGGATACGTCTCCGGTTATCGCGGTGACGGAGGAATTTCGTGCACTTCCGGCATCGAAGCGAAAGTTCTTCTTGGAAACGCATCTCGAACTCGTGATCAGCGGACTCTTGGGCTGTGAAACCGGCCGTGTCAAGGGGCAGCCTCTCAGTCGTCTGGGAATCGATTCACTCAAAGCGGTCGAACTGATCCATCATGTGGAGTCTGTATTCGGCATCACCGTATCCCTTACGGCGTTCCTTGGCGAGCACACACTCGCTGATGCGGCTGGTTTGATCCTCAGTAGAACAAACGTCGATGACACAGCGTCGGCTGCACCTCGTGCAATAGGACAGGATTCAAGGCTTCAAGCCCTCTCTCATAACCAGCTTGCCCTCTGGTTGTTTCATCAATTAGAACCCGAGAGCGCCGCTCCGAATGTGTCTGTGCTCATCCGTGTTCCATCGAATCTTGACGAAACAGTGCTTCGTGCGGCGATAGGAGAACTGGAACATCGCCATCCCATGCTGAGGACGACATATGAAATGGGGGATGATGGGCCTTGCCAACTGGTTCATGATTCGTTGTCGCCGGGTTGGGACAACATCGACCTCCCGCAATGGTCGTGGGATCGTGTTCGGCAAAAGGCCATGGAAGCCGCCGAACAGCCATTCGATCTCCGCTCTGGCCCGATATGGCGTGTTCATCTCTTTCGTCATCCAGAGCACGCGTTCCTCCTGCTGGTGTCGCATCACATTGCAGTTGACGGATGGTCGATGGCCCTAGTGGTCGACGAACTCAAGCACATCTATGAAGCGATGCAATCCGGCGTCACGCTGCCCGCGGCATCCTCAAGCGCCGGGTATGGCCAATTTGTCGCCTGTCAACGTGAGATGTTGGCCGGTGTGCGAGGGCACGAATTAGCCGTGTACTGGCAGGCGAAACTGGCTGGCGAGCTGCCCCATTACGATATCTTGTATGACCGTCCCAGGGCGTCTGCAGATCTTTCCGAGTACCAATGGCAGTCGTTTGCGGTCGATCGGGATTTGAGCCAGCGATTAGAAGAACTCGCGAGAGCTCAGGGTGTCACGCTGTACGTGCTGTTGCTGAGTGGGCTTGAGATTCTGTTATTCCGGTACACGGGAATCGAGGATGTGGTGATCGGATCACCGACATTCGGAAGGATCCGCAGGCAGTTTGCGGGGATCGTAGGAAACTTTGTCAATGTGCTCGCTCTACGCGAACAGGTCACAGGCGGGATGACGGTCCGGACCGTGCTGGATCGTACACGCCGCACCGTGCTTGAAGCGCTGGATCATCAGGAGTACCCCTTCTCGCTCCTCGCAGCCCAATTGCGAAGCGGACGTGATTCCAGGCATGAATCTCCGGTCACTGTGCTGTTTGCCCTGCAGCGCTTTCACATGCTGCATCAACTCGATGCGCACATGAAGAACGGACAGGGTACGCGGCCGTCATTGGTCAGCCACAATGACTGGGATCTCTTTGTGATTCCGCAACAGGGCGGGCAGTTCGCTCTCAGCCTCGAGATGACGGAAACGGACGAGGGAATCAGTGGATGCTTCGAATATCACGCCGGGTTATTTGCTTCTGGATCCATCGCACGCATGCAGGAGCATTTTCTGCAAATCTTGAGAGAAATGAGCGAACATGCCGATCGGCCTGTTTCCGATCTGTCTCTCATGGCCGATGGTGAACGTGAGCGCGTGCTGAAAGAGTTCAATAGTCCTGTTCTGCCTCAGATGAAAAGTCAGAGTATCCAGCAGCGGTTCGAGGACCAGGTGCGAAAGACGCCGGATGCCGTCGCGGTGATGCATGAGACAAGCTACGCGACATATCACGAGCTGAATGCGCGGGCCAATCAATTGGCGCATTATCTTCGAGCCCGCGGAGTGGGGCCGGACGTCGTAGTCGGGCTCTGTCTCGAACGTTCCATCGACCTGATCGTGGCGCTTCTCGCGGTCGGGAAGGCGGGAGGGGCATATCTCCCGCTGGACCCGGACTATCCGGCAAAACGGCTCGAACTGATCTTGGAGGATGCCCGGATCCGTGTATTGCTCACTCGGACGGATCTGCTCACGCGCCTTCCTTCCGCGCATCCGCACACGGTCTGTCTCGATTCAGAAGGCGAAGCTATCGCGAGATTGTCCGCGACCTCACCGCCACATGACGGGACCGATCGCAATCTGGCCTACGTCGTTTATACCTCCGGCTCGACGGGGCAGCCTAAAGGGGTCATGATCGAGCAGCGCTCCCTGGTGAACTATGTGGAGGCCATCTCGAAACATATCGGGCACTGTGCGACAGATCGCGTGCTGCAATTCGCTTCGATTGGGTTCGATACGGCGGCAGAGGAAATCTTTCCTTGTCTCATGGCAGGAGGGACCCTGATCCTGCGCAATTCACGCATGCTGGACTCGATGGCGCGATTTCTGGACACATGTCACGAATGGCGGATCAGTGTTCTGGACCTGCCGACGGCGTTTTGGCATGAACTGGTAGCCCGGATGGAGGTCGATGCGCTCACGTTCCCCCCCTCCATCCGCGTGGTCATTATCGGGGGAGAGCGGGCGCTGCCTCATGCCGTGGCTCGGTGGTTCGGTCTGGTTCCTCATGCCGTGCGCCTGGTGAACACATATGGACCGACGGAAGTGACCATTGCTGCGACTCTCGGAGATCTCGTTTCTCCCTTGGTACAGAGCGAGTCGTCACCAGAGGTGTCGATCGGGCGTCCACTCGGACAGGTCCAGATATACGTTCTGGACTCGAATCTTCAGCCGGCGCCGGTCGGCGTCACCGGTGAGCTGTATGTCGGCGGTGTCGGTCTGGCACGTGGATACATGAAACCGGAATTGACGGCTGACCGATTCGTCGCAAGCCCGTCCTGGATCGCGTCGCAGCCTCGTCTGTATCGGACAGGTGACCTGGCCAGATGGTGCCCAGACGGCACTCTTGAGTATCGCGGACGAATCGACCGTCAGGTGAAAATTCGAGGCTACCGGATTGAATTGGAAGAGTTGGAATCCATGCTCGCATCCCATCCGGATATTCTGCAGGCCGTTGTGGATATGCGGGAAGACCAGCCCGGCGACAGACGATTGGTCGCGTTCATTGTTCCTCGGGCCGGCAGCGACCTCAGCATCAGCCGGCTCAAACTCGACCTCAAAGAGACGATGCCTGGGTACATGATTCCTTCAGCATTCGTCGAACTCGAGACGCTGCCGAAAACTCATCACGGAAAGCTGGACCGGCGGGCCCTGCATGTCGCGCTCGACAGCCGGGCCAGCAAGTTGGATGTGACCTCTGCCTACGTGGCTCCTCGCGATGCTACTGAAGACATGCTGGCCCAGATGTGGGCGGAGATTCTTCATGTGAGGGATGTGGGGGTTCATGACAACTTTTTCGAATTGGGGGGAAACTCCCTGCTGGCAACGCAACTGGTGTCGCGAGTGCAGTCGCTCGTGAAAGCGGCGGTTCCCTTGCGTCTCATATTTGAATCACCGACCATCGCAAGCCTTGCGCAGCTCATCCATCAAATTGGTCAAGACGCGGAACCACTCGACGAGACGCCGGCCATGGTGCGTATTCCTCGTGGAAACCCCGTTCCGCTTTCATTTGCTCAAGAGCGGATGTGGTTCTTATATCAACTGGCGCCGGACAGCTCAGCCTACAACATCCCCGCGAGCGTGCGGCTCCATGGTCCGCTTGACAAAGCTGCGCTGCGCTGCGGGATATTCGAACTCGTGCACCGGCATGAGTCTTTGCGCACCACGTTTGGCGAAGCCGACGGACGTCCGGTACAACGCATCCATGCCATGCTGGACCCGATGTGGACCGACGAGGATCTGCGCGGTATCGCGAGAGAGCGGCGTGAAGAGATTGCGCTGCAGATGGCGACCACGGAGGCGAGACGTTCATTCGATCTGGTCAACGGACCGCTTCTGCGAATCCTGCTCATTCAACTCGAGGACGAGGAGCATATCATTCTATTGACCACGCACCACATTATCTCGGACCAGTGGTCGTATGGGATCATGGCCAGGGAATTGGTCGAGAATTATAATGCGCACTGTGAGGGGAAGATTCGTCGTGCGCGTCCGGAACTCGAGTTTCAGTACGCGGATTTCGTGCAATGGCAGCGGACGTGGTTGCGTGGATCCGTTCTGGACAAGCAACTCGCGTACTGGAAGGAGCGCCTGGTCGATCTTTCGACGTTGAGCCTGCCATCGGATCGCCCACGTTCCGCAGGACATTCCTTCCATGGCGACCACGTCTCGATCGATCTTCCGTGGGCGCTCGTGAACAAGCTCAAGCAGGTAAGTGTGCGCGAGGGCGCTACGCTATACATGGTGTTTCTCACGGGGTTTTTTGCGTTGCTGCACCGCCTGTCAGGCCAGCAGGATCTTGTCGTCGGAACTCCCATCGCCAATCGGAACTGGTTGCCGATCGAAGGGATGATTGGAACATTTGTGAATACGCTGGTCCTTCGCATGGACCTGTCGGGAGATATTGATTGTCTTCAGCTGTTGAGAAACGTTCGTCAGATCACGTTGGACGCCTACGCGCATCAAGACATGCCGTTCGAGAAGCTTGTGGAAGAACTGCATCCCGATCGCAGTCACGGCGGCTTGCCCCTTGTGCAGGTCCTGTTTAATTTTGCCAATGCCCCCTTCGCCAGAACGGATTTCAAGCATCTGTCGTGGTCCCCCTATGAGATCAGCCGGGGCGCCGCCCAATTTGATCTTGCCCTGTCGATCGACCCCATGGCATCGCAGAAAGCCTATTTGGAATTTAATACGGATCTGTTTCAGCGGACCTCCATTGAACGATGGCTGCGACATTACCGGACGCTGCTCGAAGCCATGGTGGAAACGCCCAGTTGTCCCGTTGCCTGCTTGCCGCTCTTGACTGCAAGCGAGAGGGCCCAGGTCACCGTGGAATGGAATGCCACACGCGCCATCCATGACACACGGACTTTCGTCCAACTTTTTGAAGAGCAGGCTCGTCGCCACCCGGTGCGCATCGCCGTCATGTGCGACGAGGCGCAGTTGACGTATGCGGAACTGAATCGACGCGCAAATCAACTGGCTCATTATCTCCTCAGCAAGGGTGTCGCATCGGACGTAGTCGTGGCCGTGCAATTGGAACGCTCGGTGGATCTTCTGGTTGCGTTGCTCGGTATTCTTAAGGCAGGAGGAGCGTATCTTCCGGTGGTGCCCGGGTTGCCGGCAAAACGAGTGGCGATCATGCTTGAGACGGGGCAAGCCGCCCTTCTCGTCACCATGAGTGTGTTGCATGAGGCCATCCCACGACATCAGATTCCGGTGGTGCTCCTCGATCAAGAAGAGAGCACAATAGGCAATCAGAGAAGGGATGACATCCCGCCGATCGCGGGGGCGTGCAATCTCGCCTATATTCTGTTTACGTCCGGCTCAACTGGGCAGCCCAAGGGGGTTGAGATTGAACATCGCAGCTTGACGAACTTTCTGCAGTCCATGCTCAAAGAACCCGGTATGGGTGCGGATGACACGATGCTGTCGGTGACCCCGCTTTCGTTCGACATTGCGGGCCTTGAACTCTATCTGCCGTTGATGGCAGGAGGCAGCATTCGTTTGGCGAATCGCTCCCAGGCCGTCGATGGAGCCTGGCTGGCGAAGCAATTGGATGAAGGGGATGCCACGATCGTGCAGGCTACACCAGCGACATGGCGTATGGTGGTGCAGAGCGGATGGAGCGGACGGCGGAAGGTGAAAGTCTTGTGCGGGGGGGAAGCCCTTCCGCGTGACCTGGCCCGACAGCTGACCGATCGGTCAAACTCCGTCTGGAACTTATACGGTCCGACGGAAACCACGATCTGGTCCACCCTCGATCGAGTGCAACAGGCGGATGATGCCGTTTCCCTGGGCCATCCTATCTCCAACACGCAGGTGTACGTGTTGGATGCCAATCGCGAACCTGTACCCATCGGGGTTCCCGGTGAGCTGTATATCGGTGGATCCGGACTGGCTCGGGGATATCGCGGGCTGTCTCAATTGAGCACGGAAAAATTTATAACAAACCCGTTCATACCCCATGAGCGGGTGTACAAGACAGGCGATCTGGTCAAGTGGCGTCCAGATGGTCGTCTCGAGTTCGTCGGACGGATGGACCATCAGATAAAATTGCGAGGATTTCGCATCGAATTGGGGGAAATCGAAACGGTGATCGGCACATATCCGACCATTGCTCAGTGCGTCGCGATTGTGCGGGAAGATGTTCCCGGCGACAAACGACTCGTTGCATATGTGACGCTCAATCCTTCCGCCGTCTTGGATGCGCGGGAACTGAAAGGATTCCTACGCGAACAGGTACCAGACTACATGATTCCTGCCGCGATCGTGACTCTGGATGCATTCCCACTGACCGCCAACGGCAAGATCAATCGCCATGCGCTGCCGCTCCCAACAGAAATACCTGTGCAAGCGTCGGCGGAGCCTCACGGTCCACGCGATCGGGTGGAACTCCAATTGGTGGCCATTTGGGAACAGGTGCTCGGAATAGCCCCGATCGGCACACGGGATAACTTCTTTGATCTGGGAGGATACTCGCTACTTGCACTCAGAATGTTCAGCGCAATCGAACAGATCTTCGGCAAACGGCTGCCGATGGCGCTCCTGTTCCAGACGCCCACTATCGAAGGGCTGGCCGATGTACTTCGGGACGAGGGATGCTCGGCGCGCTGGACGTCACTGGTGGCTATTCAAGGACAGGGAACTCGCAGGCCGTTCTTTGTTGTGCCTGGTGTCGGGGGAAATGTGTTGGTGTTTGCGCGTCTTGCTAGACTGCTCGGCGAGGATCAACCCTTCTATGGTCTGCAGGCACAGGGATTGGATGGCAAAGCCAAGCCACATACGAGAGTCGAAGATATGGCGCGCCACTATGTCGAAGAAATTCGTTCGGTACAACCTGCGGGACCGTATCTACTGGGCGGGACCTGCACCGGTGGACTGGTCGCTTATGAAATCGCGCAGCAGCTGACGGCCCAGGGGGAATCGGTACGACTCGCCATCATGGAATCATGGCATCCCAGCTCCTATCGCACGCACTGGCGCCGTCCTCCGTATGCGATATGGCCGGTGATGTTTCTTGTGAAGAAACTGATTACGTACGTCCGCCTCATGAACGAATCTCCTGTCAAGCACTGGCCTGTGTTTTGGCGAGAGAAGCTGAGTACTATCTGGGGTGTGGTGTACGGTCTGCACGAGCACGAACGACACCGCGATCTGGCCTACCAGGACCAAGTCACCTATGCCATGTTTCATGCCGCTGCACGATATGACCTGAAGCCGTATCGTGGGTGCGTGCTCAATGTTATCGCATCAAATCGGCGCTTGACGGATGCCAGGAACGACACGCGGATTGTATTTAGCGAAACAGCCCTCGGCGGAGCACAGACGGTGTATTTGCCGGCCGAAGATTCTGGGCGCTTGTTCGTCGTGCCTCACGTCGAACAGTTGGCACGGCATCTTCAGGAATTCTGGAGCCCCGATTCCAATCCCATCCGCAGGGATTCAGCCCCTTCCGGAGATGGACAGTCTTCACGAGCGGCCTGACAGGATGCTGAAAAGGTCACTGGGTAGGCCCGCCGAACCCTGGTGCGTCTCGGCAGCCGGGCCGGAGAACAATGACATCTTTGACCGAAGTTCTCGCATCCCACATTGTGTGTGTTCAGCCTGCTAAACGCCGTGGGCCAGGGTAGCCTCCTATGAACGTTTCCCGATTCGTCCGATTTCTGTTTGACGGCGCCAAACCGATGGCCGCTCTTATGATCGTGACTGGCCTGATCGCAGGTCTTTCCAGCGTTGGCCTTCTCGCGATCATCAACCGCCTCTTGAGTCATTCGGATGCAATACCCCGCGGCTTGGCGGCAGCCTTCATTGGATTAGTTGTCCTGAAGGTCTTGGCAAACTGGATATCGCAACTGCTGCTCGTCAAATTCGCGCAGGAGACCATTCTGGATATCGGAATCCGGCTTTGCCGAAAAGTACTTTGCGCTCCTCTCCGGGCGCTCGAGCGTCATGGAGCGCCACAGCTCTTGGCGACATTGACGGATGATACGGGAGCCCTAGCCTGGTCCCTCCAGTGCATTCCGGCTCTGGCCATTAACGTGGCCACGCTCGTGGGATGTTCTCTATATCTCGCGTGGTTGTCATGGCCTGCCTTCTTAGGTGTCACGGTGCTGGCGGTGATCGGATTCGTCGGGTATCGGGAACTCTACCGGAGGTTCCTCCTCTCGAATCAGGCGGTGCGAGAAAGCCGGGCTGCGTTGTTCGGGCATTTCCGGGGTCTGACGGAGGGTATCAAGGAATTGATGCTGAATCGATCCCGCCGCGAGGAGTTTCTCTCATTCGAACTGGAGCGTACGGCTCACCGGCTCCGTGACCATAACTTTGCAGCGACGAAGCAGTACTTATCCGCAGAAGCGTGGACGCAAGGCTTGTTCTATGGGTTGATCGGAGTCACCCTGTTAGTCTTCCCGGGCTTCTTCACCCTATCCGGAGAATCGCTCCGTGGGTATGTCTTTGCCATGCTCTACATGGTGGCTCCCATGTGGGGAGTGATTGGGATGATCCCAACGCTCAGTCGTGGCCACGTCGCTCTCGCCAAACTGGAAGAGTTAGGTTTGGAGTTGGATGGCATTCAAGAAAAGGAACGCCAAGCCTCGACATCCTTTACGGTGGGCGCCGGACAGCAACGTATCGACATCCGCGGGGCAATGTTCCAGTATGGGAGTGGAAACGGTAGTGACCGGCACTTCGTCCTGGGTCCCATCGATGCGACATTTGAGACCGGCGAGGTCATTTTTGTCATTGGAGGAAACGGAAGCGGCAAATCGACCTTCGTCAAGATGCTCGCGGGATTGTATCCTCCACAAAGAGGAGTCATCCGATTGAATGGCGAACCTGTGTCGGCGAGTAATCAGGAATGGTTTCGCCAGCATGTTTCGGTAATTTTTTCCGACTTCTTTCTGTTCAAGAAGCTGTTGGGGATCGACCCCTTAGTCGCGCAGCGTTCCGCCACTGAATGGTTACGCACCTTGCAGATGGATCACAAGGTCAGCATCGAGGATAATGCGTTCTCGACGGTGGATCTCTCGCAAGGCCAAAGGAAGCGGTTGGCCCTGGTGACGGCTCTTCTCGAAGATCGGCCGTTTTGCGTGTTTGATGAATGGGCTGCTGATCAGGACCCGCACTATAAGCAGATCTTTTACGGGCATCTGCTGCAGGACCTCCGCCGACGAGGGAAAGGGGTCATCGTCGTGACGCATGATGACCGGTACTTCCATCTCGGAGATCGCGTACTCAAGCTGGAGGAGGGCAAACTCGTCGAATGTACGGAATCGTTTGTCCACTTCGGCGGCTCCCGGTCGGATTCCGTCGGCCAGCCCCTTCCTGAATCTTGATGGGCGGCGGAGCATGAATATCGCTCGTTCCACCATGGCTGGCTTGTGACTGGGTTCTCTCCACCTGCGTACAGTCTGTCCAAGAACGACGTGCGGGTATGGACGGCAGACCTCTCGCGCTTTACATGCCATCTTTCCTCTTTCCGATCGCTTCTTTCCCCTGAAGAACATGCGCGTGCGGCACGCTTGACATTCGAGCGCGATAAGCGGCGATTTGTACTGTCGCATGGGCTCGTGCGCACGCTGTTATCCCACTATCTCGGGCTGGATCCGTCGCGCATCAGTTTTCGCTACAGCGAACATGGCAAGCCTGCTGTGCAGGGCAATGCCGACAAATCGCCTGATGTTCGCTTTAACATCTCTCATTCCGTGGATTGCCTGGTCTGCGCCGTCAGTCTGGGACAAGAAGTCGGCGTGGATGTGGAAACGGTGCGATCAGACCTCGATCATCTGCAACTGGCACAACGGTTTTTTTCCACGCGTGAATTCGAAGACATCGTGGGATGCCCTGCCAACAAGCAAAGGGAACGATTCTTCCAGTATTGGACCTGCAAGGAAGCCTATCTGAAAGCTCGCGGCCTCGGTCTCTCTTCGGGGTTGGCTCAAATCGAGATCCAATTCGATAGAACGGGAAGGACTGTGAATCTCCTTACCGAACCGATGCCGATCCACGACCTCCGCTGGAAGATTCAGTCCTTTCACGTCTCGGCTGGGATTGCGGCTGCTGTGGCGGCGGCAGGAGAGTCCTGGAAGATGGTGGTGGCCACGGTGCCTGATGATTGTGTAAGGTAGAGCTAAGCATCAACATCAGCTTCTATCCGTAACGTGCGAAAAAAACTTTGAAGTAGGGCCTGGCTTTCTTGCTCTGCCACACCACCGGTCACTTGAATGGAGTGATTCAAACGCGCGGTGAGGGGAACGTTCAACAGTGAGCCGCAGGCTCCGGCTTTCGGATCCCATGCTCCAAAAACGACTCGTAACAATCGTGCTTGAATGATGGCTCCGATACACATCGTGCAGGGTTCCAACGTCACATACAGCGTCAATCCCGTCAGGCGCCACGTTCCTCGACGGGTCGCGGCCTCGCGAATGGCGATCATTTCGGCGTGAGCCGTCGGATCCTGCCACATCTCGCGTCGGTTCCACGCGCGCGAGACGATCTCCTCACCCTCCACGATGAGTGCGGCCACGGGCACTTCACCGGCTGCCGCCGCCTTCCCGGCAAGCACGAGAGCCTCCCTCATGAAACGGTGGTCCGTAGTAGCATTCATGACGACTTTTGATCGACCCGGATCAGGTTTGGCCGATCAGATAAATTGCTCCGGTCGGTTGCGGCTGTCCTCCGGTCGGCTCGACACTGATGGCGAACTTTTTCATTTTAGAGAAGTCCGGAAGATTCCTTATCATCAAGCGTCCTTTTTGCCCCGGGTCTGGATTAAAGATGCCGGCGCTGACCGGCTTCTCATCGATCGCCCACAACTGGTAGACCTTGCCCGACGGCAACGCCGGCAGGTTAAAGGCATACAGCCAGGCCTTCTTGGTGACGGGATCAAACAGGAGAAAAGCGCCGGACTCTTTAGCCAATTCGGAACCGGAGAGGGCCACGACCTTCGCATGGGGACTCTTCAGAAGCGCGGAGAATTCTTCTTGCTGGCGAACGAGGCGCTGCAGCGAAGCCTCACGCTGAGACAAGAGCGTCCGAGCGTCATCCAATTCGGCCTCACGCTGAACTAGTGTTTCTCGAAGTTCGGCGAGATCATTACGCCCCATGGCCACTTCTTCGCGCGCTTGTCGTAACATCTTCTCGCGTTCAGCAGTGTCTTTCTGTAATGCGGTCACTTTCGAGGCTTCCTGTTGCAGGGTGGCCTGGAGTTGATCGATCCGTTCAGCGTCCCGCACGTTTCGGCTATAGGCGTTCCACGCGAGGAATCCAATACCGGCGAGAAGCGCTATGGAAGCAAGACCGAACGCTAATCGGAGCGGCCATGAACGCACGGGGCTGATGGGGGGGAACAGATGATTCATCCAGTCGCCCGGCTCCAGGCTCGACCGTCCAGGTTCGTCGGACGACACGACCGCCCCAGAAGTCTTTGACGCCATCACCTTTGCTTTGAGCGTGCGGGGAGGAACCGCCGGACTCAGCCCGAAGGGAATAAGCGCAGCCACTCCCTGATAGTCTTTCAGCGCGGCATGGCACGTCGCGCAACCGGACAGGAGGTGGGCTTCGAGCGCTTGCCGCTCCGGCCGCTCGAGCGCGCCGATTGCATACAAAGGGACCGCTTCCTCGAGTTCCTCGTGGGTCATCATGATCCGTATTGTTCGAGCGTGGATTGGAGCGTCATGCGTAACTTGGTCATCGCCAACTTTATGCGGGTTTTGACGGTCCCTAACGGTTGATTCAATCTGGCCGCGATTTCCGCATGCGACAAGCCCTGATAGTAGGCCATTTCAAGAGCCTGCTGCTGGGGAGCCGGTAGATCGGCGATCGCTTTCGACATGGACTCACGCAGTTCCGTATCTTCCTGCGCGTCATAGGGACTCGGTCCTTGGTCTTGAATCTGAGCAACAGCAGGGTTCTCAAGAGAGTCTGCCACGAGATGCTGACCTCGTGATGTACGGGCACGCAATCGATCGATGGCCCGGCTACGGGTCAAGGTGACCAACCAGGCGACCGGGGTTCCGCGTCCGACGTCGTATCGAGCTACTTTTCTCCACACTTCCAAATACACCTCTTGAAGCAACTCTGCCGCTTCCTCGCGATCGTTGAGTATCCTGAAGGCCAACGTAAAGAGGAGCGTGCTCGACTGATCGTAGAGTTGGCTGAACGCCTGATGGTCTCCTTTCGCCACCCGGGTCAGAAGCTTAGGATCGATGGTCAATGCGGCGTGTTTTGGAGCAGCGTCCATCAGTAGGCCTGGGAAATCCTCGGACTGGTCGCGGCTAAACACG
>JBEVJJ010000210.1:0-3851 GCA_040510255.1 Nitrospiraceae bacterium | reverse complement strand
CTCATTGACTGGCGTAGCAGAAGTCGCCACGTGTAAGGACATGATGATTTTCGAAAAGCGAGGTACGAGGCTGGCCGCCAGCTCATGGAACATACTGCCACGATGATCCCTGATGCGCTGGCCACGTTCTTGGACATTCCCACACTGCCCCAGCGAGACCAGCACATGGCTGAACAATTTTTGGTATACGGGACCAATATTTCTGCCTTGTCGCGCATATTTACTGTTGACATTACTTTGCAGGGAACAGTAGTTTCTTAGAGTCTTGGCCAGCACGAGTCATGGATCTACAAAAAATCTTTTCCGGCAAAGCGGTGTGGATCGGTCTTTTGGTTGCCTTCGTTGCCACTCAGGCGATCGCAGCTGCAGGATTTTTGAGCTTGCTGCACTTTCGAAGCGCAACGCAGTGGGTCACGCATACGCAGGAGGTCTTGCTTGAGCTTGAATCCCTCGGCAGTTCCCTCTTGAACGTAGAAACCGGACAGCGCGGGTACGTGCTCACGGGCGCAGAACACTATCTCGATCCTTATCGCGAGTCTCTCAATTCCATCCAGCAGCACTTGCGGCGGCTCGACGATCTCACGAGAGACAATCCGACCCGCAATAAACAGGTGGGGGCCTTGGAAGATCAGGTTGGCGAGCGGCTCAGCGAGATAGGTCACGTCATTATGATCCGGCACACCGATGGATTGCCTGCCGCACGGAATCAGGTCCTGACCCATCATGACAAACAAACGATGGATTCCGTTCATCAGACCATCGGACAAATTCGCGACCACGAACAGCACCTTCTTCAGGCACGTTCAGCCGATTCCACAACTTGGGCCCTGACGGCGGGGGCGTTTTCAGTTATCATCTTCCTCGTGATGTTCGCCATATTCGGACTATCACTCGCAATCGTGAGCCTTGCCTTGACGACGCACCGGCAGGCCAAGTTCACGCTGCAGTCCCTCCGAATCAATTCTCCCTCGACCCCGTCGTCCTAAGACCCTCATCCCGTCACGAACCTCAGTCCACGGATCGCGGCCTTGTAATGATCGTGAAGTTGCTCTTCGTGTGGCAGAGGAACACGTAGGAGAGATGGCCTTGATCGACCCGAAGGCGAAGAGGTCCCGCATCTGTGGTAGCTCTTGAGGACTCTGTAGTTGCAAGAATATTCAATTTGCGCCGAATTGCGACGGATCCTTGGTCAGCGTGGCCAGAAATAGAAAACGCTTATAGGAATGGGGCCAAAAGGATATAGAAGCTGAGGTTAAGAGGATCTTTCGAGACCGTTGGCATACGCGCGATGGGACAGTTGTCCCTGAATCTGAGGACATGGGATTGGGGAATGAGGCCGTGAAGCTCGAAGGGCCTATATGCAGATATCTCAGGCTCAACAAGGATGGTAGACGCCAACCAAGACTATTTCTCCGCAGAAGTGTACAAGACGTACCCGTACTGTGCAGCAAAACTGATCAGGTCGAGAAGTTCCGAAAAAGCGTTTCGATGAATCGGGCCGTCCCAGTTCTCCCTAGAAAGGCTTGAGCAAAGTGGGGCATAAAAGAGAAAATGTACCAGGAGGCTGTTATTGAGGTCGTCCCGTTTGGCGAGTTTGAGAAGAGTCACGCTTGCTTAGGACGGGCACAGGCTGTCCCAGGCTTTGCCGCCAATGCTCGTGCTGGAATGAGGAAGAGTCTTGTCTTGCATGTCAGCACACTCGAGGGGGAAGAACTCAATGACGCCAGACGATCCGCCTCTTGGTCGTCTCCTTTCCCGCCGTGAAGTTCTGAGATTGCTTGGTGCCACGGGCACACTGTGGTTGGCAGGTGATCTGAATCCTTTTCGAGCTGTTGCTGACTCGGGCAGTCCCTCTTGTGTAGTCCGTCCCGAACAAACCGAAGGCCCGTATTTCGTCGACGAGCGCTTGCATCGTTCCGACATCCGTTCCGATCCCACCGATGGGCTGGTCAGACCCGGCACGCCGCTGGCTTTGACGGTGCTGGTCTCGCGACTCGGCGCCGGAGACTGTCAGCCGCTTCCGGGGGCTCAAGTCGATATCTGGCACTGCGATGCGCTGGGCATCTATTCGGACGTGCGTGATCCGGATTTCAATACCGTCGGCCGGAAATTCTTCCGTGGCTACCAGATCACCGATACGCGCGGCGAAGCCCGGTTCGTCACCATATACCCCGGCTGGTATGAAGGCCGGACGGTGCACATCCACTTCAAGATTCGCTCCGCTCCCGCGGCCCGGCGAAGCTTTGAGTTCACATCACAAATGTATTTTGATGACGGACTGACCGACCGCGTCTACGCCGACCCCCCCTATGCCGCAAGAGGACCGCGTACCGGGCGGAACCAGCATGATCGCATCTTCCGGCGCGGCGGCGATCAACTCATGCTTGTTCCGACGGCGACGGCCGACGGCTATGCGGCGACGTTCGCGGTCGCCCTCCAGCTTCCTTAAACCAGCGTCGGTCGATTCCCTCTTATCTTGCGACTCTGGCAGTGCATCTCCAATCAGCAGCAGCTGGCACCGGTATGGCCCTGCACAGCAACATGTGAATGGTCAGCGTCATGCGCGTACGAAACGGGAGAGTTCGGTCCATGGATTCCGAGAACGGGCAGGTCGCATCCTGACAGGTTGGAATAATGCAGTCGATCGAATAACGCAGGCGCTACTTTGACGGCTGAGGATACCGTGTTCGGCAGTCACTTCACCTTTGACAAATCTGCATCAAACCGTATTTCTTGGGCATCCTGCAAGGTCACGACAATGGTTGTCGGGGCATTCGCATCAAAACTATCATATGCAAAGCGAGCGGTGAAGCGAGAGCGGTACGCCGGCCCGTCGCCGTCATTCTTCCGGCCGCGTTCCGCCGGACTGACATCCACCGCCTTGATATTTTTGCCCTTTTGCTGAAACACCACGTCCGCCTTCTCGGCAAAATACTCGTCGTCTCCGCACAACTGGATTTCCACTTCCATATTCGGCATGTCGACAACTTTCTGAATAAATTCTTCTGGCATGCGAACATCTTTCTTTTGTTTTTTCGATTCGGCGGCTTCCTGACGCCCGAATGCCGCCAGCCGGTATCGCTTTGTTCGAAGAACCGCGCTGGCCCCGCAAGGATCCTTCTCGGGATCGGAGCCCACCCGTGTGACAAGCGCGGCCTGTTGCAGCACCTTTTTTACCTCTTCCGGAGAATTGGCCTTTTCCATGGGCGTACGACCTGCCTCCAGCGCTTTTTTGGCTTCGTCCGTGCTCAATGTGACATCGATGGCATGGGCCAAGAACTGAGGGCCGCTCGCCAAACAGATGGACAGCATTCCAATCGTGATAGCCAGGTTGAACCGTCTTGTCACAGCACAGCCGCTCATGACTTCCTCCTCAGAATAGGAGACCGGAACAATGGATCGCATTGTAAGGGATGGCCTACCCCTGCGCAAGCTAGCCCCTCATGAGGTGTGCGAGGCGACGAAGAAGTCGCCTCAAGTCTGCACACGGGCGCGAGACGGTGAGCGCCCAGTGTCTTAGGTTTGCGGACGCCGGCGAGGTGCACGTCGTCACGGATAAGTGACGACACGTCCGTGCACGCCCGCGAGATGTGAGCGGGCTCGGTCCTGTGAGCCGGCTGCGTCTTGAAACACCTAGCAGGCTGTTGACAAACAGCTGTTTTTAGCACACTCCGGGCCTGTCGAATTCCCCATTGAATTTCTGTGATCGCTGTCTGTTCTTGTTTCACAGTTCCTACCGCCTGCTCCTGCCGTTCATTCACCGGCATCGCCCGTTAACGGCGTGGCTGCCCTCTATGCCGGAATTTGTATCAATTTCGACAGTCGCTTCAAATTGAGCAGCCACCCCAACA
>JBEVJJ010000209.1:0-5757 GCA_040510255.1 Nitrospiraceae bacterium | reverse complement strand
ATCGCCCGGACTGAAAGGACCGAAATGTCATTGCCCTCTGTGTACGTTCCCCCGCTAACGATCGGCAATCGATTTTGGACGCCTGCCCTCCGTACAACTAGTTAGGCGAGGAGGGGAAAGTCGTCGGATAATTCTTCCAACACGCGATCCAGGTCCCGCTCCAATGGCCGCATCATCCGAGAGGAGGCGTCAGGAACTCCTGTTCGAGTGTCGCCCCACGCTTCCAGTTGTCGTGAGACGGCTTCCTGGATGGCCTTGCGGTAGGCGAGATAGACGGCTCCGCGGGTACCGGTGCGGATGAAGTCCCCTTTGTTGAGGGTGAGCGAGGCGGCCAGGTCGGGGACTTCAATGACGCCGTTGATCCGTTCCGACTGTAATGGTGTTACGCCCAACCAATCCCATCCCCGTTTGATGACTTTGCCCAATGTGCTGATCGCGACGCCACGCTGATCCTCAGGTAATGGTGCCGCGTGCCGCGCCAGATACCCCAAGGCCGAAGGCTTGCGTCGTCGGGCCAAGCGAATGACGAGCGGTGCCTGGTCCTGATCCCCCGCGCGATGCTGCTCCAACGGGCGGCCGTTGACCTTAAAGATAATGCGGTCCGGGTACTGTGCAGCCAGCAGTTCGTCGAACGTGAGCTCCAGTAAGGGCTGGTAATGCCGGCGGAGCACTCCTTCGACAAACCCGGGATCTAACAGAGGAGAGAGCGGAGTGTGTAGCTTGAGCCGCACTGCCGTGCCTCGCTCGCCCGTCAATCCCGGCGGAGGCAACCAACTCCACGGTGCGCGGTGACGTGAGGCCAAGTGCCATCGAGTGGCGATATGAGTCTTGCCGCGCTTGGTCTCCGTGATCACGTCGTCACACACGAGCAAGCCCAGCTTGATACCGACACCGGCAAACCCGATGCCTTGCCCTCGTACTTTCGTGCTGGCCGCGATGTCATGGTAGCGCCGCATCTCTGTGCGCTGCATGCCGGAGCCGTTATCCACGGCGGTGAGGGTGCCCTGCGCGGGATCAGCCGTCATCACAATCCGGCCGGCGCCGGAGTCCAGAGAGTTGGCGATGATCTCCGTGAGGATGGTTTCTTCGAGACTGGAAGGATACGCATCCCGCAAGTCTTCCAGCAGATGTTCGAGATCAACGCGGGTCTCACCCATATGGTGTTCACTCCATAAGGTCTGCCCGGTGCGGTGAGGGGACTCTAGACGGGGGCGCCGGGCTAAATCAAGCGCGAGCGTGGCCCTAGCCCGCATTATTCATGAAGGCTTCTACTCCAACCGCAGATACGCCGCTACGACAAGCCTGGCCACCGGTTCCACGGGGCCAGGCGGGCGGCCTCGCCGCTCGGTCGGTCAACATCCTGTTCAAGGATGCCTCCCTTCCTCCGGCTCCGTGCGCCCGTCTCGCATGGCGTCTCCGCCGTTTCGTGACGAACCCTCATGAATAATGCGGGCTAGTCTCCCCGTGACCGGCTCCCGTGGTTACAAGGTATGAAAACAATTAGTGTCGTCTGACGGAGGAAGACTTTTGCACGCTGATAGAAGTAGAGTAGGAACGGCCGCATGGGAAAAGCAGGCAGCTGCTGTGCTCAGTTCGATTTCCGCTCTTGAGAAAACACATTGGGAGCATCAACCATGTCTGATATCCATGAGTAAGCTGTTTCTGACCGTGCTGGAGAATATACAATGATTAACAAGGTGTCGGAGGCGGATCGGGCGTCGACGGACAAACGGGTTGACGGAGAGTTGGCAGAGCAATTCATGCGTCGGGCGATCGAGTTGAGCCGCAAAGCCCTGGAGGCTGGAGACGGCGGCCCGTTTGGTGCTGTCGTGGTTCAGGATGGAAAGATCGTCGGGGAGGGATGGAACCAGGTCATCGTAACTAAGGACCCGACCGC
This sequence comes from Nitrospiraceae bacterium, assembly GCA_040510255.1. GTDB lineage: Bacteria > Nitrospirota > Nitrospiria > Nitrospirales > Nitrospiraceae > DASSBQ01. The sequence continues at coordinate 3,860 of JBEVJJ010000209.1, read as the reverse complement.
GCATGGGGAGATCATCGCCATTCGCGCAGCGACCCGGGCGCTGGACTGTTTTAGTCTCAACGGCTGTGATCTCTATACGAGCGCTCACCCTTGTCCGATGTGTCTCGGCGCAATTTACTGGGCACGCATCGATCGCATCTACTACGCGAATAGTAGCCAGGATGCCGCTGCGATCGGATTTGATGACGAATTCGTCTACCAGCAGTTCGTGCGTCTCCCTCAGGAGCGTCTGATTCCGGAAGCCCAGTTGCTGGCGAAGGAAGCTCGCCGAGTGTTCGATGACTACATCGCCAAGTTGGATCGTGTCCGGTATTGATGACTGGAATAGAAGGTCCTGGACCGGATACTGCGAGAAGTGGAGATGGATTGGCAGAACTGAGGGAGAGCGGATTCCGGGAACAGTCGTGACAGAGTAGCGAGGAAGAGGATGGGGCGTCACGTGAGTGAGATTGGTAGGGTAACAGCATTGGCAGTGGTTCTTGCCGCGTATTCAGTACCCGCTGTGGTGGCGCTGGGAGCAAATCCGGATTCAGCATCCGTGACGGAAATGAGACAAATCAAAAAGTTCGTGTCCGTTGAAGTGCAGACCCAGGGGACGGCAGAAAAAATTGGGCTCGCAAGTGCCGACCTTACTGATCTGACGCGAGTGCTCTTTCTGAAGAAGGTGCCGGGGCTGCCGCTCGAGGGATCGACTGGCCCCTCGGGCGACGGGACAGAACCACTGAGCCAACTCGGTTTTCTCACGTGCGAAGTATGGACAGTAGGGGAACAGCAGATTGTCGCGTATCACATCGATTGCAACGCGGGTTCCTACATCACACCGAGAACACCTGGTAGCCTATGGAATCGGGCGATCCTCGGATACGGGCCCAAAGAAGAAGTCTCCGAAGCAGTCCGGAAAGGCCTACGCACGATGGTCGAGTTGTTTGGAACGACGTTCTCCGAGGCGCGGGCGGGGAACGGGGGCGGTAGGTAGACATATCCCATGTAGCGAGAGGTCCCCGCACGAAAGGGCGGGGACCTCTACGATACGAGACAAGCGGATCGGTCTTTTTCAGCCGACTGACTCCACATCCGCAATGATCGTATGCAGCCCGCTCGCGCCGGCTGGTTGTGGGCGGATCAGTTCGGCGATTTGTAACTGCCCTTTGGTATCCATCGCGCGGACGGCGACCTGAAACTTCCCTCTGGCCGGTGGACGCCACGTGTAATTCCAGATCACCCACGAGTACGGTGACATCGGAGTTTCGAGTTCGCACGAGTCCCATGTCTTCTCCGCATCAAAGCTGATTTCCACTTTGCTGATGGAGTTCGGCCCTCCGAACGCGATACCGCGAAATCGCTGCTCGGGGCCGCGCAGAGCCTGATAATGGCCCGGTGAATCGATACGTGAAAAAGTCTTGATGGTGCCATCGTCGGTCCAGCCCTTGCGTTGCCAATATCCCATGTAGTCTCCGGCGTAGGCTTCGATCTCCACGATCCATTTTACGTTCTTTATGCCATAGAGTCCCGGAACGAGTAAGCGCAGCGGAAAACCATGTTCCTTCGGCAGTTTCTCGCCGTTCATGAGGAAGGCAAGCATGACATCGTCCTGCATCGCGCGGGTCAACGGAATACTGTCGTCGTAAGCATCGGCTCCACGAAATACAATGTCGCGGACCACCTCCTGATCGACTTCTGCGTCCTGCAATAGCTTTTTCAAGGAGATCCCGCGCCAGCGTGCATTCCCGAGGCTGTCTCCACCGGGTAATGTGTCGATGCACATGAGCGTGGAGACCTGTTCGAAGTTGTCACGATTCAAGAGATCCCGCCATCCCAATGTGATCGGCTTTTTCACCACCCCCTTGACTGTCAACTTCCATTCATCCTGACGCAGGTCACGGGAGACATTGAACGGCGAGTCAGAGTAGTTGACCACGTAGAATTTGTTGGTCGGCGTGAAGTAATTGGTTTCACGCGGTGGCATGGCAAACATGCGGCCGAAGACGGACCCCACGGCATCGCACCCGCCGGTCATACCGGCCAGTGTCCCCAGACCGGCCGCTTTTAACACTGTTCGACGCGATAAGAACATGAGTCTTCCAGTCAGCAAGCAATCGCTCATTATCATACAGCAGAACGGGTGATCGCAACGTGGTTCAGATATCGAAAGGCAAAGGACAATCGAGAGAGAAAGAATTGTTACGACAGGCGACTCAGGGGAAGCTCTGACGCCTTATTGCTGGGAGGGAGGGTCTCACATGGGGAGCACCGCGGTAGCTTCTTGCAAGGAATCAGTGAGAGTAACTGGCCTATGCAGTTGAGGCGAGCACGTTTCTTGTCATCCGAACGTAGCAACATGAGGGCTTGGGCGGTCCTAAACCAATTGGTTTGAAGACGGTCGCTGTCTTTCCGCTCACCCGAATGGATAATGTACGCAGATCGAGGATCACTTTGAAGAATCGTTCAGTTCTTCAATAATCTTGGTATACGGTTCTGCTCCTTTCTTCGCCGCTTCATAGAATATGTTGAGAGGTGTTAGCAATCGCAAGACCGTGAAGGGAGGTGGGTCCGTCGGAACAGCGTCATCGATCCCTTCCCCCAGAAACGCGAGAATGTTTTGGGACCTCCTGCTCCTGCCAGACCTTCAGGGTATGCTCGGCGATCATCCGCTCCTCATCCGTCGGAATGACCCACGCCGAAACCTGCGAGTCCGGCGTCGAGATGCACGGGCCTCCCATGCGGTTGGCGGCCTCGTCCAATCGGAGACCTAGCCAGGCCGCACCTGCGCAGATGCGGGCACGCATCTCGGGGGAGTTTTCGCTGATGCCGGCCGTGAGGACCACAGCATCGATACCCTGCATGGCGGCCGCGAGCGCGCCGAGTTCCCTCGCCACGCGGTAGACGAAGTAGTCCAGGGCGAGCCGGGCTCGCGGGTCCTTACTAGCCAGCAGGTCGCGCACGTCGTTACTGATGCCCGAGAGCCCGCGCAGCCCGGCCTCGTGGTAGAGGAAGTGCTCCAACTCCTTGGCGCCGTACCCCTTCTCAGATACGAGGTATAGCAATACGCCGGGATCAATCTGGCCGCAGCGCGTGCCCATAGGCAGGCCGTCCAGCCCCGTGAAGGCCATGGTACTGTCCACGCTCCGCCCGTCCTTGATGGCACACATGCTGGCGCCACTGCCGAGGTGCGCCACCACCACGGATCCCTGGGCGATCTCGGGAGCCACGCGGGGGAGGGCTCGCGCAATGTATTCATAGGATAGGCCGTGGAACCCGTAGCGGCGAACGCCCTCGTCGTAGAGAGCCTCCGGGATGGCGAACCGATCTGCGACCTCGGGATGTCCCCGGTGAAAGGCGGTATCGAAACAGGCAACCTGCGCGGCGCCGGGGAAGCGCTTCTGGATCGTGCGAATGGGGTGGAGGTTGTACGGCTGGTGCATCGGGGCGAGAGGGACAAGCCGCTCCAGAGCTGTCAGGATGTCGTCGTCTACCATCACTGGCGCCGAATAGTCGGGACCTCCGTGGGCCACCCGGTGCCCGATGGCCACCGGTACCGCCCCGGGCAAGTGCTCTCGAAGCCAGGCCCCGACATGTCCCGTGGCGACCGCCACATCCGGAATCTCCGCGGCGGGGAACATCTGATCCACCAAGGAATGGCCGCCAGCGTCGCGAGCCCGCAGGCGCGGGTGGCTACCAATCCCGTCCATCTGACCTTTCAATGTCAGCGCGAGGTCGGATTCCCCTCCGACGCCGTAGACGGAGAACTTGATGCTGGAAGAGCCGGCGTTGATGACGAGAATCATATCGGCCATAGACTACCTCTCTCCTACCCCGGCCCGGGCGGACTGCGCGTTCGCATAGAGCGCGGCGACCGCGCA
>JBEVJJ010000208.1:0-21397 GCA_040510255.1 Nitrospiraceae bacterium | reverse complement strand
CGGTACGGTCGCTTGGTGGCGACTCACCGGTTGCTGCCACCTGTGTCATTCCGGATGCCCGTCATAATTGCTTGCGGACCTCTTTCCAGTTCTTCGCGATTTTTGCCTTACGAGGCGTGTCACCTTTACTCGGCTCCGGCACAATCACGACTTCCATGCGATGCTCGAGCAAGGTTTCGGCAAAACCGCGAGACCGGCCAATGCCGTTCTTGGTGGCGGTCCAGCCGTCTTTTTTCAGATCGTCAAGCAACGTCCCCAATCCGCTCGTTCCCTGGTTCATCTGTATGATGACTCCCACTGGAAACTTGTGCTCGTTCAGCCACGTTCGAAATTCCGCGTTCTCGGCACGGTGATCCAAGAGATAGATCACGTTGTAGTAAAATTGCGCCAAACGGGATAGTTCTTCCGCTGCATCGGGTTGCGGCTTCCATTCACCGAGCGACCTTTTTCCAATCGGTAACGACAGGCCGGAGGGATCACCATGGTCTTCCACAAGGGCGAGGTCCTCAAGAAGGAGGATCGGCCGTCGATGTTCCCACACTCCGAGGAGGCCGGAGGCTTTCGACGTCTCTACCCTGGGGGAAGCACTCAGGGTGACCACGAACTGAAAGTTACCTCGCATCGTAGGGCTGTATTCAAAGTAGGCACGTCCGTCACCGCCGGTCATCGCCGTCCCAACGACCTTCCCGGCGATTTCCAGTTGCAGTGACTCTCCGCCGAGCCCCGTCTCAGTCAACATTCCCTTTTGCACAAGCCTGGCAACGATCCGCGCCGGATGATTGGGTGTGGTCAGAGCATCTTTGACCGTCAGGACTGCAGAAATCTTTGATGCGGCATGAGAGATACCCCAGGAGTATGGCACAACGAGCAGCATGATCCCCGCCAAACACACCCACTGCTGCGTGAACCACCCCCGTTGCGACATGGAGGCTGAGATAATCGACATGACACCGGCAGCGCTCCTCTTCGACATCTCGACAGTCGTCAGAATAGTCCGTGATCACGCTTTACGATCAGCACCGTGTCCCATGCTGCAACCGTGGCAAACACGCCATAGAGTATAGCTGCCGCGATCCCATTCACGTGCCATACCCCGAGGACGCTGACCGTGAGGAGAAGGACCCAGAAGCCACGCTTCTCACCGATATAGAGATGGCCGAGCCCCGGCACCAGAGAGAGTATGGCCGCTCGAGTTGCATGTGAAGTCTTTTCGAGGGCATCCATAGTCGCGCGAGGATGGATCCGGACTGCACAGTTCCGGCGCAGCCCGACTGGCAGATTGCCTAGGAAGAGTTCCGCAGGGCAACCAGGACATCTTCCACATGCTGATCCACTTTGACCTTGCGAAAGACGGCCGACACGTTACTTTCCGCGTCGATAATGAAGGTGGTCCGTTCGATTCCCCAATATTTCTTCCCGTACATATTTTTCAACTTGTACACACCGTAGGTCTTGGAAACTGTTGCGTCTTCGTCGCTCAGGAGGGAGAATGGCAGACCGAATTTGGCGATGAATTTCTGATGCGATTCCTGACCATCCAGGCTCACCCCCAAGATCAACCCTCCCGTTTTTTTGATGGAGGACAGCGAGTCACGCAGCCCGCACGCCTGCGCGGTACAGCCGGGGGTATTGTCCTTGGGGTAAAAGTACAGGACCACCTGTTGCCCCTTCAAGTCCCGCAGCCTGATCTTCCTTCCGTCCTGATCCGGCAAGGAAAAGTCAGGCGCCTTGTGTCCTACTTCGATGTCCTTCGCCATCCTCTCATTCCTCCCGTCGCATCATCGCGGCCCGCCGCCAAACGTCGGCCTCTGTGTCCCATAGGGGTGTTCCTTCATCGAGCTTTTCGGTGCGTCCGGATTGCCGAACGGCCTCAGAGCCGGGGAATCCCAAATGACTTTGTCGCCGGGGGCCAGGTTGGCGGCATCGATAAAGTGTTGGCGCGCCTCTTCGGTTTCCCCCACGGCATTGAGTGCCAACGCATAATTATAATGCGCTTCGCCGGAATTTGGGGCCGCCTTCACAGCCTGGTCAAAAAGGGTCTTGGCGTCAACAAACTGCTTGGCGGAAAACGCTTCCGTCCCTCGCTGCGTGAGGGTCACCGCTTGAGGAGACGATCCCGACGCCAAGGTGAGAGGAACCAGCGGCTTGGGTTTCGATTTGGTACAGGAGACCGCGGTCAGCAGCACCATCATCGAGACGGCTAGAGCAATCCACTTCATCTTCATCATGTCACCTACTTCGTTCAAGACGACGCGGACGATCGGGGCCGGCAGTCATGATTTGGCATGTTTTCTCTGTTCTTCTTCACAGGCCTTCCTGTAGAGCACCTCCCACTCGGGGCTCCCCTCGACGATGGGACGGGAATAGGAGGCCAGTCGGGCTTTTACTTTTCGATCGATTTCTTCATCCAGAGCCAACTCGGACGCGAGCACTCGTTTGATTTCCCTGAGGACCTTCCCCTCATCCTGCTTGAGATGGCAAAACGGGCTTTTCTTGATTGTCCCGAGAATCAAATGCGACAAGTGACTGACCTTGTCTTCAGTCATCATTACAAGATAATTCCTCGCTCGCGTACGAGTTTCTGTTTGATCATGGTGAACATTTTCTGATAGTCCACCCGTCCCTGTTCGATTTCCCTTTCATAACCCTTCATCAGTTGTCGGATCTCCGAATTCAACCGGTCTTCAACCGCCAATTCTTCCGTGATTGTCTGTTCAAGGGAGGCGCGCATGGCTTTCCGGTCTCCTGTCACCTCGATGAATCCCTGTGCATGGAGCCGCCCGATCAGGCTGTCGGCCATATGGTGAATGCGCTCTTTGGCCAGTCTCATGACGCGGTGCTTATCGGCACGAAGACCGACGATCTTTCACGGCAAGCCCATGGTGGTGGAGCATGCAACTCTACAGTGGCTCGACACGAATCCGGGGAGCATCCATCACCTGTCGCAGCACTGTCGCATCCCCAACGATCCGTCCGATGACATTCACGCGATCGGCCGGGACCGGATCCGCTCCCATACTCATAGGTGTGCGCCCGAAGAAAATCGCCAACACCTGCCCGGCTCCCCAAAATGCGACATCACCGATTTTGACCTGAGTCGTGGCTGTTTCGCGGTGGTCCTTCACGCCGGGAATTTTGAAAAATAACTCCTCACCCCATACATTGACCGACTCTTCGACCGGCAAGGCCTTGAATATTTCCTCTGCCGTCCTGTTTGTCTTCAGCTCAGCTTCAAGTTGCACCGCACCGATCCGGATTCGAATCCGTTTATGCGCGTTTCCTGTTGTCGCCGTCATCGTCCCTCTACCGATTACATACCGACCGTGGAACGCCTGTAATCCGCGTCAACAGCGGACCTTAGCTTGTTTATCATGCGAAATCAAGGCTACAATCCCCGGCGTGTTGACCTCCACCTTTGTGCATCTCAAAGGCGTCGGTCCATCTACCGAGCGCCGCCTATGGGATGATGGCATTCGCGACTGGAGCGCGTTCCTACACCGCCCAGCAGTGACCGGAATCTCTACCCTCCGCAAAGACCTGTATGATCGCGATCTCGCGGCAGCCGTATTGGCGCTTGAAGAAGGAAATTCCCGGTATTTTGCCCGATGCCTAAAAGGCAAGGATCATTGGCGTTTGTTCGAGACGTTCCGACACCGCACACTCTACATGGACATTGAAACGACGGGCGTGTCAGCACATGAGGGAGACGTGACCGTCGTGGGATTGTATAGAAATGGCCGGATGAGTACCTTGGTCAGTGGTGAGACATTGTCCAGCGACGGCTTGCAGGATGAACTCGATCGGGCAGACCTCCTCGTCACGTTTTTCGGCAGCGTATTTGATGTGCCCTATTTGCAGGCCAAGTTCCCATTGGTCCGATTCACCCTGCCCCACTTCGACCTGTGTTTCGCCGCGAGGCGACTGGGTTTGCGGGGAGGCCTGAAGCATATAGAGCGGGAACTGAACATTGCACGTGATCCGGATCTTCTTCATTTCGACGGGTGGAACGCGGTCAGACTCTGGGCTCGCTGGATGGCCGGCGATACCGCCGCGCTGGACCTCCTCATCCGGTACAACACCGCAGATACCCGCAACCTCGAAGAACTGTCGGAATGGCTCTATCGCGAGATGATCGGACGCTATGGTCCCGCAGCGTCCCTGGCATTCGAGCACTTTTAGTTTGAACAGCTGTATTTGCTCATGATGACATGGACCGGTTATGGAATCAGTGAGAGGGGAAATGTCCGTGCTACGAACCAAGATGCGTTCTGCATGGACAATCGCCTGAAGGTGTGGGCTGTGGCAGACGGAATGGGGGGGCATGTCGGGGGAGACATCGCCAGTCGACTCGTGATCGACACAATCGTCCAACGACTCACAGAGTGCCATGCCAGCCTGAGTAGTGTTCCGGATGGAGCCGATCGCGTCTTGATGGACATGGTCGAGGATGCGAATAACGCCGTCCTCGATCATGCTCGTCGCAATCCCGAACTCACCGGCATGGGAACGACCTTGGCCCTCATGCACATTTCTGATGGCCCTTCCCCGATTGCCACCGTCCTTCATGAAGGAGATAGCCGCGCCTACCTGTTCCGTGATGGACAACTCATACAATTGACTCAGGATCACTCCCTGGTAGAACAATATATCGAGCAGGGGCTGTTGACCCCCGAGCAGGCGCTTCATCATCCTCAACGCCATATTCTGTGCCGCGCGATGGGTCTGGGTTCTCACGCCCAAGCGGATATCGCCACACGGCCCCTGCAGGAAGAAGACCTCCTTATCTTATGCACAGACGGACTGACCAAAATGGTTGACGATGCGCATCTGATCGCGTTGCTTCGCAATCATCCGCGTCACGCGGAACAGGTGTGCTCGACGCTGATTGCAGCTGCGATCGATGCGGGGGGAGTGGATAATGTCACCGTGGTCGCCTGCGCCAAGCAAGAGTAGGATCGACGCAAATATCGATTGACTTCAAGCTAATGTCCCAGGTAGCCTCAAATGATAGGTCTTGTCCATCCCTCGCCACCACCATTGCCCATGACCGGAGTCGATACTGCCGAAGCAGCCCTTCGGCCTCCCCAACCAAGCCGGCTGCTCGTCCTTTCTTTCCTCTTGGTCATACCGCTGTCCCCTTCCTTCGCTATGGATGCGAAGGATCCGGAATCAGTTCTTCGGGCTCTCGTGAAAGCGAACGCCGAGAAAGACCTGACCACGATGTCTCGATACATGTCTCACGAGGTTGATACGATCGGATACACCATCGGTGGAAGAAAGTACGTCGGGTGGCAGGCATTCGCCGACGAGATCAATAGTGAATTCGCCTCGGTGACACATCTCGAGCTTCCCATCTTGGACCTTCGCCTGTGGAAGCGAGGCGACGTCGCCTGGTTCGCGATGGAATTGGATTATGTTCGCCATATCGCCACAGCAGCCGGTCACCAGCGCACGGTGATTCCATTGCGCGAAACAGGTGTGCTGGAACGACAAGAAGATCGCTGGATACTAGTCGCATGGCATGAATCACGGCGCGTGGAGGGTCCGCAGATGGAAGCGGGTGTTGCTCAGAAACGTCCACTGCGCCGTACGGCCGATTCGAGCTCTCAACCGGCTGCCATGGAGGCCTATGACTTGAGTGGAGAATGGGAGATCTTGGAAATCGAAGAGAACAAGACATACCGCGCCACACTTGACCAGAAGGGAAACGGACCCTATACGTGGCAAGGCGGTCAGTTCTTCACGAGCGCCTTCAAGGACCGAGGGTGGGAAGGGTCCTGTAAGAAAACAGGAAACGACCGGGAAGGCAATTTCGAATTAGTCCTGTCCGAGGATGGCACCCAAGCTAAGGGCATCTGGTGGTACGTACGCGTGGGGAAGCAAAACAATATTCCACCGCGCCAGCATGGTGGCAGCTATGTCTGGAAGCGCCTGACCCCGCCTCCATCCGCTCAGTAGGAAAGACATCAGATTCTACGTATTCGCACCCGTGATCCTCGTGACGTGGTCGGTCGACGATTTAGGGATGACTTGAAGGAGGCCGCAGGCATGAAGATTCTGATTACGACCTTGGTTGTCACATTCGCCTTGGTCTCTCTTGCGTATGCCTCAGGAGATCACGATCACCACGCGATTCCTACAATGCCCAGTCGAGCGGCCACTCACATCACCATTGAAAACAACACGGTGGTGTTGACATTTGGCCCGGTTGATTTGCCGACAAGTCACGACGGCGACCTGGCCGCGAGCATGCCCAAGCACATTTTCCAACTGCCCAAAGACATGTACATGACGGGCTACAAATCCGAAGTCTTTACGATGGACGGGCAGCCATTGCCGAAAAATTACCTGCATCACATCTTGATGTTAAACAACGACAAGCCCAGCGTGTCATGTTCAGGTGAGCCATTGTTTTTTGCCGGCGCCGGGCTGGAAATGACTGAAGCCCGCTTTCCGGAAGGTCATGGCGTAAAACTCGCCAAGGGGCAGAACCTCATGTCGATCGTGGCGTTCTATCACAAAGCGCCTCCCACAAAGAATGTCATGGCACGGTTCACGATGTACGTGGCACCTGAACACGTCCCGATTAAGGAAATGGAAGTGTATCAGGTAGGCGTGAACATCGTGTGTTACAGCAAGTTCGGTGACCGCGGGCCTGACCAGACAGACGAAGGCATTGAAATCAAGCCCGGGGTGAATGTGCAATCAGTCCCGTTGAGATTCAACATGGATGGATGTGTCAAGTTTGCCTATCCCCACGGTCACGATGAACTCTTGCTCATCGCCCTGGAAAACAAAACCGAGAAACGAACCCTCCTGCGCACGGTACCGGATGTCGATCCTAACGGAACGTTTCTTGAGTTTCAGTCACATCAGATCTATAAAGATACGCGCGGATTCTCGGTCAATTCGAAAGATGAATACGAAATGACCATGGTCCATCATCATCCATTGCAAAACCCCAATATTCACCATGGGATGGGAAACTATTTACTCTACATGACCCCTGGAATCTGCCCGGAGTCGACCAGCACTGCCGCCGCAGGCTGATTCTCAACTCTCGGCGGTCGACCCTTCCGCCGAGGTCCATTTCTCACATCCTCCCCCCCTTTCCTTCGCGAACTTCGAGTATCACTTTTTGTTTCCACCGACATGGTGACAGACTTGTGCTTGTATAGGTTGTACAATAATGTCCTTTGCTCCGGTCATGATCGCCGTTCACCTCGTCTCACCCCCTACGAAAGTAATCCCTTTCCCTCAAGGTGCGGGCTGGCCTTACTTGCGACTGTATGATATTGAAACGTTCCGCTTCGCATGGAGCGTTCGGATTTGCACGGGCGTGGTGTGAAGATCTCAATACGGTGCTCTGATCATCCAACATCCTCTTGATTTCATGATACCGACGGGATCCTCTCTTTCAGTTCTTCTGGTCAATGAACAAGCCGAGGAATCAAAGCTGGTTTCGACCAACTTACGAGGGTTCTTTCCTGACTGCCGGATCGAAGCGGTCTACTCCTCCGCTGAAGCCCTCCAGTGGTCGGCCAGAGGCGATTGGCACCTCATTCTCGTTGATCAAGACCTGAGCCCTCGCACCGGAACAGATATTCTTCAAGAGCTGAAACGCGCCTGCCCTTATGCAGCCATTATTCTTCAAACAGACCGAAGTGACTCCACCAGCGCTCTTCATGCCCTACAACAGGGCGCGGATTTTCTTTTGTTCAAGAGCTCACCGAGTTTTATTACGGACCTTCTATTCTATACGCAGGAAGCCATTGAGAAGCGCGAACTTCAAGTCAAGCTTGATCTCACCTTTCAACGTCATCTCCGCCTCGTTGAAGCAGTCAGCGATGTCGTGTATGAACTTGACCACGAGGGCCGCTTTGTTTATCTCAGTCCAACCGTTACCTCCCTCCTCGGCTACACACCTGATGAGCTGGCCGGAAAGCACTTCTCCATGCTTCTTCCTCCAACCCACGAAACACCGGCAAAATATCGCATGAACGAGCGTAGAGCCGGGACCCGTTCCACCTTCCACCTTGAGCTACCTCTTTTAAGCAAGCCATCGGTCCCGGACAAAGACCGAAGGATTCTCATGCAGGTCACGGCTAAAGGACTCTATGACGCCCGACAACAATATATAGGTACGGTTGGACTGCTGCATGATCTTTCCCATGAGCAGGAACAGTCCGGAAAATTGTTGGAGCTCGAAACCAGACTGAGAGAGGCTGGTCGCCAACTGGCCGTATCAGAGCAGGCAAGTTCTGCGTCGCGGAACTTGCAACAGCCTCTTTCGGCTCTACTTCAGGACTCGCACCAACTGCTGACCACTATTCAGAATGTTCACATTGAACAACACCTCGAACGTCTGACCAAGCACGCTACCCGCGCTTCTGAATTGGGACAAGAGTTGTCTCAGGCCCTTCAATTACGGCGGGCGAATGCAGACCTCTTATCCCTTAATACCGAGATTCAAGATGCCGTCGAATCTCTGGTACAGGAACAGATGATAGAGAATGACTCGATCGTGCGAAAATTCTCGGAGGATCTGCCCCTCATGGTTGGCGTCAGCCGACAACTTCGGGAGATGTTTCGCATTCTCATCATGTATGCAAGGCAGCCTCTGGACCTCAGGACCACGAGAAGGCCGCTGATCATTCACACCCATGTCCTCAACATGCCCCCTGTCAGAGAATCCGAGAGTTCTTCAATATTTTCCTTGTCGCCGATGACGCAATATATTGTTGTCAGCATTCGGGAAAGCGATCAGGATTCGTTCTCCGGTCCCGCCAAGGCATTCGCTCAACAGATAACCGGTCCCGATTTTCTGCATGCCCATCGAATCATCCAAGAGCACAGCGGTGTCGTCGAAATCGGATCCTCTTCGCTGTTACCCCTTCAGATTACTGTTCGTTTCCCGGCGGTGGGTACCCCTAAATCTTCAACCCCAAACCCAAATAACGAGTCAACAACCCGCGTTGAGGAAGTTCATCGTTCAGCAGCGTCACCCTCTGCAGATCATGCTGACGCACGTTCGGACAGGCGGCGGTTCCCACGTACTACCCTCTCACTCGCAATCGACCTGTCCGTTGGAACGATGCTCTTGCAAGGCGTCATACTGAATATCGGACTCGGAGGCTTGTTTTTCGCGTCGCGACATGCCATCTCCTCAGTTGAAGGCCATCCTGTCTACCTGGTCTTGAGAACCCCCGTCAGTTTCCTCGAATTGCATGGCATTGCCCATCAGCGTTCTGCATCCTTTACGGAACAGCATCCCACCTGTCTCGCGATCACCTTCACTTCCTTGAATGACACGGATTGCGCCGTGCTGGCTTCGCTGATTCAAGAACTACACGACCACTCGTCGAGCGTACACATCGAGGGACTGATCCCACAGGACAGCTTGGCCGATTCTCACGCAACCCTTTCGAACTCCTTGCCATCCGAACAAAGATGGCACGTGCGGGCCAGGCTGGCCGTACCGGTCTATCTCATGCTTTCCGACTCAGGACGCGAGCCTGATTGTCATATCGGCCTTCTCGTGAATCTCGGGAAAGGAGGAGCCTGTGTTCAAACAAGAATTCAACCTCAGGATGTTCCCTCTCGGTTGTTCATTCGCAATATGGAGGCCAATCATACAACCCACAAACGGTCTCCCACTGATGACGATGCCTTTGACAGACCGATAGCCTGTCGCGTCATCTGGAAAGGTGCGGTCAACAGACGACCGCATGAGCCGCTTTCCAACCCCTCGGATAAGAATTGGCAGATCGGCCTTCAATTCGGACACCTCTCGAGTGAGTCGGAAGAAGGATTGAACCGTTTTCTGTTCAACAGATTGCTTTCTCCTTGCGACCTCGATCGCCGTACGGAGCGTAGCTCAGTGAGGATCACGACTCATCGTCCCCGCAACAGAAAAGGTCACACCCTTGTGGTGTCTCAGGACTTCGCCAAAGGCCTTACGGAAACGCATGCTCCGATCTTCATCATCTCACCAGGATATGAACAATCAAAACTCGATTATCTCAGTTTGGCGCATGTTCTGGCGCTCAACGGATTCCGTGTCCTACGCTACGATCCTTCGCATGCACTGGGCCTCAGTGAAGGGGTCCCCCATCTGATGACCTTGAGCGGGATGCAGCAGGATCTCGCGACGATCAGGGAGTTCGTCCGAGAAACGTGGCCGACGGCTCCTGTCAGTGTGTTGGCATCTGATCTCTCCGCCCGCGCTGCAGTGAAATTCCTTGCGAATAATGAAGGTGTGGATCATCTCCTGCTTCTCCATCCTGTTCTTGATGTATCAGACACCTTGGCTCGTACACACCAGCACGATCTCCTGGGAGAATACAAAGTAGGCATACGCAGAGGAGTCACCAATCTGCTGGGCCGCATGATCGACATTGATCATTTCCTCGTTGACGCGTTGGAGGGAGGGTATGCCGATTTCGAGTCTACCGCTCAAGACCTGAATCAATTCAGATCCAAGGTGTCATTCCTACTGTCCCCAGCCGCGGATGAGGTGTTCCAGAACACACGATGGACCGAGCCACGTTGTCTCGAACAAGCCCTGGAAATCCTCGGAGACCGCAGTATGACGCTTCATCTCTCATCTGAAGTGGTTGGTGACGGTCCGGTCTCCACCGAATCGTATCGTCGAAGCCTCGCAACCATTGTCTCTCATTGCAAGCAGATCATGATGTCTACGGCACCCCTGCACAAAGAATTTCGCGAACCGGATACTGGAGAACTCCGATCTCAGCATCGAGTCGAACTCGAGCAACTGCGCACAAAGCCGCACGCCACACGGGCAACACGGCTGTCCCTGTGGACACGGCACGTCCGTTCCAGCCCCATGATAAGTGAAGCCCCTTCCTACCTTCAGCACTTCGACCATATGTATCAATTCGCACATCCGACAACAGATCATTCGACGCTGCTCGATGTGGGGTGTGGCCATAATGGGTTTGCCCGCTTATTGCTTCTGAACCACTTCTACCGGTCACGGTCTCAACGATCTTCTCAAGAACAGCGCATTGAGTATGTTGGGATTGACGGCCAGGAAGATGTCGTACTGGCGACTCGTAACACTCTTCGCTCCGTACAACGGCACGTCGACATCGTATATTCGGGGTCCTTATGCGGTCGGCCGCTCCTCTCGCCCCAATGGCTCCTCGCTGACATCGATGACCCTCTCCCATTCGCGGAGCAGACATTTGATCGCGTCGTCTGTCATTTTACGTTGAATTTTTGCCACAATCCGCTGATCAGCCTTCGTGAGCTCTACCGTGTGCTTCGTCCGCGAGGACAATTTATCATGTCCTGTTTCACATCCTTTACCGACCTCGTTCCGGCCTATCGTCAGCACCTACGTGACATGATTCAGGATGAGTTCCATCCGGACTCGCAGGAGGTTCTTCAAACCCTGGCACTGCTTCATGAATCCCTTCGGAGCCGCCGACTTCATACGTTCAACAACAAATCCTTGAGCGATCTCTTTGCTCTTCTGACCACGACTCCCCTGCTGACGTTCCCGACACTCCACGGTCAGATCCTGATCGTAACCGTTGAAAAGCCTGATTCCGCTGGCTGAGAGTGATCGTGCGGTGTATACTCCGACCTCGTGACGCCTCTTGATTTGAGAGAAAGCCTGGACGTACTCTCGCGGGTTTTCCCGACCTAGCACTTCACAGCATACGCCGGCATCAGAATGAGAGTGATCGACCGTAGCCGCACCTCCCTTCCTGAAGGACCGTTATCCGATACCGTAGCGTTTCTCGCAGCTTCCACGCATGACCTTGCCACGGCGCTCGACCTTGATACTCTGACTCGATCCATTCTGGATATTTTCTCACGGGCAGCGGATTCCTCGAACGGCGGTTTGTGGATTGTCGACTCTTATCGCGGAGGGTTTCGAAAACACAATTCGCTGGGAACAGGTCGCCCCGCCCAGGTTCCCTTGCATCTCTCTGAACAGCATCCGATCCCCACTATCTTAGCGCAACATCCGCATGCCATGACGAATCAGCAGCTCTTGCAATATGTCGACAAAACGATCAGCGATGTGATCGGCGAGATTGTGACGGCATCGACGCTCGTGTACATGGTGCCCTTGTCATACGACACGAAGCTGGCTGGGTTCGTCATATTGGACCCAGGATGCGAGGCTTGTCCCGACCGTACGGAAACACTCCTCTTGCTGCAAACTCTGGCTCACACCGCTGCAATCACTCTCGGTCACATGATCTCAAAGGATACTGTTCGCTGCTCGAACACTCTGATGCGCCGCACCGACCGTCTCCGATCTCTGGAGATCATGGCAGGCGGGTTCGCTCATGAGGTGAGAAATCCTCTGACCTCGATCAAGACATTTGTCCAATTGGCTCCGGAACGTCAGCACGATACTGGCTTCATCCGTGAATTCAGCCGGCTCGCGATCGAAGACATCCACCGCATCGAACGCCTCTTACAGGATATTTTGGACTATGCCCGCTATAGGGTGCACACACCGACGGAAGAAGACATAAACGAACTGGTATCATCCTGTCTGTCCTTCATTTCCCTCAATATGTCCACCCGTGGCATCCAATTGAGGACGGAATTGGCCGAGCACCTGCCAAGTGTTCTGGCCGACCGCCAGCAGATCAAACAAGTCGTGATCAATCTCCTTCTCAATGCCTTGGATTCCCTCCACGAACGCAGTCGGGAAATATCCGTCAGGACTCGGGTGGGGAAAAAACCGGATGGCGAGGTTCGGGTATGGATTGAGATCCAGGACGATGGGCAAGGTATCGAGGCCGAACAACTAGAGCATATTTTCGATCCTTTCTTTACGACGAAACACTCCAATGGCACGACGGATGCGAGGGGACTCGGGCTCACGATCGCTCATCAAATCCTTCGCGAGCACCAAGGGGAACTGTGGGTAGACAGCAAGCAGGGAATCGGCTCGATCTTTCAGGTTTCATTGCCGGTAAAGCTACAATCTAGTTGAGCGTGACCACAACGGGAGCAATATGAAGAAACGGGTTCTACTGGTCGACGATGAACCGCGCGTACGAGCATCCTTGAAAACGGTCCTGGAGCCTGCGTATGACATTCTGGAGGCCGCGGACGCACAACAAGGGCTTGATGCATTTAAGCGCGAATCTCCGAGTTTGGTGCTCCTGGATGTCATCCTCCCGGGAACCGATGGGTTATCCGTCCTTCAGACGATGCGATCGGAGGACCCGTCCATTCCGGTCATCATGCTAACGGGCACCAAGTCGGTCAAAACAGCGGTCGATGCGATGAAGCTCGGCGCAGCCGATTACCTGTCGAAACCCTTCGACATCGAAGAATTACGGATTGTGGTTGATCGGACGCTGAGTTCAAAGGAACTGGAGCGAGAGGTCCGTCAACTCCGTGCTCAGGTCGTCCAGCGGTACGCCTTTCACAATCTCATCGGAAAAAGCCCGTCCATGCAGGAGATCTACGCCAAAATCGAGCAAGTGGCGGATAGTCGAACCACAGTACTGGTCACCGGGGAAAGCGGGACCGGAAAAGAACTCGTCGCCAAGGCCATTCACTACAATAGTTCACGACGCGAGCGACCATTCGTCGCATTGAATTGCGCGGCGCTGCCAGAGACCCTCATTGAAAGCGAGCTCTTCGGACATGAAAAGGGATCCTTTACCGACGCCACCGCGCGCCGGGTTGGCCAGTTCGAACTGGCAAATAGCGGCACGCTCTTTCTTGATGAAATCGGAGATCTTAGCGCGACAACACAAGCGAAACTGTTGCGTGTTCTCCAGGAACGGGAGTTTAATCGCATCGGCGGCGTGCAACCAATCAAGGTGGACGTCCGCATTATCACGGCGACCAACAAGAATCTCGATGAATTGGTTCGCAAGGGATTGTTTCGGGAGGATCTCTATTATCGCATCAATGTGATTGCGCTGTTCTTGCCTCCGCTCCGCGAGCGTGGTGAGGATATCCCGCTCCTTGCGAAACACTTTCTCGTCAAACGCATTGAGGAAGAAAAGCGGCCGGCTCAGGAATTTTCCAAAGACTCACTAGAGTTGATCTCCCGATATCCATGGCCGGGAAATGTTCGCGAAATGGAGAATATCGTCGAACAGGCCTTCATCTGGTCCAGAGGTTGTCATGTCATTACGCCCGAGCATCTACCCGCTATGTTGCGGACCGATACGCGCTCGACGTCACTGCGGGACGACACGTTGGCTGGACGTCTCTCCCTCGAGAAAGCCGTTATGGAATTCGAGCGAGACATCATTCTCGATGCGTTGAAACGTACCAATTATGTGCAAACACACGCGGCGACGATGTTAGGGATCAGCAGGCGAATGCTGAAATACCGGATGGACACTCTTGGTATCGGCAGGCCTGAAACAGGAACGGCCACAGTGAGTCAAGAATGACACAGTCTCTCGAGAAATCGTACATTTCTTGTCACATCGATCAGATGCAGAAAAATGCAATAAAATCAATATTTTCTATATATAGGGCCTTTTTACTTATTAGCTACTCTATCTTGAATGATGTGATAAGTGTATAAAAACGGTACGGTCATTGCCTTCTCGATAGACGTCCCAATGCAACTCACTGTGGAGCTTGTCGCATGGGTAACCAACCTTCGACTGAACGGGCCACGTCCAAGCCATCGGTATTAGTTGTCGACGACGAAACCGGCCCTCGCGATGCACTCAAAGTGATTCTTCGGCCATTTTTCACCATCCATGCTGCTGAGAGTGCCCAGAGCGCATTACAAGTCCTGAAGGAACAGCATATCGACTTGATCACACTGGACCAGAAACTTCCCGATCGTCAAGGGATCGATCTCCTCCAAGACATCAAGCATGATTACTCGGAGGTGGAGGTCATCATCATTACCGGGTACGGCAGCCTGAAATCTGCCATGGAGGGCATACGCCACGGCGCCGCAGGATATCTCCTGAAGCCCTTCAATGTGACTGAATTGATTACCCTGATTAACCAGACGTTGGAGAAGAAGAACCGTCTCGATTTTCTTCGATCCTTTCTCAAGAACTCAACCGCATTGTGGGGAACTGAACAAGACGCTGGGCGCGCGTGGAAGGAAGTCAAGCTCGAATACTCGAAGATCGGAAAGAGTTGCTCGGGTGAGCCAGCAGGAACAGATGGCGACGCCGCGTCCCTCATCCCGCTTCTGTCGGATCTCTTGGAAGCCAAAGACCGTCAGCTGCTGAATCACTGCAGTCGTGTGAGCTTTTATGCATCGTTGCTCGCCAATCGCCTGAATCTTCCGGTTTCCGAACAGAAGTCCCTCGCTCTCGGCGCGTTTCTCCACGACATTGGAAAGATCAGCCTCACTCCGTATGCATTCTCGGCAGATTACGGCGGACCTGAAGCCCCCTCAGACCATGCCAAGGGTCATTCTGATGTCGGCGCTCGGATGATTCTCCCGCTGGGGTTTCCCGCGGAGGTCGGACAAATTATTGCGTACCATCATGAACGATTCGATGGTCTGGGATATCCGCATGGTCTGAGGGGGGAAGGCATTCCACTGCTCGCCCGTATTGTTGCTATTGCTCAGGCATTCGACAATCTGACCGTAGACATGCCGGGGGCTCATCCGCTGTCCATCGATGACGCAATACGCCAGATTTCCCTCCAGGCGGATACCTATTTTGATCCCATGCTTACCGATCTGTTTACCCGAGTGGTCAGAGAATGTAAGTCCTCTCTTCCGGCTCTTGCCATCGCGGCTACGCCATCCGGCACCTCCGCATCCTAGCCCAATCCTCATTTTTCGCCCGCGCCTCGCGGAGGCTTTTGAGCACTGCCGATCATCTCAGCCGCTGCAGCCCGCACGTTCTTCGTAACCGTTAGTCCTCCCAACATTCTCGCGATCTCGGCTTCTCGTTCGTCTGGACGCAACTCATGAACTTGCGTCAGCGTCCGCTTCTGTCTCACCTGCTTGTCCACTAGACAATGCTGATGGGCTTGTGACGCTACTTGGGGAAGATGAGTCACACAGAATACCTGATGATGCGACCCCAGTGCTCGCAAACGCTTGCCCATCACCTCGGCCACGGCTCCTCCAACTCCGGAATCCACTTCGTCAAAAATCAGAATGGGAACGCGATCGGTTCCCGCAAGGACCGACTTGAGCGCGAGCATCACTCGTGAGAGTTCTCCTCCCGATGCCACTTGGGAGAGAGGTCGCACTGGTTCACCGGGATTGGCCGACAGACGGAAGACAATCCGATCCTCTCCGGTTGATCCACCCTGCTCGTCCGACCTCCTCTCCACCACAACTTCAAACTGAGTGCGTTTCATCATCAGTGTGGCCAATTCTCGCCCGACCTGATCTTGGAAGTCCTTCGCTGCCTCACCTCGCTTACCAGACAAACGGGCCGCCAGTTCATTCGCTTGAGATTCTGCCTCCAGTACTTCCTGTTCCTGACTGGCAACTCTGGTAGTGGCGGTATCCAGCGACGACAACTCCTCCTTGAGAGTTTCAAGGTGCTTGAGGACAGTAGTGATGGATCCGCCATACTTTTTCTTGATCCGTTCGAGATCCTCAAGACGACGTTCCACTCGACTTAGATGCTCCGGATCATCCTGGATGTGGTCGCGATAATCGCGCAC
Source organism: Nitrospiraceae bacterium (assembly GCA_040510255.1). Classification (GTDB taxonomy): domain Bacteria; phylum Nitrospirota; class Nitrospiria; order Nitrospirales; family Nitrospiraceae; genus DASSBQ01. The sequence goes on along the minus strand of JBEVJJ010000208.1, from coordinate 4,771 downwards.
CAGGCTTGCCAACTCGCGCAATTGCACGGTGGCTTCAGCCGACAAAGATCCCCACGTCTCCGTTCCCACATTCAAGGCTTCCAGTTGTCGGACCGCCTTGACCACGGACGCCAGCGTATGAAGGACGCCCTCCTCCGCGCCGTACAAGAGGTCATACACCTGCTGAGTAAGCTCACGAATACGTTGAGCATAGGATAGTTTCCGTTGTTCAGCCGCCAGTGCACTATCCTCATTCGGTTGGGGCGCCACCTCGTGAATCTCCTGATACTGATACCGCAGGAACTCCTCACGATGGCGGCGCTCGTCAATCTGCCGTCGTAGCTCATCCAATTTCTTTCGGCGCTCTCTCCAGACATCATACGTAGTTTCATGGCGATGCCTCAACTCTTTGAGGTGTCCGAACGCGTCCAGGGCATCGCGTTGTGCGTCGGATGACAAGAGCGATTGCTGATCATGCTGTCCGTGAATTTCGACCAGGGTACCGCTGAACGTTTCTAGGATGTGGAGGGGAACAGGCCCTGCGTTGAGGTAATTCCGGTTGCGTCCGGATCGAGACAACGTACGGTGAACAATCAGTTCCGTAGCCGACGGCTCAATAAGATTGTTCTGCCGAAGCTGTCCGAGCAGGGGGTGATCCTGCGCAAGTGAGAAGACAGCTTCGAGATGGGCTTCCTCGGAGTCGGATCGAATGTGGTCGGACGATGCCCGGCCGCCGATCAGCAGGGCGAGAGCATCAATGAGAAGTGATTTGCCAGCACCGGTCTCGCCGGTTAAGACCGTAAATCCTTTCTGAAATTCAATAGTGAGCTGCTCAATCACTCCAAAGTTGGAAATTCGCAGCTCAGTCAGCATTGCTGCTGCAGGCGGGTCTCCTAAGCGGCCCCGGAATGCTGGGCCAGCAGAGAATCGATAATTTCTTTAAATTGCCGCTTGGGACGGGCTCCGACGAGACGTTCGACAGCCTGCCCATTCTTGAAGAAGAGGATGGTTGGAATGCTCATGACCTGATAACGCCCGGCGATTTCCGGATTCTCGTCCGTGTTGAGCTTTCGAACTCTTAACTTTCCATCATACTCGCGAGCCAGTTCATCAACGATCGGGGCCACCATCTGGCAGGGTCCGCACCACACGGCCCAAAAATCGACCATGACGAGTTCCGGTGTTTTCATGACGTCCGTATCCCACGTTGCCTCGCTGACGACCAATGTATCTCCTCCCACGGACATGCCTCCTTGTAATATCCACCACACGTGATAGTAGTCTTGCATCCTATACTACGATTCTTTTGAGTGTCAAATCTCCGCATCACCACGGCCATTCAGGTGGAATGCCGAACCACCATTCCTGCGGATGGAGTCGCCGCCACGCTGTCTGCTGCTTCCAGAGTTGCACCACCAAAGGCTCATCCAGTCTGTTCGCCATCCCGGCACTGATGTCGGATTGTCTCTGTACAGCCTGCTGCACAACCTCTTTGCCAATACGAGCTAATACGTCTGGTGGATCGGTCAGATCGTCGCTTCGTCCGGACGCCAGACTAAGGTACAGCAACTCCACTTTCACCCATTGGTCTGTTTGCGCAAGATGCTCAAGGTACCGATCAAGTGCTTGGTAGACGTAAGTCAAGTAGAGATAGCTGGCGGCAGAGGGACGTTCCCGAACCTCTTCCAAACAGGCATCAATTGCGCGACGAAAGTCACCAGCCTGAAGAAATACTTTTGCTCTCGACAAGTGTGACCGCTGATCCACCGTCGGGGCCACGGCCACATCCGGCGATGCCCCTTGGCTCCACCCTACCGACAGCATGAGGATCAGGACCGCGATACCGCCAATGTCACCTTGGCTCACACGTATCACACCCATGCGGAGTCTCGATTCCCAGAGGTGATCTGATCAATGCGATGAGAGACGCGACGGTGGTACCCACTCATGGTGAGTTGTAGCGACCGATCGGCATGGACGGCGTGGGTAATGGATTTTCCGTCCGTCCATATTGACCACCGGGAGCAGCCCACGGCAGACCACGATCTCCAACCAGGAGTGGACCCAGGATCGTTCTCAGCACTGTTGTCCCGAAATTCTCAGTCCACCCGATTCCCGTCATGCTGAGCATGAAGCTGTACTGCGTGCGATCCGGGAATCGAAGATAGTACAAGCCAAGCGACCAACATTTGCACGGGTTTTGATACAATCCGACAATGTCATACTCGGGGCTGCGCTTATTCTCGACATCATAATAACCCTTCGCCCCGAAGGTCCATCCCCACGGAGTGCGGAATCCACCACCGGCCGTGACGAACTGCACCCCCACGGTAGGGGCAAACACTTCATTGAAGGAGATCGGATTCCAGACATCCCCTCGCCTCACCCGATTGCCGTCGATAGCATAGCGCTGCCCCACTTCGACATACCAATAGTTCGATTGCTGGACGCGGAAATCGGTATTCCATTGGCTGAATGTTCCGTTGTACGGATCAAAAAACGCATCAACCATCAGATACTGATTTCTTGGCGGAAGCAATGATCCCGCCGTGGGGGAGCGGTTAAAATCCGTGGTCAAGCTGGGCGGACGGAAAAATTCAGGGGCTGTGTTTCCGATTACGGCACGCAGCCACAAATCCGAGAACTTTTTTCCTTGGATGGGAACCGTAGCCGGCTGCAGCGGTTGTGTGACTGTTCCGGCAATGGGCACCACCCCGGGTTCAAAATCCCGCGCAGTTGTTTGAACCGCCCCGACATGATAGCTCTGAGCCAGTGTGAGATCCAGCCAGTTAAACGATTGTCCGTTGCTTTTTTGCTCCAGCACTCGGCTTCGTAACGCATAGGTCAGCAAATTCTTTTTGGGGAGGTCGTCGACCTGATCGATCTGCGCAATATCGGATTGGTTTGACGATGGGACATATTCGTAGATCACACTGGGTTCCAGCGTGTGAAGAAATGTGCCGCCATCGCTCTTAGCGAAGTGTCGGCTTAGTTTCGACGTCGCGTCGAGCGCAGCCCAGAAGGTCTCGCGATGCAGCCCGTCGTCGGATTGTATCCCCCTCGTGTAGTACACTTCCCTGCCCTTGAGATGCGGTGTAAATCCGACAACATGCCCAAAATCAATCACGTCAGTCGTGAGTCCGGGCATGAGGTCCACCCGATCCAACGTAAAGCCCTGTTCTCGGTAAAAATTGACGAAGGTGCTATCCCAATTCACGAGCACGGGCAATCCATAGGGAGAGACATTGGGGAGGACATACCCGACTTCCGGAAGCCGCTGAAACGTATCGGGGCCTCCTGCGTTCAACGGTTGCAGGTACTGCGCCAATATATAGGCATTGCCGTAGGGAAGCTTTTGGGTTCCCAGAAGGCTCGACTCCCCGCTTGGCGACGCTCGCTGAGTACCCGAATTGCTGAGTTGCTGGAGATATTCCCGATCGGACACCAGGGAAACCTGTGCTTGAACCAGGAGGCTGGGAGTCACTTGCTGGATATGATTCCCGCTGATCAACGCGCGTACGCGATTGCCATCCGCACTCTGATCAACACCGGACACATTAGGCGGCTGGGTTTGGTAAAGCGTGCTGAGGAAGAAATGTCCTCGAGATAACCTATTGATGAAATACCGGTAGTCAAAGTCGCTTCCAAATCCAAGCCTGGAATAATAGGACGGAGCAATTGTCAGGTCTTGGCTAGGGCTGATCGCCCAAAAATAGCCTTGTTGGTAATGCAAGCCGAACCGGCTGTCGAACCCGGGGCTTGGAATAAGAAACCCGCTTTGCCTGGTCGTCAATGGAAAGGTGAGCGAGGGAATCGGAACAATCTCCTGATCGTTGACGCAGAGCCAACCGCTCTTCATCGCCACACTATCTCCGGTATTGATATCCAGATCCTCGAATTTGAATCGCCAGGACGGAGTTTCTCCCCGAGCGGCATCGCAATTCGTAAAGTTCCCGTCTTTCACGCGATAGTGATCTTCAGAAAATCTCTGAAAGAAACGGCCGGTCACGAACGAATTGCTTGGTTTGATGAAGAGCGTCCCGTTGGCCATGATACCGGCCTCGGTATTGACGTTGAGTTCCAATCGTTCAGCGGACGCTTCTGAGGACGGGTCGTTCAGTCTCACATGCCCCACGGCAATGAGAATGCCCGGAAGGGTGCGGATCGTGACATGATCTGCAGTTAATCGCCAAGTGCCCTGCGTGACAACTACCGACCCTTCCGCTTCGTAGATGTCAAACTCTTGAAGGTGATCGATGCGGTCGGCGGTGACATTGAGCGGCTGGCCACCGGCTGGTTGGGCAGTCACGTTGGGCTGTCCCGTTGCCGGGGGTTCTAACACGCACAGGATGGCGATGATGGTCATCGCTCCGAGGATGAACGTCACAATCCCAGTCCAAGAAGGGCGTGGATTGAGACCCATCTCAGCCACGAATAGGCGACAGCGTACACCCACGAAGGAACGCTTTGATATCTCCGATCAGCATCAAGGAGCCGGTCACACAAATCAGATCTGCCGGAGTCATGAGACGCCGAGCCAAGAGGAGAGCGTCGCCCGGGGTCGAAACAGGCCGGATCGGAGACATGAGATCTCTCAGTTCCGCAGTCAGTTTCGATACTGGGACAGCCCGTGGAATATCGGCCTGGGTGACGATGAGTTCATCGATATACGGCCGCAAGATCGTGAAAAACGAACGATGTGCCTTGTCCCGCATCATTCCGAGGATCAAGGCCACCCGACTCGTTGGATGTGAATCCCGATATTCCGCCACGTATTCAGCCAGGACAGATG
>JBEVJJ010000207.1:0-3522 GCA_040510255.1 Nitrospiraceae bacterium | reverse complement strand
GAGTCCGGGGCCTGGGAGCAGAGTCTTGAAGGAGCCGACGCGGTGATCAATCTGGCCGGTGCGCCGATCGCCGACGCTCGTTGGACCGATGCGCGGAAACGATTGCTCACCGACAGTCGAGTGCTCACCACTCGCCTGCTTGTGGCGGCCATGTCCCGCTGCTCGTCGAAACCCCGGACGCTCCTCAGTGCATCCGGCATCGGCTTCTACGGAGCCAGCGACGATCGTGTACTGGATGAGGGTGCTGCGCGCGGTCAGGGTTTTCTTGCCGACCTGAGCCTCGCGTGGGAAGCGGAGGCGCTCCGGGCTACAGAGTCCGGTGCGCGCGTTGTCCTGTTGCGAACCGGAATGGTGCTCGAACAAGACGGTGGTGCATTGCCGAAGATGCTCTTGCCGTTCAAGCTTTTCGCGGGTGGCCCGATCATGCCGGGCACTCAGTGGGTCTCCTGGATCCATAGGCGCGATCACATTGGAATGATCCACTGGGCGCTCATGAACTCTGGCGTGTCCGGGCCTTTCAATGCCGTGGCTCCCGGTGCCGTGACGATGAACCAGTTCTGCGACGTGCTCGGGCGAGTGCTCCACCGGCCGTCCTGGCTTCCCGTGCCGGGCCTGGCATTGCGTGTGGCACTGGGTGAACTCGCCTCTCTCATGACGACCGGTCAACGGGTCAATCCGGCGAAGGCACTCTGCGGGGGATACGTTTTTCACTATCCGACTCTGGAATCGGCTTTGCGAGCGATCCTTACGACCGGAGAGAGGAACGTCTGAAATGGTGTCGCTGATCGAATATCTGCACATGCTGGCCATTGCCGTTCTGGTCGGCAAAGTCGTGTTCTTGTCTTTCATCGTCGCGCCCATTCTGGCAAAGAATCTAGAACGGGAGCCATTCGGGAAAGTCGTTCGTCAGTTGTTTCCGGCTTATTACGCATTGGGTATTGGGACGGCGATCGTGGGATTGATCTGTGTAACCGGGCTTGGGCTGATCATCGGCATGAGCACGACTCTGCTTGTCGCTGCAGGGGCTTGGCTCATCATTCTCGCGGCCGAAGCCTATTGCCGATCGGCGTTGACGCCGCAAAGTAATGCGTTGAGGGATCGGCTCAAGGAGCAGGAATCACGGGGAGCTGTCGATCCCGCCTTGCAGGGCGCGTGGAACCGATTGCATCAACGGTCAGTCTATCTCAACTCGCTCGTACTGCTTGCAGGACTGTATTTACTCTTATTGGTAAGTCGATTGTAGTTCACAAGGAGGGACATACATGAAGTTTAAGCGTATTCCTATCGCGGCAGGATTGATGATGGGTTTTCTGTTGACCGGTGCAGCCTGGGCTGCCGGGGAGTCCATGAACCAGGCACCCTATGCACATGAAGAGGATGCCAAACTCCCGAGCGGCGTGATCGGCGTGTCGCTCCAGGTCGGGGCTGAGCGTATCGGTGATCCAGCGGTGCTGTATGTCGGGATGGTGCATCCGGAGGGACCAGCTCACCAAGCAGGGCTCAGACATGGAGATGAGGTCGTGACCGTGGATGGGACGACGGTGACGGGGAAGAGTTATGAGCAGGTGGTCAAGATGATCCGGGGAGAAGCGGGAACCATCGTGAAGTTGGGGGTCAAAGGTGACGGAGGAAATCGGGAACTTTCCATCACGCGTGTGGCCAGCGACAAACTTCCGAAAGGTCCGGCGGGGTCGCACCGCGGTCCTCCTAGATAGGAGTCCACTGTGGTGAGATGACGACCGCGACGCTACGCCTCGGGATCAGCCGTTGTCTCCTCGGAGACGAGGTCCGGTTCGACGGGGGACATAAGCGGGATAATTTTCTGACCGATGTGTTCGGTCGCTATGTGGAATGGGTCCCCGTCTGTCCTGAAGTTGAAGCCGGACTCGGCACTCCGCGGGAAGCGATGCGGCTGGTCGGCGACCCTCGCCATCCCCGGCTCGTGACGATCAGAAGCGGAACGGATCACACGCAGGCGCTCGTCCGGATGACCGACGATCGTATCGAAGACCTCAAGAAACTAGAACTTTCCGGGTATGTGTTCAAGAAGGACTCACCGAGCTGCGGAATCGAGCGGGTTCGTCTCTACAATGAGCACGGGATGCCCAGCCGGAATGGAGTCGGCCTGTTCGCGAGGGCCTTTATCCAGGAGTTTCCGCTGATTCCCGTCGAGGAGGAAGGGCGGCTCTGTGATCCCTCGCTCAGAGAGAACTTTATTGAACGCGTGTTCTGCTACCGCCGATTTCAGGATCTTGCGGTGAACGGGATCACGAGACAGACTGTGGTGCGGTTTCACACAATTCACAAGTACCTGCTCCTCTCCCATAGTCAGCCTCACTACCAAGTCCTCGGGCGGCTGGTCGGTCACGCGGAGGACCACCGTCCCAGGGAGCTGGCCTCACGGTATGGTGAACTCTTCATGAAGGCGTTGGCCGTGAAGGCGACGGTGCGCAAGCACGTTAATGTGTTGCAACATATTCTGGGCTATTTTAAGGACCGATTGAGTGTTCATGAGAAGGCGGAGCTATTGGACGTGATCGGCGATTATCATAGGGGGCTCACACCTTTGATTGTCCCTCTCACGCTCATCAAGCACTACGTCCACATCTTCGACGTCGGTTACATTCGCGATCAGGTCTATCTCAATCCGCATCCGAAGGAGCTGATGCTTCGGAACCACGTGTAGGAGGATTCATGGCGATAGATAAGCGAGGGCCAATAGCGAAAGGGCCATTCCGAAGTCGAATTGGAGCGAGATAGCGTCTCAGTGCATGTGATAGCGGGACAGGACTATTGCACAGAATGTGGCGAAGCCAAGGAGGATGAGTCCGAGGATGGCGTTGACGAGGCGGAATAAATTCGGGCCGATGCGGTGGGGGATGAAGCGAACGATGACGGTGAGCGCTGTGAACCAGGTCATCAGGCCGGCGGTGGCCATCAGGAGTCCCAGACCGGGGGCACTATAGCTCAAGACTGAATGGCCGAAGGGGAGCCAGTTGGAAGTGACGCCAACCCAGTAGGCTATGGTTAAGGGGTTGAAGATGGTCAGGGCAGCAGCGTCGGCGATTTCGGTGATCAGATGCCCGGGGACGGTGCCTTCGTCCCAGTGTTGGCGAGCGCTTGCATAGGCCCGCAGCGGCTGCTTGACGGTGCGGACAAGGAAGTAGATCCCCAGCGGAAACAGGATGATTGCGCCCATGGCCGCCAGGACAGCCTGGAGCGTCGGGTTGGACAGGTCAGGAAGGAGAAAGTCACCCCCTAGGAGGACCAGAGAGAAAAGGAATAGATCGCCGATGCTGGAGCCGATTCCGCACGCAAGGGTATGGCGCCAACCGCCGATCACCCCACGACGGATGGCCAGCATGTTGACAGGGCCCATCGGCGCGGCCGCCGCGAATCCCATCAAGAACGCGGCCGACAGCACGTGGATGTAGGGGACGAGCACCATGTTGCGGCAGAAATAGGTGGCGGATCTTACTCAGACGTGAACCGTACCCTCTTCCAGAGCACTTCGGCAACGGA
>JBEVJJ010000206.1:0-35923 GCA_040510255.1 Nitrospiraceae bacterium | reverse complement strand
ATACGAGGGGCGAGACGAGACTACGGCTCTTTCTGCGATTCCCTATGGCTTCGACGTTCCAGGACGACCAGTGTCGCGATGACCAAGGCAAGCAGCCATAACGTTGGACTGCCGTAGGAAGGTTCGGAAAACTCAATCAGGTCCGTCAATCGTCCGATGAGGAGGGACATTCTGGCCATGACCGTGTAGCCGAATCCTGCCCCGAATGAGATCATCAGAAACATGATGCCGGCGCGTGCAAACAGTTTTCCCGGTCCTGTGTGCTCCACCGAGAAGAAGAAATAAAAGAGGACCGACACCACTCCGAACAAGATGATAATCGCGTTCAGATTACTGGCAGGGCTCAATAGGTCAACCGAGAACGTGACTCCGTCGCTCGCCATGGTCATGAGGGGACGAACCGTATCCTCGATCTGTTTGAGGATAAATGAGGAAATCGTCCGGGGAATGGCAAGGCCCGCCCCGACACCGACGATAAAGGCAAATGCATATCGCGATAGCCAGGCCGCTTTCGGCACGTACCGAGCGAGCATCAACGCACCGATCGCGACAGGGATCAGCAGCGACCATTCGCCCTTATCAAGAATCGGGCGAATGATCAGAGTCATGACGACGCTATCATAGGTTTTTACAATCGTGTAGCCGAGGGAAACGCCCACGTAGAGATGCTCGGCGATCTTAAAGAGCGGATTGTCTTTGTACAAGAACGAGAAAATGAACAGGGTCAGGCCGGTTGCCACCCAGGCGCCGAGAACAACTCCGAAGGACATGGCGGTTGCCTTTATCGACTCTTCGGCACGCCGGATCGACGCAGCCTCAGATAGAAAATATTGCAGATGATCACTAAGACGATAATCGCGAGATGCGTGGCGGATTGGGCATCCATCCCGGCGATGGCCCGCCCTTTCTTCCCTACCAGCCCTTCATATTCAGCCGCTCCGCGTAGACCCCCGATCAATCCGTTGATCTGACCGCTGCGGAGCAGCGGGTAGAGACCGGGCGCAATCACCCCCGTGCAGCCGCCGCCCAATTCAAACTTGTACTTGTCTTTACCGAAGACATACCAGGCTTCGACCCCCGGGTTGCCTGCCGCCAGGCTCACCGCGTAATTGACGTCCCGTAAGTTATTGACGCCAGCCAGAACCGGGAGGCCCTTGGTGGGTCTGCCGCCATAATCGGCCGGAAACGCGGTATAGAGATCCTGCCCCATGTTCACGATGACGGCCGATCCACCTGGGCTCCATCCAAGGAAGACGTAATCTTTTTGGTTGGTTTTTCCGGCTTCCTTCGCGATCTGCGTGATAATTTGATCGGCGAGCCCCGTCCCCGTCACCCAGAGTGTCATGGCGATGACCCGCAGATTCTTGCGGAAGGCATGGCGAAGGATGGCGATGGCCTGGGGGTGCAGCTCTGGCTTGGAAGCCGGGTCGAAATCCAGCGAGAGCAGAAAGACCGATCCTTCCGGCAGCCCTTCAATATGGTCGTAGACACCCCGTACCTCCTGAGAAATTTTGATGGGCAGACCGACGGGGAACAGCAATGGGAGAAGCGTGCACACGCCGATCACCATGAAGATGATCCGCCGGTCGATCTGCAACAGGCGCTCGGCGAAGGTCATATATCGTTCCTCGTGAATCGTGAAACGTAGTTCGTCATACACAACGGAACAATGCAGGAACCGCCGCCTCACCGACTCGGCGGCGTCCGCAAACGGAAGACACTGGGCGCTCACAAGACACTGCCGGCTCACCGACTCGCCGGCGCGCACAGACGTGGTGCTCTTTATTCATCGCACCGTGCGCCTCATTATTCTTCGCGTCGTGGACCTCCACGAGATACGAAAGACGATGCACCTTATTCCCGGCCTCCACCCAAGTAGGAGCGCTCGACGCCGAAGATGATCTTGAAGGACAACGCGATGGCGCCGAGGCTGACTCCGATCAGAATCGCGCGGCGAACGGCCGCATTGAGGACGTTCAGAATCCAGCCCGACAGATCTCCGGTGATAGGCAGGATATATTCCCCCAACGGTACGCGCCCCATCATGACAATGACGGCGGCGGCCAGCAGCACGGCTGCTTCGCGACTTCTGGCGCGGAAGGAGCGGTACGCGGCGGATGCGATGAAGAATGCCAGAATGGCAAACATGGTCCCTTGCAATGGGACCAGGGTGTACGAATAGATCCAGCCGAATGCCGTCATGGCGCCATCGATGGTTTCCTTACCGCCATTCCACAGCCCCACGAGAACGGTGACGACGATTCCAGCGTACAGCACGAGGCTATATCCCCACCCCGGTTCCTTCCGCCTGATCTTGGCGGCATGGAGTTGGAACAGGCTCGTAATACCTAGGACCAGGGCAAAGCCGCCGATAATCTGCAGCCATTTGGTGACGGAGGTGAGGAGCTGTTCTGACGCCGGATGCGGAACATAATACTGAGCCGCGAACACGAGTCCGGTTACCATGGTGATTAAGAGCGGGAGCTGGCGGCGGAGAAAGATCATTTAAAGTCCTTAAAGAGATCGAGTATCAGACGCGGCCATTCTGCGCCCGTGACCACCCCGATCGTCGCGAGTATGGTCCCCACTCCGATTACCACGAGAATGAATGCCTTTCCCAAGTCCTGACCGCGAAGCGTGCCGATCTGAATCGGTTCTCTCGACAGATAGGCGCTGGCCGCGTACAGTTCTTCGCCGATCAAGGTGTAATCGCAGGTCGTCACAAAAAACGGGAGTTGATGATCGGAATCGGTGCCTGCGATTTGAATGGCGCCCGTACTGGCGCCGGTCTCCGTGAGCAGCAAGGATTCGGCAAAGTACGACCCCATGAAAAAATTGGCCGCAGGTTTTCGCCGCAGCATGATGCCGTCGACTGCCGCCGTGTAGCTGAATTGGTCGCTGGTGATGAAAAAGTTGGCATCTTCTTTAAAGAGATCTGGTTTTCCTGCTTCGAGATAGGCCTGTTTCGTAATCTCCTGGCATACCGCCATGGTGATCGGTTCGCGATGGGGTACGAGCAACTCCGTTTCATACGACGCGGCTCGTTTGGCCACGCGGCCCAGAATGACGGCTGCAGCAATGGTCGACGGGTCGCTCATATCGTGCGCGCCGGTCATATAGAGCACCGGCTTGCCGAGTTCGGTCGCACGGCCGATCGCCTCATCGACAGCATCGAGACCGGGTATCCGGCGCAGAAAGAGGTCTTTTCGTTTGGCCTGGTTGATCGCGTAGAACACCACGGCTCCGAACAGGAACGCAAGGGTGAGATTGTTGAGCTGGTTGAGATTCAGCCAGTTCGGTTCCGGGCTGGCGTGGGCCGGCTCTGACATCACACGGCCGGTTTCCGAGACGGCGGCCACCATGACGACATACGGATGTCCGTTCTTGAGCCCGATGCCCTTCCCGTTCTTGATGACGAACAGATGATCGTCTTTCCTGCCCGGCTTGATCCACCAGGCTGACTTGGCATCACGGACGTAGTGGGAGTTGGATGGAAATTCCGCTACCGCCTTCAACGCGCCGGGATCGGAAGCAACCGGCCCCTCGCCCAGCAAGATTTGATACTTCACCCCCGGTCCGTCGGACGCCGCAGGAGGCCAGACGACGGTCAGACTTTCTCCCCCATCGCTGGGTGTGTCGAACACGAGTATGGACACAGGCGGCGAAAGGGCTGTCTCGGCCGAAAGGGTCTGCGGGCATACGCCGCTCAAACATAAGGCGAGAAAGAGCAGGAATGAAAGGCGGGATCTGACACCTGAGAGGAAGGCACATAGTGGCTGCACACGCATCAGGCTCCTTCGATCACTTCGATGTTTGCACGTGGAATGACAGCAGTCCTTCCATCGCCAAATCGGACTTCGAGGACGCGCACTTCGCTTTCCGTGGGAATGCGTGTCAGCTCCGACGGCAATCGTGACACCTCACCGATGCGGCCGAAAAAGGGATCTCTGATAATCCTGACCGGATCGCCGATCCTAATTCCCTCCCGTTGCGGTGCTGTGGCCATGGCGGCGCTCGATGTGGGTTGCGGGATGATGATCTCGGGGCGAATGACGCCCGCCCGGATCTGTGTCGCTCCGGAAATCGACGCCTTGTGTCCCGTATGGGCGGACAGGAGCTTGAATGTCTTGGGAGCCATGGGAATGGTCCCGAATCCTTCGGTCAGAATGAGTGTGAAGCCCACTTGTTCGGTTCCAGTGATGGCCACTCCGAGATCGTACCCGAGCAGGGTACGCAAGTCTTTATCGTGAATCCCTCCCACCACTAACGCCGCCACCCCTACTTCTCGTGCGCGAGCCATCGTGTCGGCGGAAAGAAATGCCCCTCCGACCACGACCCTTCCCTTCATTGCAGCGGTTAATTGATCCGGAACAAGCGCCTGGTCCGGAGACGCTGCCGCCATCATGATCTCGCCGGAGGTTTCGCCGCCAATCCCAAAAATGCCTTGCACCAGACTGCACGTTGTTTCGACGGTGACGCCCTGCTGCGGGTACACCTCGGCGATGGTCCCGTCGATATACGCCAGGACGTCGATCGACTTGGCCGGCTCCCGGAACAAGACCTGTCCGGTGATCGGAGAAACCGATTCGATCGTGCCCGTAGTCGGCGAGCGCACTTCCGTCTTGAACCACTTGATGAGGGGTTGGTTCTCCGCAATGACTTCATCCTTCCCGACCGGGTCGCCTTCGCGCTTCACCATGTACTCGGAGATCTCACCTGGAGCGATGCCCAGTTGGTTGGCAAGGTTGAACGCCAATACTTTTCCGGGAAGCGCGGCCCGTGCGACCGGGGTGTCGGCGTGAACCACATCGCCTCTGTTGGCGAGGACCGTGCCGGGCAAGGGAAGTAATCGCTTGCGCTGCACGGTGGTGCGCTCGGTGACGGTTAGGCCTGGAGTATACGAATGCGCCATGGCTTCTTAACAAGAAAGTGCTGAGTGCTGGGTCCTGAGTGCTGAGTTGTGATCAGGAGGGCGGCGGTTCAGGATCACATGCTTTACTTTTCTTCCGTACCTCAGCACTTAGCACTCAAAACTCAGAACTACACCTCAGCACTGGCCGCCGGATACAGTCCGACGGACTGGTACCACCGCATGAGGGCGTTCGCCCGGGCGGCTGGCTCGCTCGGCAATTGCAACGGTCGTCCGCGTCCATCGAGGAGCAATCCAACCACTCCCCCCAGTGCCTCCTTCGTGATCGGGTTGCCGGGTCCCATCCCGACATTCACGTGCTTGTCCGGATGCAAGGTCACCTTGGCCCGCTGATCCGGAGCAAGCGGAAGCAAGGCGAGGTCGCCGAATTTGAGCGTCCCCTTCTCAACGCGGCCGTCAGGGAAGGAAATATCGTAATCGGCGCACCGGTCTCCGTTCCGACCCTGTCCGACTGGCGCCACGCAGGTTCCCAGATAGATCATGCAATCGCGAATGAACACGTCCGTGGCCGCCTTTTCATTGATGGTCGACAGGACGCCGAGATGCGGCATCATAAAAATGCTGTCCACCGACAAGCGCGTCAATCCCAGGGGTTCATACGCATCGACCATCATCATCATCGATTGCACTCGTCGTGGAGCATGGGACAGAATACCGCCGCTGCCGACGATCAGATCCAATCTGAACATGTCGATCAACGTTTGTCCGGACGCCTGTTGTTCGAACACATCAGAGATCGTCCGTTCCTGCTGCACTCCTTTCAGTTCCGTCGCGAGTGTCTTGTGATGAGTCAAGGCCAGGCGCAACGCTTCGCGCGCGATCGCATGCTCAATTTGAAGTTCATCCAGCGTTTGTGGAATCGTCGTGGGTCGAACCATCTTGTTCTTGATCCGATTACGCAAGGTTTGCTCGTCGATCGTGAAGGGTACCCATCGCATGATGTTGGGCAGTCCGGCCTCGGCGAGGACGTTGGAGATGCTGTAGGACATCCCAAGATTGGCGCTGACCGTGCGATTGAACCGGCCGTCGAACACGGAAAAGACATCGGTCGTCGCGCCGCCGATATCAACGCCGATGAGGTTGATGTGCTCGCGCTTGGCAATGGTTTCCATGATTAGACCGACCGCGGCCGGCGTCGGCATGATGGGAGCTCCGACCATCTCGATGAGTTTCTTGTAGCCGGGGGCTTGGGCCATCACATGCTCGAGAAAAAGATCGTGAATCTTGTTGCGGGCCGGTGCGAGATGTTCTCGCTCCAGCACAGGCCGGATGTTCTCGGTCAATTCGAGCGCAGTCTTGTCTCCAAGGATGGCGGTGATCTGGCGTTGAGCCTCTTTATTTCCTGCATACACCAACGGAAGCTTGTACGTACTTCCAAATCGCGGTCGCGGCTCAGCGGCGGCAATATAGTCGGCCATCTCCACCACGTGCGTCACCGCTCCCCCGTCTGTTCCGCCGGACATCAGGATCATGTCTGGTCGCATCGCCCGGATCCGCTCGATCTTTTCATGGGGGAGGCGCCCGTCATTGGACGACAGGGCATCGATGACGATGGCTCCGGCTCCCAGAGCGGCCCGTTGCGCGCTTTCCCCGGTCATATTCTGCACGACCCCCGTCACCATCATCTGTAACCCGCCGCCGGCACTGCTGGTGGAAATGTAGATATCGACGCCAACCTTCGGCTCTCCCTGCGGCGCCCGGTTCGGAGTGATGATGGTCTCCCCGTCGAGAATTCTGCGGCCGGAGAGTTCCTCGATTTCGGTTATCGCGTTCAGAACACCGCGAGTGACATCTTCGAACGGCGCCTCGACCGTAGTCGGAGATTCGCCCCGAAATGTTTGACGATAGTTGTCGCCGACTTTTTCGATCAGGATGGCTTTCGTGGTCGTGCTGCCGCAGTCCGTGGCGACGATCACATTCAGTGGACGATCACTCTTGGAGAATGCGGGAGCGTCGCCCATCGTCATCGAACAGAATCCCCGCTGGTGGACTTCGTTTCGATGAGGGTGACGAGGCGGGATATCGTTTCGCGCCGCTCGAGCAAGCCGGCCACTTGCTCGACCTCGTTGGCACTGAACGCCAGTTCGATGATTGGATGCATGAAGTGCAGCGCCTGGCTTCCCAGAAAGTTCATTGGAGCCATGGATTCGAGAAACATGACCGTCGGCGCCGCCATGCCACGCGTAACGATCGTGTCTGCTGCTCGTTCGAGCAGGATCAGGTCTTCCGGGGCAAGAGCTGCCCGATCGGACGGAATGGCGAAGGCGTGCGTCAAGCTGGCGCGAATTCCCTTCAGCGTGCGGGCAAGGGTGATCGAGGAAAAGATGGCCATACGTACTTGTCAGGTAAGCCTAAAAGGAAGTGAATCGCATTATATGAAGGGGGTCAAAGCCTGTCAATGAATGCGGGGTCATGTCAAGGATTCTTGGAATCAACCGGAGGTTCGACGGCAGGCGGCGGACAGTTGCCTCCGCTGAGTGGGTTGAGAGGGTTGAGGCTCGGTGAACAACGTTGTGCGTCCGATGCCCTCGGAATGGGAGGCTTCTCCGTGTCAGACTTCGGTGCATCCGACTCTCTGAATGCCTCGATCGGAGGAAGCGGTGCAATCGGATCTGAAAGGATGACAGGTGGATGCTGATCCTGGTCGGACGATGGAGTCCGAATCTTAGGCGTGGGGGAGGTGGAATGAGAAGGAGATGGAGCGAGCGTTTGAACCTGGACGCAGCCTCTTAATCCCTCGGGTCTGTCCGTCAGCACCTTGACTCCACCATTCCCCTGGCATTGATACACGGCCGCCTCCGCATAGTGAGAGTACAACAACGTGAACAGGGTTACGGCTATGCCGACTACAAAGCCGCCAACGCGACGTTGGAGAAAAAAGGAGGGCTTCCGAAGAATAGTCATCGGGATGCATCACGCATGTGAATGAAAGGAATACGTGACTATAGGCACGGGTGAAGATGAGAGTCAATTCTATATCGCAATGTGACGGAAAAATTGAGAGCCTACTTAAGATTACCTCGCGCGGGAATTGATGGGGGTGAGGCTGGTTCGCTCGCAGTCTGTAGACTCGACCGCGGTGGACTCGAACAGTGCTGGATCTCCTGAATTCTTATGGAGCCGGCGAATGGGCGCTGTGGCAGTAATATCGCTTGCTTGCGTCTGCGCCTGCCTGCTGTAGCTGACGGCCGAACGGCTGCGGTTCCCCCATCCCCCACATCGGAATGCAGGGGTGTCCGATCCGCCGATGCTCGTGCTTTGCAAGCATCGGCCGGCCGGATCTCGCACGTTCATCCGCTTTCGCACATCAGCACGGCGCACCCGCAATGATGCTCTCTCACCGCCACAGCGCTCCTTGGTGACAAGACTGGGATAGTTGAAGAGCAGCGGCTTCATGCCTATCCCTTCCAGCCGGCGAACTTCTCCGCATCCATCCAATTGCGCAAAGGACTACAGCGGCTTATACTGCGGCCCGCAAGACCATTGTCACGCCGACGGGTTAGTCCATGCTGAACAGCCGAGAATGTTGAACTGTGTCTGTACCTGATTTTCAATCTTTGATGTTGCCGCTGCTTCGGATAGCATCCGACGGCAAGTAGCATTCTCTGGCCGATGCACGTGAGCGGCTCGCCGCTGACTTTAAGCTGAGCAAGACGGATCAAGATGAACTCTTGCCTAGTGGGAGACAACCAAGATTTGCGAATCGTGTCGCTTGGGCCAAGAGTTACCTTCAGCAAGCTGGTCTGACCACTTCACCACGACGAGGCTTTTTTCAAATTACGGAACGGGGCATCAAGGTACTAGCGTCCCCTCCGACACGCATAGACATTAAGTTTCTTGAGCAGTATCCGGAATTCGTTGAATTTCGAACCCCGCGCTCAGATGCAGATCCAGCGAGTGGATCGTCCATTAGTCAGCCAGAACCTGAGACCCCAGAAGAAGCGCTTGAGACGGCGCATCTGAAAATGAGTGCGGCTCTTGCCTCGGAAGTTCTTGCAAGGCTTAAAGCAGGTTCACCGCAATTGACGAAGGGATTGATGGGATTATCAGTGAGGATCGTCTCGGCCTTGATATCGTCTACCTGCAAGCGAAGAAATGGGACGGAACGGTTGGACGTCCAGAGATTCAAAAGTTCGTTGGTGCGTTACACGGAAAACGAGCCAAGAAGGGTGTCTTCATTACGACCGGATCATTTTCTGCCGAAGCCATCGCTTATGTTGAGCATATCGACCCCAAGGTGGTCCTCATAGGTGGTCGCCGTCTAGCCGAGCTTATGATCGACTTTGAGCTGGGCGTAACAACGACGAGAACCTTTCATGTGAAGCGGATTGATTCCGATTACTTTGATGAAATAACGGCAGTCTAGTATGCGAAACATCTGTCACTTTCTCCTACATCTGAATAGTCATGTTCAATCATCTTTATGGCGCAACGTCCATATATGTCGGTGATTTCTAGGCCTGTGCGCAAATACGCCTTGCTCGCAATGGAGTATTCGAGCGTCGGCTGCAGAACGGTACGTTGGGGTTAGTAACCGACGGATGGCCGCGCATGAATTTTATTACGACTGAAGTCGCGCGATCACTACCGGACTCGAGCCGAGGCCAGGACCGATATCTTTGACTACATCGAACGCTGGCATAATCCCCGGCAGCGACGGCGCATATTCCGACAACAGGCAGACAAACTCTTAACTGAACCGTCCGTGGAAACGGGGTAGGACCCGGAAGGCCAGGACGTGGCAGAGACCGCTTGAGGCCCGGCCGGTCAGCGATGACCGGCTTGCTGCTCGGCATGGTAGGAACTGCGAACCAGTGGGCCCGATTCGACATGGTCGAATCCCATGGTCAGGCCTTCCGCCTTGAGTTGGCTGAATTCGTCGGGGTGATAATATCTCGAGATCGGTAGATGGGCCTTCGTCGGTTGCAAATATTGTCCGATGGTCAGAATGTCGCAGCCGACGGACCGGAGATCCTGCATGACGTCCCGGACTTCATCGAGCGTTTCACCCATCCCGACGATGAGGCCCGACTTCGTGTTCATCCCCACCTGTTTGGCGTGTCCGAGCAATTCGATCGATCGCTGATATTTGCCTTGCGGCCGAATCGACGGAAAGAGCCGCCGCACCGTTTCGATATTGTGGTTCAGGATATCCGGTCGTTGCCCGCAGACTGTCTCGAGTGCCGCTT
Source organism: Nitrospiraceae bacterium (assembly GCA_040510255.1). GTDB lineage: Bacteria > Nitrospirota > Nitrospiria > Nitrospirales > Nitrospiraceae > DASSBQ01. Next base: position 25,804 of record JBEVJJ010000206.1, on the reverse strand, counting down.
CATTTCCCTCGAAATCGGGGATTAAGACCTCCACCGTACAGGTTGGGATCCACTGCCTAATTTGCCGGATAGTTTCGGCAAAGATGGAGGCTCCTCCATCTTCCAGTTCGTCGCGATTCACCGACGTAATCACAACATGTCTCAAGCGTAATGCCTGAACTGCCTGAGCGACTCGAAGGGGTTCCTCGTGGTCTACTTCCAATGGACGACCCGTCGTGACTGAACAGTAGTGGCATCGTCTGGTGCAAATATCGCCCAGGATAAGAAACGTCGCGGTGCGGGCGTTCCAACATTCCCACATGTTGGGGCAACGGGCCTCTTCGCAGATCGTGTGCAATTGGAGCCGGTCCATGATGCTCCGGATCTCCTGATAGTCGGGGCCACGATGCAAACGAACTTTGAACCAGGAAGGCAGTCGTTCCCTTGCGTGCGTCTGCCGACCGGTAGCGGAATCTCGGTCTCCACCGGAGTGTTGCAAATCCTTGAGGGGGACAAACGTCATCTTGCCGTTCCCGCCTTGGCCAATTCCTGAGGATGTTCGAGGATGCGCTTGAATTCCTTTAAAAACTGGGCGGCTTGCATCCCGTCGAGCGCACGGTGGTCGCATGACAGGGTGACGCTCATCCGTCTGCCTGCCCTGACGATTCCATTTTCCACCAGTGCCACATCACGCACGGCGGATACGGCGAGACATGCGGCCTGCGGAGGCATGAGGACGGCGATAAAATTGGTCACATCGTACATGCCCAAATTGGAAATGGAAAAGGTGGCGCCGGCATAGTCCGGCGGCTGCAGCCGTTTGCTCCTTGCCCGTTCGATCAACTCCCGCGACTCGGTCGAGATCTGTTCCAATGATTTGGCGCCGCAGTTCTTCAGGACCGGTGAAATCAATCCGTCTTCCAAGCCGACAGCGATGCCGATGTCGATCGTGGCATACTGCCTGATTGCAGTGCCGGTGTAGGAGACATTGATCCGCGGGTGATGTGCAAGCGCGAGCGCCGAGCCCTTGATGATCAGATCGGTAATGCTCGGGTGTACACGACGGTCCTGTTTGAATTGGTTGCGGAACTGTTCCGCCTTTTCCATGGCGATGTCCGCGGTGAGATAAAAGTGTGGGACCGGCGCCTTGCTCCGCGAGGTGGCACGTGCGATGGCCTTGCGCATTTGGCTGAGCGGCTGATCGGTTCCAGCCGGCATGGTCGCCTGGTCGGCGCCGGAAGCCTGTACCACATCGTCCTCGACGATGCGTCCCTCCGGCCCAGTACCTTGAACGGTCGAAAGATCGATGCCGCGTTCCCTGGCCAATGCTCTTGCGCGGGGCGACGCTATCGTCCGGGGTTCTTCTTGTCGATACGGACCTCCGGCGGGACGATCGGCCTGTGCGGTCGTCTTTGGAGCGGTCGTCGTTGGGGGGGGAGAGGCCGTGATGGAGTCGGATGCAGCAGCGGTAATGTCTTCATCCGCCTCGCCGATCACTCCGATCAGCGCACCGGCCTTGACTGTCTCCCCTTCCCTTACCAAAACTTTTCGCAGAATGCCGGAGGCAAAGGCTTCCAGGTCCATGACGGCTTTGTCCGTCTCAATTTCGGCGATGACATCCCCTGCTTGGACAGCGTCGCCCTCTTTCTTCTTCCATTCGACGACGACGCCCTCTTCCATGGTATCGGTCAATTTTGGCATGACGACTCGGCTAGCCATAGATCCTCATTGAACGTGAATGGGTCGGAATCTCCTTGCGTCGTCGGCACGGCCAATCCTATCTGTATGGTAAAGGCAGGAACGGCACTCTCCTCCTATCGGATGGTCGCAGCCCGGTGAAACCAGTGTATCAGTTTTTGCCAGAGGCCATGCGCCGGTTTCTGGTCCGGGACGGGATCCGCATACTCAATCCATGGTTCCTGGGACCCCAGATAGACTCCGTTCTTGAAGCTGAGCTGGCTGCGCAGTTGCCGGTATCCCAGATGGTGCAATGTATGCACCAGTTCCTGTAATGCTGTCTCGGTCGAGACCGGATGGTCGGCCGTCACCCGTTCGCTTTCATATCTCAGAGTCGCCCTGAATCCGCCGGACTGCCCCTCACACTCGACTGGACGACTGAAACCTCGTTCACGGGCATCAAACCCCGCGAGTTGGTGCGTCTCGGGGGTCTCACCAGACATTATTGCGCTCGAAACACCGCTAGGAGGTCGCTGAGCGCGATGGTCTTGCTTTTCAACAATGCTCGCTCTGCATCCAACACATCGAGGGCCGACACCTTTTCCGTTCCCCCTTTGAGACATCGCGCGCCCAAGGTCAGGACCCGTTCACACTCCTTTTCGACCTTTGCCTGGACAACCGGATTGACTTGGGTAATCCCCAGCACTGTCTTGCGGGTTTCGGCAAGGTGGGCCTGCAGCTCTTCCTCGGGATACGACTTCCTGGCCGCCTCATCCTGACAACGATCGATATATTGTGTCAGGAACACGTACAACCGCACCAATGCTTCCGTGGTCTCAATGTGATTAGGTCTCGTCTCGTTGACCATCGTTCAGCTCCTTTACGTTATCCTCGCCCGAGGACCTGTTTGACTGCCTCTATCACCCTGGGTCGATCCGGAATCGCGGCGTCCTCCAACTTGCGGCTGTAGGGCATGGGCACATCCTCTCCCGTCACCCTGATGATCGGGCCGTCCAAATAGTCGAACGCGACACTGTAGACACTGTCTGCGATCTGAGCGCCCAACCCGCAAAAACGCCAGCCTTCCTCGACAATCACCACGCGCCCGGTTTTCCTGACAGATGCCACGATGGTGTCGACATCCAGCGGCCACAACGTGCGAGGGTCGATGATTTCCACATCGATCCCTTCGCGGCTCAATTCCTCCGCCGCGTCCATCGCCAGGAGCAGCATCTTTGAATAGGCGACTACCGTGACATCGGACCCGGAACGTTTCACCTCCGCCTCTCCGATGGGAATCGTGTACTCGCCGTCCCGGACTTCGCCTTTGGTCCCGTAGAGCAGTTGCGCTTCGATGAACAGCACGGGATTCTGATCGCGGATGGCGCTCTTTAGAAGACCTTTGGCATCATGAGGCGTCGACGGCGCGACAACCTTGATACCGGGAACATGACAGAACCACGCCTCAAGACTTTGGGAATGCTGTGCTCCCAATTGATGAGCGGCACTGCCAGGTCCTCGAATAACCATGGGCACCGAGATCTGGCCGCCCGACATATAACGTATTTTGGCCGCATTATTGACGATCTGATCCATCGCGAGGATGCCGAAGTTCAAGGTCATGAGTTCGACGATAGGACGCAACCCCGCCATTGCAGCCCCGATGGCCAGACCGGTGAAGCCGGCTTCGGTGATCGGCGTATCCAATACCCTCTGGGGACCGAATTCCTCGACGAACCCCTTGCTGACCTTGAAGGCCCCCTGGTAGTACCCGACTTCTTCTCCGATAAGAAAAATCCGCGCATCACGGCGCATTTCCTCGCGCATGGCTTGATTGAGCGCCTCTCGATACGACAGCAACATGCCACACGTACCTATTCGGTGACGAGGACGTCCTCATACAATGCGGAGGGCTCCGGGAACGGGCTTGTTTCGGCAAACGTCACGGCTGCAGCGACTTGCTCATGTACTTCATGCTCGAGTTGTTTGAAATCCGCATCACTGCCGAGGTCGTGATCGCATATCGTGCGTTGAAGCAAGACTAGCGGATCGCGTTGGCGGTGTTCCTCGACTTCCTCCCTGGTGCGGTAATGGCCGTGTGAAGGATCTGCCATTGAATGCCCCATGAAACGATAGGTCAGCGCTTCGACGAAGGCAGGCCCCTGTCCCGCACGGACACGCTTCACCGTTTGCTCCATCAAGCTTCTCACTGCCAGGACATCCATGCCATCGACTCGTTCTGCCGGCAAACCGTAGGATCGGGCAGTCTCGGCTATATCGGAATACAAGGCGACGGCGCGATGGACCGGTGTGCCCATTCCATACCGGTTGTTCTCACACATGAATATCAGAGGCAGTTTCCAGAGGGCGGCCAGATTGAACGCTTCATGGGCTTGACCGCTGGGAAACGCTCCTTCTCCGAAGAAACAGACCGTAACCCCGTCTCCCTGTTCATACTTGGTCGCGAATGCTAGTCCGGTCGCCAGAGGGATATGTCCTCCGACGATGGCATAGCCTCCCATGAAGCGCTTCTCGCAATCAATCAAATGCATGGAGCCGCCCTTGCCCTTGCACAGTCCGGTGGCCTTCCCGAACAGTTCGGCCATGATTCGCCCCGGGTCGGAACCACGGGCCAGACAATAGCCGTGATCCCGATACGCACTGATGACATAATCGTCCGGACGGAGTGCCGCGATGGCTCCGACAGCCACTGCTTCCTCTCCGATGTACAGGTGGAGAAAGCCGGCGATCTTGGCGAGTGCATACATCTCCGCTGATTTTTCTTCGAACCGGCGGATTAGCAGCATTTGTCGATACAGGTGAAGCAGGTCGGTGCGCTCCATCCCTCATTATGCAGGAGCCCGATACACGACTCAAGAAAGGAGATGGCGGGAGGTGGATGGCGGGTTGCAGACGAGGAACGTCCAGCGGGATAGCAAGGACTGCGCGGAAAGTGGATCACAGCTTGGCGCGGATGTCATTGCCTTCGACCTTCACTTCGTAGGTCGCCACCTTGGCGGCGGGATTATTGACGCATGCCCCGGTTTTGATGTTGTATTGCCAACCGTGCCATGGGCAAGACACGACATCCCCTTCTACATCGCCTTCACCCAGCGGGCCACCACGGTGCACGCAGGTGTTATCGATGACGTGATACGCACCATCGACATTGAACACCGCCAGCGTTTTGCCATTGATTTCTGCAACCATTCCGCCCCCCGGCTTCACATCTGCTGTTCCTGCGACTCGTACAAATTCAGACATGCTCTCCTCCATTATCCGAACCGGTCCATGTCAGTCCCGGTATTTCCTACTTACCCGATGCGGGTCTGATTTTCTTGAGCAGACTTTCGATCCGACCAGGGTCATCCTGGTTCTCAGTGTCGAAGCGCGCGGCAATCTTGGCGGCAATTTCATGAAAGGCCTTTGCTTGCGGCGAGTCAGGATTGGCGATGACCAGAGGTCGGCCCAGATCCCCGCCCTCGCGGATGGCCGGATCGATGGGAACTCGTCCGAGAAACGGAATCCCGAGCTTCTCAGCCGCCCGTTCTCCTCCCCCATGTGAAAAAATATCCGTTCGCTCCCCGCAATGCCCGCAGATGAAATGACTCATGTTTTCCACGATGCCCAATAACGGGACGTTGACCTTCTGAAACATCATCATGCCCTTTCGGACATCATGCAGGGCGATCTCTTGTGGAGTGGTTACGGTGATAGCGCCGGCAAGAGGCACGAGTTGCGAGAGTGTGAGCTGCGCGTCGCCGGTACCCGGAGGGAGATCAATCAGGAGGAAGTCGAGATCGCCCCACAGCACGTCACGAAAGAGTTGCTGAATGGCGGTGTGCACCATCGGTCCCCGCCAGACAACAGCTTGGTCCTCCGGGACAAAGAATCCCATTGAGATCAGTTTTACGCCATGGCTTTCGGCCGGAGTGATCTTGCCGTCTTGCTGTTCAGGGGCTTTTCCAACGCCCATCATCATGGGAATATTGGGGCCATAGATGTCGGCATCCAGCAGGCCCACCTTCGCCCCTCGAAGTCCCAACGCGACGGCCAAATTAACGGAGACGGTGGATTTTCCCACCCCACCTTTACCGCTGCTGACCGCAATGACGTGCTTCACGCCCGGGATCAGATCTGTTTTTCCCTGCGAATCTTGTTGTTGGGATGCGCCTGCCTGCATATCTGCCATGATCTCCCTCCTCCATCGATCTCTCGCCGGCGATCGACGCTTCACTCATCATATGCTATCGACGGTGCCAAAGGGAATGGCCCGATAGAGGGCCGGTCATCGTAGGCCTCACGGAAAAAGGAGGGAGGGTCGGAACTCGTGATCACGCCTTCTGGCGTTGTAAGTTGTACGCGAGGCCCATGAGAGAGAGGAGATAGATCAGCCATTTGGATGGGTCAAAATTGTACCAGAACGGCCCGTTGCGGTAATCAAAGGAAAACGTGTGGTGGTAATTGTGGTAGCCCTCGCCGAAACTGACAAAGGAGATCAGCCAGCTGTCCCGGCTGCTGTCCTGTCTGCCGTGAGGTTGGCTGCCCCACATATGACATAGGGAGTTGATGGTGAACGTGGAGTTCAGGACCAATACTGTACGCAGCATGCCCGCGAGCAGAAAGCATCCCACCCCGCTTATGAGGCCATTGTGGATGTACCCGGCGACAAAGGGTACCAGCAATCCGGAGGCAACGATCGTCGGATAGTGCCGGTGTTGCCACATGATGATTGGATCCTTCCGGAGTCGTTTCTCATAGGAGTCCGAGCGATGCGGAGTTTCCACGAACAGCCATCCGCAATGACTGTGCCAGAATCCTTTCTGTGCATTGTAGGGATCCTCGTCCGAGTCCGTCCGGGCATGGTGCCGGATGTGATCGGCACACCAGAGCAGCGCCGAGTTTTGCAGCGCCCACCCGCCGGCAATCAACAAGCAGACTTTCACCCAGGGCCGGCATTCGAAGCTGCGGTGCGAAATCATCCGGTGATAGCCGACCGTAATTCCTAGGCCGGTGACAATATAGAGAATGATGAGAAGAGTCCAGTCGAGCGGAGTATAGTCAAAAAAATATGCGAAAAGCGGGACGCCCAGCAATGTCACGATGGTCATGGCGAGGAACAGGAGAATCGTTCCCCAAGCCAGACTGCGTACGGATGGATCCTTCATCGTTCCCCTTCAGGTTGAGTGGATATCGGTCGGTCATGATGGTCGATGCTCCGACGGACCGCGCGCATGCTAGCCGAAGTGGCTTTAAATTTTCAAGAGAAAAGACGGGGTGTATACTGAAAAGTAACAGGGGCTACTTGGTTCTGGAGCCTTCTCATGGTTGATCCTCTCACGCTTGAACCTCGCATTCGTGCCATTGGCGCGCAACTGGCCGAGCTGTCTGCCGGCCACTCTCCAGCTCTGTTCGATTCGCGTTGGTGGTCGCAAACGACCATCAACCTTGCGATGAAAGATCCTATGTTCAAGGCGCAGCTCTTCCGCTTTATCGATGTGTTGCCGGCTTTAAAGCAGGATGCCCAGGTCATTCATATGGCACGTGAGTATTTCGGTGAAATGGGCGAGCAGATATTTGGCTTGCAGTGGGGACTGAAGGCCCTGTCCGCGACCGGTCTGGGAGCCGCGCTGAGTGGCAAGACGATTCGCCATCAGGTCCAGCAAATGGCCAAAACATTTATAGCCGGTTCAACTATTGCCGATGCTGTTCCGGTCCTTGAGCGCCTGTGGAAGGAAAAACGCGGGTACTCGGTCGACTTGCTGGGCGAGGCCACAGTGGGCGAGCGAGAGGCGGATCTCTATCAAGAACAGTGTGCGACGGCGGCGAAGGAATTGTCTGCGGCGTCGGCCGCATGGCCATCAACGTCGCTCTTGGAACGAGATCACATGGGGGCTTTGCCTCGAGCGCAGCTTTCGTTGAAATTATCCGCTCTCTGTTCTCAACTGGATCCCGCGGATCCGGAAGGCAGTTATCGAGCGGTGGCGGGACGCCTCCGCTCCTTGCTCGACGTCGTGTGTTCGCTTCCCGCCTCGATTGTTTTTGACATGGAACAGGCGGAGACCAAAGACCTCGTCCTCTTCATTTTCAGGAAGGTGTTCTCAGAGGAACCCTATCGCTCCTATCCTTACGCCGGGCTGGCATTGCAGGCCTATAGAAGAGATGCGCACACCGATGTCGAATCGATGTGCGCGTGGGCGCGGCAACGTCAGGCTCCCGTGACGATCAGATTGGTCAAGGGCGCCTACTGGGATTCGGATACCATTCGTTACCGTCAACGAGGGTGGCCGGTGCCGCTGTTCGAGCACAAGGCCGAAACGGACGCGAACTACGAAATCCTTGTGCGTCTGGTTTTGCAGCATAGCGACGTCATCCGTCCCGCCTTCGGTACCCATAATCTTCGTAGTCTGGCCGTCGTCGAAGCAATGGCTGAGGCGCTGGGGGTGAATCCGGAAGTCTGGGAGTACCAGATGATTTTCGGGATGGCCGAGCCGTTCCAAACCGCCATTGCCAAGCTGGGCCGCCGGCTACGCATTTATACCCCGGTTGGCGAATTGCTACCCGGGATGGCCTACCTGGTGCGTCGCTTGTTGGAGAACACATCCAATGAATCGTTCCTGCGGAAGGAATATGTCGAATCCCAGTCTCTCACGCAGCTGATGATGCCTCCGTCGGGTTCGCATCAGGTCTCGAATTCCTCCGTTGCTCGTTCGACGGAGACATTCCCCGACGGACCGGATGAGTTTCAGAATGAACCGCATTCCGATTTTTCCCAGTCGGTGGCCCGCCAATCGATGCAAGATGCCATCCATGGAGTTCGAAAACAACTAGGCCTGGTTTTGCCTGAAGAACAGGTCCACGCATCCGGGGCCGAATTGATCACCCGCAATCCGGACGCGCCCGAGCAGATTATCGGACGGGCCCGTGCGTACACCCCGTCTGATGTGGTCTCCTTGAATCAGATGTCCTTGAAGCGGTTTCTTGAATGGAGCGTCACGTCCGTGGAGTCCCGTGTGACCATCCTCAGGCAGGCTTCCGGACTCATGCGCCGGCGACGGTACGAACTTGCGGCGTGGGAGATCTTCGAACAGGGAAAGCCGTGGCGTGAGGCCGACGCCGACGTTGCGGAGGCCATCGACTTTCTGAACTTCTATGCCGACGAGATGCTTCGCATTGGGGTACCACAGCGGTTGGGTCATGCGCCCGGCGAACTCAACCATCGTCTGGTGGGACCTCGCGGCGTGACGGCGGTGATTGCGCCGTGGAATTTTCCCTTGGCGATTCCGGCGGGCATGGTATCGGCGGCGCTGGTCACAGGGAATACCGTCTTGTTCAAGCCGTCTGAAAGGGCTTTGGTGATGGGCCACCTCCTGGTCGAGATCCTGGTGGAAGCCGGACTTCCTCGGGGAGTCTTACAGCTTGTTCCCGGAGGGCCTGAGATAGGACAGGCGCTGGTCACTGCCCCGGTGGTGGCCACCATTGCCTTTACCGGCTCAAGAGATGTCGGCCTCTCGATTCTTGACGCGGCTGGCGTGCGTGCTTCCGGGCAGTCATATGTCAAGAAGGTCATCGCCGAAATGGGAGGCAAGAACGCTATTATCGTAGATGACACAGCTGATGTGGATGAAGCGGTTATAGGTGTCGTCACGTCCTTTACCGGCTATTCGGGCCAGAAATGTTCCGCCTGCTCTCGTGTGATTGTTCATGCGGACGTATACGATACATTCGTCCGGCGTCTTGCCGATGCGGTTATGAGTCTTCGCATCGGCTCACCGGAGGATCCGGGAACCCAGGTAGGTCCTCTTATCGATGAGCGAGCCGAAAAGCGGGTCCGGGAATATGTGAGGATCGGCAAGGAGGAAGGTCGCATCCTCGTTGAACGACAGGTCAACCAACCGGGATACTTTGTGGGGCCGATCGTCTTCATCGACGTCGAGTCGAGTCACCGGTTGGCTCAAGAGGAAATCTTCGGACCCGTCCTGTCGGTAATGAAAGCGAAAACATGTGAGGAGGCGATTTGTCTCGCCAATGACACCATCTATGCCCTCACAGGCGGCATCTATTCACGAAGTCCAGCCAACATCGAATTGGCGCGGAAACGATTCGACGTTGGGAACCTGTATATCAATCGGCCGATTACCGGCGCGCTAGTGGGACGGCAACCCTTCGGCGGTCATCGACTATCCGGTGTGGGAGCCAAGGCGGGTGGAACAGACTATCTATGGCAGTTCCTCGTAACGCGGGTGGTGAGCGAACAGACGATCCGGCGAGGATTCGCGCCGGCCGAGTGAACTTGAGTCGATCTTCACATCGAACTCCTCCAATTCCTCGATAATCTCAGTGACGAGGCCGCGGTCTTCTTTCATGGCGCCCAACTCCTGGCGTTCCAGATACTTCACGAGTCCAACTCCTTTGACAAACCAGGCGGTCATGATATCGGTCCCGAGGATCGTCCGATTGTTGGTAGACAGGTGTATGTTCAGGGTCATCCGGGCTTCCACTTTGACGGCTTCTTTAAAGGAACCGGCGGGGACCGCGATGCCCTCCAAGCCGATAATTGCGGCCTGCCCTTGAACGTCGACGCGCTCATTCGTACCGTCGCTATCGAGGTCATTGCCGAAATCGATGTTCGTCCGATCAAACTGTTTGAAATGGGAAGGAATCCTCATGGGAAATCGAACGATTTGGTAAGGGACGATCTGTCGTTCGAGCGTCGTGCCAGGTTCGGATCCGTAATACACGATGCCGACGGCATCGCGACGGTAGAAGCTCTCCGACGGCCCATGGTTGCCGGGATTGGTATCGTGAAACACGGTGACTGTTGTCCCGCTCTTAAGGGTCTTGGTCCCCGTCACCGAGGATAGGTTCGAAAAGTACTTGTTATCGATCGTTTGCAGCGGGCCTTCAGAGATCTGTCCTCGGTATTGCCATCGGTTTCCCGTCACATCAGGAAAATAATCCTGAGACTGTGCAATAATTCCCTCGCCGTCCGCCGAGAAAGCGGAAGGACCTGTCACCGGGTCTATGAATACGGAGGGGACCAGTAGGATCATCAAACATATTCTTAGGATTCGCATTCGTGCCAACGAGCCTCCTTAACTCTTGACGGTACCATACTCTCCCGTGAGCAGCAAGGTGACCTCTCGTCCGCCCGTTCTTGGAAAGGAACTCAGACAACCGCTCCAGTGATTATGGAGGATGTCCTCCTCGATGAATGTGAAGCGATGGAAGCAACGACGGAAGACAGTGCTTGTCACAGGGGGTTCCGGAGGCATAGGCCGGGCAATCTGTTTGAACTTTGCCGCTTCCGGGTGGACGGTAGGGGTGCATTACCTCAACAGTGCTGACGGAGCTGCAAAGACCGTGTCCCTGATCAGTGATCGTATTCCCGGAAAGGAAGCGGAGAGAGAGCCGAAGGCGTATCGAGCTGACATCACCTTGGAAAGCGAAGTTCACAACCTTGTTCAGAAGTTTATTCGTGATTATGGTGGCTTGGACACGATCGTGTGTAACGCCGGCATTGCAGCGGCAGAACTCGTGATCAAGCAACGTGTGGAGGATTGGACGCGCGTGATTGCGACTGACCTCACCGGGGCTTTTTATTGCGTGCAGGCTGCCGGAAGAGCGATGGTCGAGTCCGGCGGCGGATCGATCATCGTTGTCGGGTCGTATGCTGGCGCACAGGGCTCAACGGGTCAGGCAGCCTATGCCTCGGCGAAGGCAGGATTAATAGGACTGGTCAGAACCGCCGCACGCGAGTGGGGACCATCGAACATCCGGGTCAATCTCGTGTATCCCGGTTGGCACCCGACGGCGCTTGCGGGCAGTGCCTTCCCTGATGAACACTGCCCGACTGGTCATGTGTTGGGGCATCGTTCGAATCTGGAGGATGTCGCCAGGACGATTTGTCATCTGGCCGAGCTGAGCGGCGTGTCAGGGCAGATTTGGAACCTCGACAGCCGGCTATTGTAGATCTCGTTCATAAGCGTGACGCACAATCTCCTGCGCACCATGAACATCAAGAGGAATGCGGGTGGAGGAGTCAGGCTATGGCTCGGGGAATATTCATCACTGGAACTGACACCGGCGTTGGAAAAACAGTGGTGACGGCAGCGGTAGCCCGCCATCTCGCGCAGCGCGGCGTGTCTGTCGGCGTTATGAAGCCGGTGGAAACCGGAGTGTCTGATGGGTCACGTGAATGGACGGATGCGGCTCGACTCCGATCCGCTGCGGGCCTTGACGATCCGCTCGAGCGGATCAGTCCCTATCAATTTTCCAAACCCCTCGCTCCCCTTGCGGCGGCCAGAGAGGCGGGCAAGTCCATTGTCCTTCAAGACATCGTGCGCAGTTTTGATGAGATGGCGATGCATCATGTCGTGACCTTGGTCGAGGGAGTGGGAGGCGTCTTGGTACCGATGGCTCCGGGGTGGGATGTGCGAGACCTCATTCAGCATCTCGAATTGCCCGTAATCATCGTCGGGAGATCCGGTCTGGGCGGAATCAATCACGCCCGCTTGACCATTGAGGCGTTACACCTGAGGCAGAGGCAGATCCTGGCCCTCGTGTTGAATGAGTCTCGGCCAGTGTCTTCCGCGGTTGAGTGGGAACAGGCGCGAACGACGCAGTCGCTCTTGCGCGAACTCGCGACTGTTCCGGTGCTTGGTCCGGTCACCTTTTCAACCGTGGTGAGGGATGATTGGCCAACGGGGATTGCAGAATTATCGGCAAGTCCCATCATTATGGCGCTTGGAGATACGATCATGTCAGTTGTTTGATGAAATCTTCCACCGCCCTTCCGATCTCGGGTGCATGCGAGATGGACGAAATGACTGCCACACCGTCCGCGCCCGCCTCCTTGATCGCCGCCACACTCTCGACAGAAATTCCGCCGATCGCGAATAGGGGAAGAGCCGTGAGTCGACGGATGGCGCGAAGCCCTTCGACTCCCACGACGGCGGCATGGTCTGACTTGGTGCGGGTCGAAAAAATGGGGCCGTAGGCAATGTAATCGGGGCGTCCGGCTGCCGCCGCCCTGAGTTGCTCCGGTGTATGCGTCGAAATGCCGAGTATTTTTCTGTCCCCCAGCAATTGACGGGCGTGTTCAAGGGGAAGATCCGTCTGTCCCACATGAGCCCCATCGGCATCAATGGCGAGCGCGAGATCGCAACGGTCGTTCACGATGAGCAGGGCGCCCGCATCAGCCGACGCCTGTTTGAGGCCCAGACCGAGACGATAGGCGTCTTTCATCGTGGCGGTCTTATCACGATATTGAAACAGCCGAGCCCCGTGATCGGCGGCCTTCTTTAAGAGATCCACCAGGGATCCGGTCGCATGCACAGCCGGATCAAGAATCACATAGAGGCCTTGCAATGCTGGCCGCATGTCAGAAGCGAAGCGCCGTGCTGAGTCGGGTCTTCATGGCTGCTAGGACGACTGATTGGCGAGGAACCGCTCGAGAAACGTGGTGGACACATAACCCTTCTGAAAATCAGGGTCACTGAAGATGCGTCGATGCAGGGGGATGGTCGTCTTGATTCCTTCGATGACGAACTCGTCGAGGGCACGACGCATGCGGGCCATGGCTTCCTGACGGTCCCGACCATGGGTAATCAGTTTGGCGATCAGTGAATCGTAATACGGAACGACCGTGGCGTTCGGTTCCATGGCAGAATCTACCCGTACGCCGAATCCTCCGGGAGCAGAATATTTCGAAATGTGTCCTGGAGAGGGCGTGAATTTTTCTGGATCTTCGGCGTTGATGCGGCATTCGAAGCTGTGTCCAGTCAGTTTGATATCGGGCTGCTTGAACGACAAGGTCATGCCGGAGGCGATGCGAATCTGTTCCTTGATCAGATCGATGCCGGTCACCATCTCCGTAATCGGATGTTCTACTTGAATCCTGGTATTAACCTCCATGAAAAAAAAGTTTTGGTCTTTATCCAGCAGGAATTCAACGGTGCCGACATTCCGGTACCGGATGGCCTTCACCGCTTCAACGGCAGCCCGGCCGATTTCCCGTCGCAGACGGTCATCGATGGCGGGCGAGGGCGTTTCTTCAACCAGCTTCTGATGCCGACGCTGAATGGAGCAGTCGCGCTCACCCAAGTGGACCACATGCCCGCGGTGATCGGCGATGATCTGCACTTCAATGTGGCGGGGTTCCAAAAAATAACGCTCCAGGTAGACACCATCATGACCGAAGGTCGATTTGGCTTCCACTTGCGCGGCTTGAAAGGCACGCGCCAGTTCCTCACCTTTGTTCACCACGCGCATTCCTCTCCCGCCTCCTCCGGCTGACGCCTTGATGATGACGGGAAAGCCGATGGTTTTTGCAGCTTCCAAGGCATCCGCTTCGCTCCTGAGCTCGCCCGGGCTGCCAGGGGTGACCGGAAGCCCGCGTTTGGCGACGATTTCCCGCGCCTTGGATTTGTCCCCCATCAGCGCGATGTTTTCGGATGTGGGGCCGATGAATTTGATCCCGATCGATTCGCAGACTTCGGCGAAATGGGCATTTTCTGACAGAAAACCATATCCGGGATGGATGGCATCCGCGCCGGTAATTTCTGCGGCACTCAAGACGTTGGGGATATTCCGGTAGCTGAGCGCTGCTTCCGGCGGTCCGACACAAATGCGTTCATCCGCCGCACGCGCGTGCAAACTGTTGGTGTCTGCTTCGGAGTGGATGGCCACCGTTCTGATTCCAAGCTCCTTGCAGGCGCGGATTACACGGAGAGCGATTTCCCCACGGTTCGCAACCAAGATCTTCTTAAACACAGGTGGACTCCGGAATGGATTGATAGACTGGGAACGCTACAACCAGCCCTGTTCAATCGGAACACTCGCGCGTGAAACTGCCTGGAGGATACGCATTACGTGTGTGAACTCCATCGAAGCGCACGGCGTGACAACCCCTAGCCCTCCGTGTCTTCGTGCGCACCATGTCCTATGAGGTGGCCGTGTCTTGCCGGGCTCATTATCTTTTTTCAACATCCTGCTAAGGCGTGGCGTTCTGGTCGATGAGGAAGAGGGGCTGCCCATATTCAACCGGCTTCGTGCTTTCCGCAAGAACCTTCGAGATCCGTCCGTCGACCTCCGACTCGATCTCATTCATCAATTTCATGGCTTCGACAATACACAAGACTTGCCCCTTTTTCACATAATCGCCCTCCTCCACATATGGATCTGCATCAGGAGACGGCGACCGGTAAAAGGTACCCACGATGGGTGACGTGATAGTTAACAGGCCGCTCGTGTCGGGAGTGACAGTCTGTTGTTGTGTCGCCGGTGTTGAGGACGGCGCGGTCGCGGACACTTCAGGTAACTCACTGCCATGCGCCGAAACCGCTCGAGTTGCTGGTTCATCACGCACCCGGACTCTGAGTCCGCCGCGTTCGATTTCCAGTTCAGTGAGGTGGTTCCGCTTCAACAGATCGACCAACGTTTGAATCTGGTTCGCCTGTTTCGGCCCAAGGATCGGCTGGTCTGCCTCGAGTGTTTTCGGAGCAAACGACTGGGGCAAGACGATGGGTTGCCCCTGCCGTTTCTTAACGGGATTCTTCCGGCGTGGTGTGCTCACCGGACGCGCTCCACGAATTCACGAGTGCGGGTGTCGATCTTGATCGTTTCTCCGATTTCCAGGTAAAGAGGGACTTTGATGGTGGCGCCGGTTTCCACTTTGGCCGGCTTATTTCCGCCGGAAGCCGTATCTCCCCGGACGCCCGGTTCAGCATCGACCACCTTGAGTTCGATGAAGATCGGTAATTCCACCGCGATAGGGCGATGTTCATACACCAGGATCGTGGATACCATGTTTTCCTTTAACAAATCGGCGTTTGATCCCAATTGCTTTTTCTCATAGGTAAATTGTTCATAGGTTTCGGTGTCCATGAACGTATAGGAGTCACCTGTCGCATAGAGAAACTGCATGTCGCGTTCTTCGAGATCCGGTTCCTCGAAACGCTCTCCCGACCGAAACGTGCGGTCTAGGACATTGCCGGTGATGTAACTTTTCAATTTGGTTCGAACAAAAGCCCCGCCTTTCCCCGGTTTGACGTGTTGAAACTCAACGATATAAAACGGATCTCCTTCGACGAGCAATCTGCTTCCGTTGCGAAATTCAGCGGTGGTAATCACAACTCTCTCCTCACAAACAATAAGTGAACCCTGCATTCTTATGATGTGGAACGAGTGCGTGTCTTTGGATGGCCTAGGGCAGCCCGGCGGGTCCTGGTTACCTTGGAGCGTGTCGCCTCTAGGTGCTCGGCGAGACCGCGTAATGCCAACAAGTACCCGCTCGGACCGAAACCGGATATTTGCGCGAGGGCGACGCCTGCCACAAACGATTTGTGTCGAAATTCTTCACGTTGATGGATGTTGGAGAGGTGGACCTCGACCGTTGGCACGCCCACAGCGGCGATGGCATCCCGGATGGCAATACTCGTATGCGTATAGCCTGCCGGATTGATGACGATGCCGTCAAATCGCCCTTTCGCCTCTTGAATCCAGGTCACCAGCTCCCCTTCCAGGTTGGACTGGCGAATTGTGATATTAAACTGTTCTTGCCGGGCGAATCGGGTGATCGCTGTGTCCACCGCTTCGAGCGTAGCCGTCCCGTAGATGGATTTCTCTCGCGTCCCCAAGAGGTTCAAATTGGGACCATGAAGCACGAGCAGCCGCAGCATTTCTCCGTCAGTCGTTTCTCAAAAGGCTGCAGCGTAATAGTCTGCTGGCAGCGGCGGCATTGTAACAGGGTACTAGAAACCGGTCAAACAGGGTGACACGAAGGAGGTCCTGAGGGATTACAGCGAGCGGACATCAGAGTCAGGTTTGGATTGGATGGTCCGCAGCCAGGCCTCGAGGCGGGCAATTGTTGCGGCGGTTGCGAGGGTCTTGGCATCCGGCTCTGTCAACGAGCCGGCTGCTTCCGGGGTGATTGCGGAAACAGGTGGCGTGCTCGGAGGTGTACTCGTTACCTTCGTCGTCGCATCCCGCTCACCGGTTTTTTTGAGGCGTTTCTTCTCGCGTTTCTCTCGCGGCCTGTCATGTTCGTCGGCAACGCCGGTAATGCTGCGTCGAATGGCAAGCGCTTCCTCGTCGTACGGACTGACATCGAGGATCGCGGCACATGATTTGAGCGCGATCTCCGCCTTGCCTTCCTGTGCAAACAGTTTCGCGAGGATTCGATGGGCACGGAGGTTGTCGGGACTCTGTTTCACCACTTCTTCAAGAATAGCTTTGGCTTTGACGGATTGCCCGAGTTGATCATAGACACGGCCCAGCGCGGCCATGGCAGTGACAAAACCCGGGTAGACTTTTAGGCCGTCCTCGAGCACGGCGGCCGCTTCCTGCCACATCCCGGCTTTGATATATGATTCGGCGAGGGGAATGAACGTTTTGGAGCGAGGATCCTTTGCGAACGCCGTGGCAAGCCGGTCGATTTCGGCGGCTATGTCGGGATCCATGCGGTCGGGAGATGCCACGGTGGCGTTCCTCGGAGCTATTGGCTTACCCCACGACTACGTGGGGCCGGTTTTTGTGTCTTGTAACGAAAAGATTTAATAGAGTCCAGAATCTGATCCGCCAATTCGCGTTTGCGCATCAATGGAAACGATTTCATGTGTCCTGCGCGATCGAGCAGCACGACCTGATTGAAGTCAGACTCGAATCCTGATCCTTTGAGGGTGACGTCATTTGCGATGATGAAGTCGATGGCCTTAGCATGCAATTTTTTTCTGGCATGGGCAAGAAGATCCTGAGTTTCGGCAGCAAACCCCACGAGAGTCTGGGTCGTTCTCTGTGCGGCCAACTGTGTCAGGATATCCTCAGTCGGCTTCAGGCCCAGCGACATCAGCCGCTCCTGCTTTTTAAGTTTTTGTGGAGCGGTTCGTGCTGGCCGGAAGTCAGCGACTGCAGCGGCCATAATAACGGTATCTGCCCACGGCAGTCTGGCGAGTAGGTTCTTCCCCATCTCCTCGGCAGTCGTCACCGGCACATAATCTACCCCGGCGGGAGGCATGAGAGCGGTGGGACCGCTGACCAGCGCCACCTCCGCGCCGCGCTCACTGGCGGCGGCAGCGATCGCATACCCCATTTTCCCTGATGACCGATTGGAAATGAACCGAATCGGGTCGATCGATTCGTGAGTGGGACCTGCGGACACCAATACGCGCCGTCCCGTCCAATCACGTGTCGGGGCCAGCTTGGATCGAACGGCTGCCAGAATCCTTTCCTCTTCCGCCATGCGGCCCTGGCCGACGCGTCCGGATGCCAGTGGGCCTTCCTCCGGCTCGACGATGACCGCTCCCCGTTGTTGAAGGGCTTCCGCATGGGCCCTCACGGTTGGGTTGGTCCACATATCGCCATCCATCGCCGGCGCCAGGATCAAGGGACAACGCGATGTCAGTAGCATGGTGGACAAGAGATCGTCCGCCAGTCCCAGCGCCGATTTGGCGAGTATATGGGCTGTCGCCGGGGCAATGATGATGGCATCCGCTTGCTGTGGAAGCGTCAAGTGCCGCATCTCTTCGTGGGCTTCGAAGAGGTCACGCGAGACTGGTTGTTTGGAAAGTACTTCGAAGGTCAAAGGGGTAATGAACCGAGTTGCGGACTCGGTCATGACGACGGATACCGTAGCTCCTTCGCGAATCAGAAGACGAAGAAAACCAACAGCCTTGTAGGCGGCAATGCTGCCGGTTACTCCCAGTACAAGGCGCTTGCCGGATAATGATGGAAGTAGACCACTCCCCAACGGCTAAGCTTCCTCGTGCGCCGATGTCGTTGGCTTGGGCGAGTCGTCGACATACACACTGAGTTCTTTCTTGATCTCTTTCGCGTCTTCTCCGGTCATCATGGCGACCCGTTCCGTTTCGCCCTCCTTGACGCGCTTGGACTCCTTGAGCGCGTCCCGGGCTTCTTTACCACGAAGGTACTTGACTTGCCCGCGCAAGACTTCATCGAGGGCTATCGTGGTTTCTTTGGTAAATCGTGATGACCCCACCGGTTTGGCTCCTTGTATGAGGTGCTTCGCGCGCTGTGCGGCAACAATCACGAGCCGATGACGAGAGTCGAATTGGTCTGTCGTGTACTGCGGCAAGAGGGACAGCATATCAATCATGGCGTGCGTGACTCCTTTGTGATATTCGACGATGTTCCTACCTGAGATTTGGGGTCTTTGTCGAGGATGAATTTTTCTTCCAGCCAGGCCATATTCAGACGCTTGGTCTTGATCCGTTCAGCCAGGAAAATACTCTCCAGTTCCTTCAAGGACTGCTTCAAGTCATCGTTTCGAATAATGTAATAGTACTCGCGATAACTCCATACTTCTTCTTTGGCTTTTTGGAGCCGACGGTGAATTTCTTCCGGCGCGTCTCCGGCCCTTGATTGCAAGCGTGTCCGCAAGGCATCAAAGGACGGAGGGAGGATAAAAATATAGACTCCGTCCTCGAATTTCTTCTTGACCGTTCTCGCTCCTTGTACGTCGATTTCAAGCAGGACGTCGATGCCTTGTTCCATTTTGTCCGATAAGGGTTTGCGAGGAGTCCCGTACAGATTCCCATACACGCGGGCCCATTCAACAAACTCGTTGCGTTCGATCATCTGCAAGAAGTCGGCTTCTTCGATATAAAAGTAGTCGCCTCCCTCGACCTCTCCAGGACGTGGCTTCCGTGTTGTGTAAGAAACAGAGTGCCACAGTCCTGGGACCAGCGCGGCCATCTGTTTGCACAGGGTAGTCTTGCCCGTTCCTGACGGGGCGGAGATAACAAAGAGAATCCCTCTCCTGGTTGTCGACTGTTTGGCCGGCGAACTGGAGGGCAGAATCATGCTAAATGGGACCTCGCGTGCGGTGACTTACTCGACATTCTGGATCTGTTCACGGAGCTTTTCGACCTCAGCCTTCATACGGATTACCAGTTGAGCAATGGAAGCGTCATTGGCCTTCGCCCCTATCGTATTCACTTCCCGCCCCACTTCCTGTAGGAGGAACTCGAGCGTCTTACCCACTGTATCGGGACTCTTTAACGTGTCCTCGAACTGTAGCATATGTGAGCTGAGCCTGACCAACTCTTCCGAAATATCGGAGCGGTCCGCATACACGGCAAGCTCCTGAAGGAGGCGGGCATGGTCGGGCGTATCGGTGGCCATCAACTGGGCCACCCTGTTCTTCATGCGCGCAAATGTTTCTCGTGTAATGTGGGGAACTCGTTCGGCAATGTGATTGTGGCACTCCTTCAATGTCCGTATGTGCTGCAAAAGGTCTTTGGCCAGCGCTTGACCTTCCTTTCGTCGCATTCGCTCCAGGTCGGTCAGCGCCCCCGCCGTAAGCCTTCGCACCAACGTACGCATGTGGGAGGTCTCAACGGGTTGATCGGATACCGAGAACAATTCCCGAAATCCGGCCAGGACGGACAGGTCAACCGTCCCCTCCATGTGTAATTCTTTCTGTAAGGCGCGGAGCGCCTGATGGTACTGCTTGGCCAGGTCGCGGTCAAGGTGGACAGACCTACTGCTCTGACGTCCGCCATGTGTCGACACGGTCACGTCGACTCGTCCGCGACGGCATCGCTGCTGGACGGTTTTCCTGATTCCGTCCTCCAAATCCGACATGATACGCGGAACTCGGACAGCAACCTCCAAAAATCTGTGGTTGACCGAACGCATCTCAACGGACACCGAGGTCTGATTCCAGACGCCAGTCTTTTTTCCAAACCCCGTCATACTTCGAATCATGAGGGAATCTTCCCCTCCCAATGACAGTGCCCATGGATGGGACAACCACCGCAGCGTGGGGTCCTGGAGAGACAGGTATACCGGCCGTGCAACAGAAGTTGCTGAGAGCTTGCTGTCCATTCAGCCGGAGGAAGGAGGAGCTGCAAATCCGCTTCGATTTTTTCCGGGTCGGTTGCGCGGGTCAATCCGAGACGCCCTGACACTCGTTGGACATGCGTATCGACGATGATTGCCGGCCTGCCGAAGGCATTACCCAGGATGACGTTCGCGGTTTTTCGTCCGACGCCTGGAAGACTCGACAGTTTCTCCATGGTACGAGGTACTGCCTGCGCAAATTCGTCCGTCAAAGTCCTGCCGCAAGCGATTAGATGCTTGGCCTTACTTTTGTAAAACCCCGTTGGTTTGATTAGCGCCTCCAGTTCAGCAGGCGCCGCTTTCGCGAAATCCGCCGGCGTGGCGTATCGACGAAACAGAGCCGGGGTGACTTGATTGACTCGCTGATCCGTACATTGAGCGGAGAGGATAGTGGCGACCAGAAGTTGCCACGGATTATGAAAGTGTAATTCAACGTGAGGACTCGGTCTGCTGCGTGACAGGATCGTCACAATCGTTCGAAGGCGTCGACCCGTCGCGCTCCGAATACGAGAGCTCATAGGAATCGGCCATGCAGGACCGGTCGGTTTGACATGGTGATTGTGCAAGGGTTACGAGGAAGAAGCAAGAGCCGAACTCTGTTCAAGTGGGGGAGCACCTTCCGCGCGTGTCGCCCTCATGGCCGAAGGGAGCAGAGCTTCAAGCCTTCCTATGAGGGGATGCAGGGTCTCCGGCTGAAAGGCCGAGATGCCGACGGCTTTATAACGCTGGCACAGGACGGCTGCTTCACGGGCTGAGAGGCGATCGCACTTGTTCAATACCAGCACACGTGGGATGGTCTCGAGATCAAGGGTGCGAAGAATCGACTCCACTGCCGAGATCTGCGAGTCGATGTCCCGAGCGTTGGCATCGACCAGATGCAGCAGAATATCAGCGTCGCGTAATTCTTCCAATGTCGTGCGAAAGGCACCGAGTAGATCTTTCGGCAGATCACGAATAAAACCGACCGTGTCGGTGACAATGACTTCTCGGTCTTGAGGAAAGCGGAGACGGCGGCTGGTCGTATCAAGCGTTTCGAATAGACGATTTTCCGCTGAAACATGACTGCGTGTCAGTGCGTTCAATAGGGTGGATTTGCCGGCATTGGTATACCCGACAATCGACAGCACCGGCAATGCATGCCGAATGCGGCGCGCCCGGCGTTGATCCTGATGTCGTGCGAAATGAAATAAATCCCGTTCCAAATGCGCGATGCGATCACGAATGCGGCGGCGATCAGTTTCCAACTTCGTTTCCCCTGGACCTCTGCTCCCGATTCCTCCGCCCAATCGTGACAGGGACGTGCTCCGACCGGCGAGGCGAGGCAGCAGATACCGAAGTTGAGCCAATTCCACCTGGACTTTTCCCTCGCGACTATGTGCGCGTCGCGCAAAAATGTCGAGGATCAGTTGGGTCCGGTCGATCACCTTCATGTCGGTCACCTCGGAAATTGCGCGAGCCTGAGCCGGAGCGAGGTTTTGATCAAAAATCAACATATCAGCGCCATGTTGGAGCGCTTTGATGATAACTTCCTTTAGCTTTCCCTTGCCGAGAAGAAACCGATGGTATTCGCTCTGGATTCGCTGGACCATTTTATCGACGATCGTGACCTCCGCGGAGGCAGCCAGTTCCGCCAGTTCCTCTAGATGCTCTTCCTGTTCCGCGCGACTCTGCGGGGAGGCGCTGACGAGCAGCGCGGATTCCTGACTATCCGTCACAGAATGGGTTGCATCCACCCGTTGAAGGTCGGCCTCCAAATCCGAGATAAACCTATCGAACGAAAACTGAAGGTTTTGAAAGTGAACAGGCTTGAGAATCGAACAGATCCGACCTTGCGCATTGGGCGCGACGAGATGCGCGAGATGGAGGAGACGCGGTTCGCCTTCGCCGTCGACCTCAAGCGCCGCCATCAGATCCAATCTTAACAACGCGAGATTCGTCAGGTCTTCCTGGCTCAATGACTCCTCGTGCAAGTGAACACGGATCAGCCGCAGGCCGCGCAGAGAGTGCGGTCCCGCACGAAATTTCGACAGGGATTCGAACGCAGGCACACAGCCGGGTCCGACAAGTATTTGTTCTACGGCGCCGCGACGAGTGATGAGGAGTCCGACGGGACGGCGTATTTCAATGGCAAGCTGGCATGCCGTGCGGGCGAGTTCCGTTGTCACCAGGGTATTGCTCGGCACGCGCCGGCGATACAGGCGTTCTAAGGCCGCCAGTTGACTCGGCTTCAGGCCGGTGATGTGACCATGTATGACGGGAATACGGGACCTCCTACTCTACGCGTCGCATCTCGGACGCTTTACCTAGTTGACCGGCAATTCAAGATCCCCGATCGCCTCGCAATCCAGAGCGGTGACTCGCCCACGCATCAGAGCCATGCGGCCCGCTGCGGCAACCATGGCAGCGTTATCGGTGCAGTAGTGGAGCGCGGGAAGACTTAATTGAATTCCCTCGGCAGCGGCCCTGTTCGTGAGAAGTGCTCGCAATCTCGAGTTGGCGGATACCCCTCCCACCACGGCCAATGCTGTAACCCCGCTCTGGTGAACCGCTTGGAATGCCCGATTGACCAAGACTTCGACAATTGCCTCCTGGTATCCAGCGGCGATGTCTGCACGTCCTTGCTCCGTGGCATGACCATCCCGGTCAAGGAGGTAATAGAGCAAAGAGGTCTTGAGGCCGCTGAAACTGAAATCGAGACCGGCCCTATTGACATATGATCGAGGAAAACGGATCCGTTGTGGGTTGCCTAATTTAGCCAGTCTGTCGAGAACCGGTCCGCCGGGATGATCAAGACCTAACATCTGCGCTCCCTTGTCGAATGCCTCTCCGGCTGCGTCATCCCACGTCCTTCCTAAGAGATGGTAACGGCTATCGGAGGAGGCGCGGTAGAGATGCGTGTGCCCGCCTGATACCACCAAAACCACGCACGAGGTGGGAAATGAGAGATTGTCTATCCATGCAGAAGCGATATGTCCTTCCAGATGGCTGACACCGACCAATGGTATCTGTAACGCATATGCCAGCCCCTTGGCGTAGCTCAAGCCGACCAGAAGAGCTCCGGCGAGCCCCGGCCCTTGCGTGACCGCGATACTTCCGATCTCCGACCATTGCACACCCGCATGATCAAGTGCGTTGCGCGTCACGGCTTCGATCGTCTGGATATGACTGCGCGAGGCCAATTCCGGCACGACTCCACCGAAGGGACGGTGAATATCATGCTGGGAGAAGACGATGTTCGACAGGACACGTCCCTGTGTATCCACAACGGCTGCAGCGGTTTCGTCGCAGGAGGTTTCGAGACCGAGAACAGAACCATGCGATTGACAACTGTGTTGTGGAGAAGCCGTCGTTCGGGGTGGACTCTGAGAGGGCATGCGTGAGTGGAAGATTAGAACACGACGACCCCCGGATTCGATGGAATCGCGGGGGTCGTTCAGTCTAGATCCAGGTCAAAGGGTTGTGCTCACAGGCCTGACAACTATGAAATTCGTCACACCTCCGCCATCGCTTCTTGTTCGATAAAAGCAGGCGCGCCGTCCCGGATGATGACCTTGATTTTCCGATTTTCCTTGAATCGCCCTTTGATAAGCTCTTCCGACAACGGGTCTCCGATGGCCCGCTGAATGGTTCGCCGCATAGGGCGAGCGCCGTACAAAGGCTCATACCCTTCCTTGATGAGCCAATGCTTGACCTCATCATCGACCTCAATGGTGACGCCCTTGTCAAGGAGCCGAAGGTTGAGCTCCCGCAACAGAATATCGAGGATGTTGAACAACTGTTCCTTATCCAATGGATGAAATACGACGATTTCATCAATCCGGTTCAAAAATTCAGGACTAAAGGATCGGCGTAACTCACCCAACACATCTTCTTTTCGCCGTCGGCTCTGCTCGCCCTGCTCCCCGCTTTGGAAGCCGAGGGAGACACCTTTCTGAATAAGTTTCGTCCCGATATTGGAGGTCATGATGACGACCGTGTTCTTAAAGTCGACTTTCCGGCCCAGGCTATCGGTCAGCACCCCGTCATCCAGAACTTGGAGGAGCACATTGAACACATCGGGATGGGCCTTCTCGATTTCATCAAAGAGCACCACGGAATAAGGGCGACGGCGAACTTTTTCCGTCAACTGGCCACCCTCTTCGTAGCCAACGTAACCGGGAGGAGCGCCAAAGAGTCGCGAGCTGGTGAATTTTTCCTGGTATTCGGACATGTCGATGCGGATCAGCGCATCCTCGCTGTTGAAGAGAAACTCTGCGAGGGTACGAGCGAGCTCCGTCTTGCCGACTCCTGTTGGACCGAGGAAAATGAATGAACCGATCGGTTTTCGGGCATCTTTCAGGCCGGCTCGAGACCGCCTGATGGCGCGGCAGACTGCTGAAATTGCTTCATCTTGTCCGATCACGCGTTTGTGGAGAAAGTCTTCCATGCGCAGCAGCTTGTTCGACTCCTCTTCCTCCAGCTTGAAAAGCGGAATGCCGGTCATCTTGGACACGACATAGGCCACGTCCTCCTTACCGATGGTCGGCTTGTGCTTCTCCTGATTCTTTTTCCACTCCCGCTTGGATTCGTCCAACAGTTTGCGCAGCCGTTCCTCTTCCTCGCGATGGCGTACGGCTTCTTCAAAATTCTGCATCGAGATGGCGAGTTCCTTCTCGCGCGATACTTTCTTCAGCTCTTGCTCAAGCGCCTTCAACTCTGTCGGAAGCGCATAGGTTTGCAACTTGGCTCTTGATCCCGTCTCGTCAATAAGATCAATCGCCTTGTCGGGTAAAAAGCGGTCGGTGATGTACCGGTCGGACAACTTCACGGCTTCGGAGATGGCGTCCTCGGTGATTTCCACCCCGTGGTGTTCTTCGTACCGGTCCCGCAATCCCTGAATGATGCGAACGGTTTCGTCGGCTGATGGCGGCTGGACGTGAATGGGCTGAAAACGACGCTTGAGAGCTCCATCCTTTTCGATGTGCTTCCGATATTCATCAAGCGTCGT
Source organism: Nitrospiraceae bacterium (assembly GCA_040510255.1). Lineage (GTDB taxonomy): Bacteria > Nitrospirota > Nitrospiria > Nitrospirales > Nitrospiraceae > DASSBQ01. Next base: position 300 of record JBEVJJ010000206.1, on the reverse strand, counting down.
GGCGCCGATGCACTGGATTTCGCCACGCGACAGAGCGGGCTTCAACATATTCGAGGCATCGATCGATCCCTCCGCTGCCCCGGCTCCGACAAGGGTATGTAGTTCGTCGATGAAAATAATAATATTCCCGGCTTGAACGATTTCCTTCATAACGACTTTGAGGCGCTCTTCGAATTGCCCGCGGTACTTTGTTCCAGCGACGAGGGATCCAAGATCAAGGGCAATGACCCGTCGTGAGAGAAGATTGTCCGGAACCTCTGATGCGACAATCCGTTGCGCGAGCCCTTCGACGATCGCCGT
>JBEVJJ010000205.1:0-9625 GCA_040510255.1 Nitrospiraceae bacterium | reverse complement strand
CCACCGGCGCATTGATCGCGCATGGTTTGAGTGAGTCTGTCGGGAAGGTTCATTACCGGCATCCGGCCGGCACCAGCGACGAGGAATTGTTCCTGAAGGGGTATAATCGCGTCTACGACACGCTCGAAATGGAGTCGAATCTCCATTATGTCGAACATGTTGTTTCCGACACCTTGAAGCGGCTCGATACTGATCGACCTCTCTCGTCATCGATGCTCACGCATGAGTTGGGCAAGACACTCGCGAATGACTATGAAGGGACTGGCATTCTCAAGAGCGCCTATCTCAAGAACGTCCCCGTGTATATCCCGGCGTTTACTGATTCGGAGGTGGGGCTTGATGTCGGGACGTGGGCCATGAGGAAACATATTGATCTCGCAAGAAGCCAAGCGAGTGGCAAGGGTGATCTCGCTGTATTGCGCGTGCTCCACCGGAACTGTCCCACATTCAACCCGTATGTGGATCTCAACGCCTATACGCAAGACATTCTCCAAGCGGAACGTCTTGGGATTCTCACAATTGGCGGCGGCGTTCCCCGTAACTGGGCTCAACAGGTCGGACCGTACATCGAGATTGGAAATAGTCGCCTAGGATTGAATGTCAGACCCCCGCGGTTTCACTATGGCGTGCGCATTTGCCCAGAGCCCGATTATTGGGGAGGATTGAGCGGGTGTACATACCAGGAAGGCATTTCGTGGGGCAAGTTTGTGTCTCCCTCCGAGGGCGGACGGTTCGCAGAAGTCCTCACTGACGCGACGGTCGTCTGGCCGCTCTTGATGATGGGTCTTCTTGAGCGGAGCAAGGTCAAAAAGTAACAAAGGTATGGCGATTATTTCAGGCGGTACTCTTCGTGGCGTTCTGTGGGCCTGCCTTCTGCTGACTCTCAACAGTCAAGCCGGAGCGTCCGACTCGTCGGTCGCCGTCGACACACGCATTCGCGGTGATCTGAATGCGCCGGTCACACTCGTCGAATATTCTGACTTCACGTGCGGATATTGCATCAAATTTTTCAAGGAAACCTGGCCGAGGCTACAGGCTCGCTATGTGGATACAGGAAGGGTTCGGTTCTTATACAAAGACTATCCGCGGGCGGATCAGGGGCCGGGGCTGGCCGCAGCCGTGGCAGCTCGTTGTTCAGGTGATCAAGGCTCGTACTGGCCGATGCACGATCGATTATTCGCTGAGCATGGCCGGTTGGATACGAATATTCTCTTGCAACATGCCAAAACACTCGGATTGAATCACACGACGTTCTCGCAGTGTCTCCGAGACGGTCGTCACCTCCAGGCGATTTTTCAAGATCGCGAGGAGGCGAACTCATGGGGGTTTCGCGGTACGCCCGGTTTTGTATTGATGCGAACCGCGCAGCAGCCAACCGCGAAGGATCCGGCGGTTGCGATTCCCGGCGCATTCCCGTTCGAATCGTTTGCGGAGGAGATCGATCGGCTCCTGGAAGACAGTGCTCCGAGCGGCAATGAAAAGCGAAAGCCTTAGCCATTCTTCGTTGGCACCGCGGGTAGACGAGAAGCGGAGACAGGCACTCGAAAGCGCGAAGGCTTGGAGTATGCTCGTGTAGCTTGTTGAGGGAATGAAGTCCGCTTGCAGCGTGAACTCATGAAGAATGCGGGCTAGACTAGTGTTGCAGAGGCCAGCACGTCAGGACGATTAACGAGTAAAGAGGTAACCACGATGAGTTCGAAACAAGCGTTTTGGGATGTGTCCGCAAAGCAAGGTGAACCCGATCTGTGGGTGTGCATGTCCTGTCTGAATGAAGTGTTCTATCGAAAAGTTCCCATGCCGAATTGCCCGACCTGTCATGGGGTCTCGACGTATGAGCCATTTACCCTGGACGCCATCCGCGATTGGGGGACGGACGACCTCATTGCGCGGGCTCAAGCAGGACAGGACACTGCAGAATCTGCTCATCCGACGCCTTTGACCGTATCACCTATAGAAAGCGCGTCATAATCACTCCGAGCTGGAGACGCGTCAGTGGCGACAGGCCGACCATTTCTCACTGCCGGTCGATGGCAGCAGACCGCAACGACCACAAAGATCCTGAATCCGTTCAACGGAGATATTGTCGCGGAGGTATGTCAGGCTGGGGCTGGCGACCTGGAGGTTGCGGTACAATCGACGCTCGAAGGCGCTCGCGTGATGCGGGACTTCCCCGGTCATCTCCGATCGTCTCTACTGCAGAAAGTCAGCGTCCTCCTGGATGCGCGCGCCGAGGAGATTGCCCGCACCATCATGGCTGAGGGGGGCAAGCCGATCACGGATGCCCGACGCGAGGTATCACGAGCTGTCCACACGTTCAGCATTGCAGCGGAAGAGGCCAAGCGCATCGCAGGAGAAATGCTCCCGCTGGATTGGACTCCTGCTACGGAGGCCCATTGGGGGCTGACGCGCCGCTTTCCTATCGGTCCCATCCTCGGAATCACCCCATTTAATTTTCCTCTCAATTTGGTGGCTCACAAGGTGGCCCCGGCTTTGGCCGCCGGCAACGCCATTCTCATCAAGCCCGCTCCACAGACTCCATTGACTGCTCTCCTGCTGGGAGAGGTGATCATGGAGGCGGGTTTTCCTGAGGGCGCTGTCAATATTGTTCCGTGCTCGAATCCGATCGCCGAACGTCTTGTGACAGACCCGCGCTTCAAGTTGCTCAGTTTCACCGGCAGTGCGGCCGTAGGATGGATGTTGAAGGGAAAAAGCGGAAAGAAGAAGGTCGTGCTGGAACTGGGAGGGAATGCCGGTGTGATTGTGGAACCGGACGCAGATTTGGACTGGGCCGCCCAGCGCTGCGCATCCGGAGGATTTGTCTATGCCGGACAAACCTGCATTTCGGTGCAGCGAATTCTCGTGCACGAATCGATCGCGGATGCTTTCACGAAAAAGCTCCTTGCTCTGGTCGCCCTTGTCAAGACAGGTGATCCGGCGGATGACGCTACGGTCGTCGGACCCCTCATCGATTCTTCCGCGACCAGACGAGTGGAATCCTGGATTCAAGAGGCGGTTGCGCAAGGCGCGCGAGTTCTCGCTGGCGGGGCACGCAAGGAATCAATATTGGAAGCCACTGTGATGTCGCAGGTCACTCCTTCGATGAAAGTGTCCTGCGAAGAGGTCTTCGGGCCTTTGGTCACAGTCACGCCGTACCGCCAGTTTGAACAGGCCGTGGCCATGATGAACAATTCGCCCTATGGACTTCAGGCCGGAATATTCAGTCAAGACGTGAATCGTCTTTTTGCCGCCTTCCGTGACCTGGAGGTGGGAGCAGTCCTGGCGAATGAGATTCCCACGTTTCGTGCCGAGCATATGCCCTACGGTGGCGTCAAAGATTCCGGATTGGGACGCGAAGGCGTGCGGTATGCCATTGAAGAAATGACCGAGCCACGGTTGCTTGTATTGAACCTGCGTCGTCCTCCTACTGCGTAGTCGTGACGGGATAAAAAACTTTCTCTGATATGTTGCGAATGTAGGACAAACTTGATACAACTTCGGCCCGTGTGTGGGCGTCAGGCAGATACGCAGCAGTCGACGCGTGTTGCCTCGTCGGTTGGGGCTGCAGATGTGCTGAAGAGGAAGTGACGATGGTACCAACGCATATGTTTTTGACGCGGGGAGTCGGCGTTCATAAGGAAAAGCTCGCGTCTTTTGAACAGGCGCTACGAGGCGCAGGAGTCGCCTATTGTAATCTCGTCAGCGTTTCATCCATCATGCCTCCGAACTGTACGATCGTTCCGCGCAAACGGGGAGAGACACTATTGAATCCAGGCGAGATTACCTTCTGCGTCATGGCGCGTTCGGAAACGAATGAACGTAATCGCCTTATTTCAGCCTCCATTGGGTTGGCCATTCCCACCGATCGACATAGTTATGGATATCTCTCCGAACACCATGCCTACGGCGAGACGGACGAGGAATCTGGCGAATACACCGAGGACTTGGCTGCTCAAATGTTGGCGACGACCCTCGGAATTGAATTCGATCCCAACCAAGCATGGAAAGAGCGTGAGCAGGTGTTCAAGATGGGCGGAAAAATCGTCCGAACGCTGAATATTACGCAATCCGCAATCGGTCGGCCCAATCGATGGACCACGGTTGTCGCACTCGCAGTGTTCATTCCATCGGAAAACCTTCCGAAAAGTGCGAGACGTCGTTCGTAGCGTCTCTCTTCTATGGCTCTCCCAGCCGGGTGGCTCGGCCACGATCACAATTTTCTCGGTATCGAAGAACCCTGGTGTCATCCACAGCAGGCGGGGGTGTACGTTCTGCCTGCTCCATACGAACACACCTCCAGCTATGTGTTAGGCTCGGACCGCGGGCCCTCTGCCATCCTGGAAGCCTCCCGGCAGGTCGAACTGTACGATGAGACTGTCCAAGGAGAAACCTATCGGGATTGGGGCGGCATCGCCACGGCAGAGGCGCTTGAATTGGATGGCCAGGTCGATGCGGCTGCCGTGCAAGCCATCCGAAATTTCGTTCAGCCACACGTAGGAGCAGGCCGGTTTCTCGTGACCCTCACCGGCGAACATACGGGTGCCTTGGGCGCCATCCGCGCTCATGCCTCAAGTTATCCCACCATGTGTGTGGTCCAAATCGACGCCCATGGCGATCTGCGCAATGCATACCAAGGAAATCTGTACAGTCATGCCAGTGTCATGGCGCGCGTGGTTGAAGACGGCCTGGGATTGATCCAAGTGGGGATTCGGTCGATCAGTTCAGAGGAAGTTGACCTGATCCAACAACGGAAGTCGGTGACGACCTTCTTCGCGGCGGAGATTTTGGACCCGTCCGGACCTTATGAGGGTCGGGCCGCGCGCTGGATACCCGAAGTTGTGCAGGCATGTACAGGTCCGGTCTATCTCACCTTTGATTGCGATGGACTCGATGCGTCTCTGGTTCCCGCGTTAGGGACTCCTGAGCCCGGCGGATTAGGTTGGTATGACACGCTCGCCCTCGTTACGGCATTGGCCAAAGGACCGGGTATTGTCGGCATGGACATCAGCGAGATTGCGCCCATCGAGGGTTTTGTGGCGCCGCAATTCAGCATCGCCCGGCTGATCTATCGGATGCTCGGTCGCATCCGCGCAGGTCGTCGCGTACACTGACCCGCCCATTGGCGAGCGTGCTCCGCTTCCCGAAAGGTGTCTGTCGTTCTGATCTCCTGAAGCGGCGAGTGCAAGCAGCGCAGGCAGAGACCGACTTGTGCTCGCTCTTGTTCGCGAGATACGCTTCACACAAGGGACGCGTCGCCGCTTGTTGTCCCGCCCATGCGTATTAACAAGTTTTTTACCTATCAGGGAATCTGCTCACGGCGAGAGGCCGATCGTCTGATTCAAGACGGACGAGTGACGATCAATGGCCGCATAGCCAAGTTGGGAGATCAGATCGGTCATCAGGATACGATTGCTCGCGACGGACAAATCCTCGAATGGGGCAACCAGCCGGTTTATATCCGATACCACAAACCGGTCGGAGTGACTTCAACCACCGAATCTCACGTGTCGCGGAACATCATCGACGAAGTGCGGCATCCGGCTCGCATTTTTCCCATCGGACGCCTGGACAAGGATTCATCCGGACTCATTCTCTTGACCAACGACGGGGATGTCGTCAATGCGATTCTGCGCGCCGAACACGGTCACGAGCGTGAATATCACGTGGAAACCGATCGACAAATTACCTCCTCCTTCTTGGCTCATATGGCCGGCGGGGTGGAAATACTTGGTAGGACAACTCGCCCGTGTCGGCTCAAGCGGATGGGCCCTCGGAGCTTTAGTATTGTGCTGACGGAGGGGCGCAATCGGCAGATTCGACGGATGTGCCAGACGCTCGGGTACAATGTCGTCACCCTCCACCGAGTCCGTATCATGCATATCTCGGTACAGGGCTTGGCAGCCGGCGAATGGAAGGATCTTACCGAAGAAGAAAAAACGCAGTTGTTTCAGGATGTGGGAAGATCAGGACCCGGCGACAGCCTCGGGTGATTGGCCCTCAGCAAATATTGAGCGCACCAGCTTATTCGCCCGTCAATCGAAGAGCCGGTGCGGAGTTCTGAGGAGTCTTCTGTCCGGTTGGCAGGTCCGCATTCGGTTCTTCCTTAGGATGCCTGCCGGGACGCATGAGGAAAAGATTCAAGAGGGCGATACAGAAGCTTCCCCCCACGAGGAAGGCGCTGGTGGTGCGGATCGTTTTTGTGCCTTCGTCACGCATGTCCTTGGCGACTTCGGATACGGTTTCCAGCAAGCGGTCCAATGCAAGACTGACCTGAATGATTTTTGGACCGGCATTATCCGCGGCGTGGATCTCCGCATTTCGTCGAAGCTCCGCGCTTTCTGCCGGAGAGGACGCGTTCCATTCCTGCGTCAACAGCTGAATGGTCCTGCTGGCGGCATGAAAATATTGATCCAGGCTTTCCCTTACGGCTTGAATATCCTTTTCTTCACTGCGGCCGCTGCGGGACACACGAAGACTCGCCGCGGCGTACCGGTCGACGGCGTGTTGAATCCGCGCGCGCTGCGAGGGTAGGGACTCGGTAATACGTTCGAATTCTTTCCTACTATCTGCCTCTAAAGAACGGATAATCGTGTTGCGATACCGCATCGCATCGGCGGAGATGTGAGCAATGTCCGCTGCGCCGAGTGTATACTCCGTATGGATGATTCTCAGGTCCTGGTCGATCCGACTCAACGCCTGACCACTGATCCATCCCAGCCCTGCAATCAGAATACTGATCGTTAATTGTGGCGCGCTGGGCCAGGCGAATCGGAGCCGAGATCCTATTCCCACACATGTCTCCCATTCTGTAACAGACGCTATGGCAGCGGATGCCTTGCCTTAGTGTAGCAGAACCGGTTTCCGGAAAGAAGCCGGACAACCGCCCCACCCCGACCCCTCTTGCTCTCCGGATCGACAACCAGATCGGCGGGCCACAACTAGGAGAACTGACTCCGGAAATTCGTAAACGGATAGTAATCTGCGCCGCGGAGATCACTGTTGCATCGACACCGTGCACTGCAATGCTCAATCGATAATGATGCGGCGGTCAACGTGTGCGGTGAGATTCGGATCGTTGGATACAAAAATGACGGACCATGGCTCTTCTTTGCTGCAGAGCCGCCGCAGAATGGTTTCCCGCATCGCCGGCTGCATGTTGTGCAGAATGCCGTCAAAAATAAGCAGCTGCGGCCGGCCAAGAATGGCTCGTGCGACAAGAATGCGAAGAATGTGGGTGGGAGCGAAAAGTTTCCCAGGTGTACGGACGTGGGTCTTCAGCCCGTGAGGGAGCGAATCGACTTCTTCCTCGAGTTCTGCGAATCGCAGCGCCCAGCGCACATCGCTGTACGGCACATAGGGTCGCCCCAGGACAATATTATCTTCGATCGTGCCTTCAAAGAGTGACAATTGGGAATCGAGGACAAATCCGCGGAACCGATTGACGGTATCCAGATTCAGATGTCGCAGATCGACACCGTTATAGCGGATCACTCCCGCCGTCGGCGATTCCAGTCCCGCCAGGATACGGGCTAATACCGTCTTGGTGACAGTCGTTCCCGCATAAATCCCGACCTTTTCTCCCGGGGTGACCTCCAAGTTGAAGTTTTCGAATATGGGAATGCCAGTAACCGGCACAACGCTCACATCCTTGCAGGTGACTCTGATTCCATGGATGGTGGGGTCGGGAAGGGTGACGGAAAGGGTCGCGGCATCCTGATCCTTGGGCAGGGAGAACAGGAAGTTCAATTCGCTCAAGGCGGTCATGAAATAGAAAATGTGGCCCATGCGCTTGACCACTCCGTCAAAGCTCGTGAGGATACCGCTGACGACGACTTCCGCTGCGACGAATTGGCCGAGTGTCAGCTGTCCGATGCCGAGCAACCAGCCTGCCGTCGCAATCAGTCCGCTATGGGCCAGCGCCTGCCATCCCAGGGATCCTATGTATTGCCGGATCAAGACGGTAAATCTCGTGCGTCGGGCTCCAACATAGGTATCGACGAGTTGATCGGTCTTGTTGATCAAGAGCGATTGGCTGTCGCTCGACTTGAAATGCAACAGGTTATAGGAAATCTCCTGCAACCAATGAAGTGTGGCATATTTGGCCTGAGATAAATCCAGGTCTGCCTTGAGACCACCGTGGCTCATCAAGAAGAATACGACCATGAAGCCCGAGAGGAGCAGCGCATTGTACAGAATGAAATACGGGTGATAAAACACCAGAATGGTCATGCCGACGGCGCCGCCCACGACGACGTTGATCAAGTCGACCAACAGAACGGATATCGCCCGTTGCATCAAGATCGTTTCGATAAAATAATTCGCAAATCGGGGTTTGAAACCCTGGAATCGCAAATGGGGTAACTGTTGCGTCATCGCAATGGCGACCCGGGCAAATATCCTTCGCTCGAGCACCTCGACCGAATAATACTGCAACGCTCTGAACGCCCCCACCAAGAGGAGACCGAGGACCATCACAGCCGCAAGGGTGACTATTGTGATCGGCTGAATGGCGAATGCGAAGGTGTTGACGAGTTCCTGGACGGTTAACGGAACGATGAGCGAAAAGAGCCCGATGGCAAGAGAGTAGGACAGCACGAGCCCCAGCAGGTGCCGTTCGAGATGAAATAGGAGCCCGAGATAACCCAGAACATCTTGAAACAGGTTGGTGTGACGGTCGGGTTCGGTTTGTGACATGTTGCCCATGCCGAGATACACCCGGTCGGATCCACCGTGGCCTGCTATGGCCGGGGATCTTTCCCTAGGCTGCGAAAACCCCTTCAAACCCTATCAGAGCGCCGTCACAAATTCCACTATTTGGATGTGTTAGCGCCGATTCTGTAGTTCACAGGGACTGCCGTGGGAACTGCTTTTGCCCATGTCCCCCTGGCCCACTGATAAAACGCAAGTGCCTTCTGATAGTCTGCCTTGGCGCGAATTAAATGAATCTCCGAGTCAACGGAATTGCGCTCGCGGAGATTGACGAACAGCACGCTGGTCGCGCCCATGGAAAACCGGAACCGTTCTCCGTCTTCCAATGTCTTGGCCATCCGTAAAGACTCCGCCGCGACGGTGACACGTTCTTTGGCCCGCTCGATAGCGGACAGCGCATTGTCCACGTCGACCGTCACTTGTTGCTCCCGGTACCTCTGCACCAGGACGAGTCGATCGGCCTGGGCCTGCGCTTCCAACACCTCACCCCGGCTTCGCCGCTGCAAGATTGGGATCTTCAATTCGAGGCCGAAGCGGTAACCGAGGCCGAGGACAAACTTTTCGGGAGTCCGCGCTGGCGCTGCCTCAGCATCCAAACTCGGCAACAAGTTATTCTTGGCCAGTGCTAAATCGATATTATTGATTTTGGCTTCGATGTCGACCTCGCGTATCTCCGGCCGGTCCATCTTGGCCTGCAGCTTGTCCGCCCGTACGGTGTCCGGCAAGGGACCGGTAGTCAGCGGCGGAAAATCTGGTGCGCGCTCGAGTTGAGGCGTGGTTGGTGCCTGGTTCTCCCATAAGAACATCGAGAGCTTGTATTGCTCCTGTTCCACCGCGCGTTGGGCGGCGATGTAAATTTCGCGGCGCCGCTGCACTTCCTGACCTGCTTCCACGACATCGAGAGGAGCCACCGCGCCGG
>JBEVJJ010000204.1:0-3310 GCA_040510255.1 Nitrospiraceae bacterium | reverse complement strand
CCGGAGGGATCAGCGAACTCTACGACCCCGTCACCGCAAGCTGGAGCATTTCCGGCAGCTTGAATGCGGGCTTCGGCGGGGGTAGAGCGACGCTGCTCGCAGACGGCAGAGTGCTCGCGGTTGGGGGCAACCGCGCAGGATTGTATGACGCCGGGGTGGAGACACCTCGGTTCACAATGAATTCGACAAGCTATTGCATTGGGGATCGCTGGAACTCAGTGGTGACCCATCCAGCGCTCGAGGCATCCGTCCGGCTCCTGGGAGTTTCTAATGGTACGTCCTGGGAGATTCCCCAATGGGGGTCCATCGACAGCGATGGCAGTTTCAAATCCAGTGGAAGCTTTGACGATGGAGTCAAAGGCACTCACACCTTGCATGCCGAGATCGGCAATGTTTGGTCCAATGACCTCTCTTTTGTAGTGTCGAGTTGTAAGGAATAACTGGAAGTCCGAGGCAGGAACAGACTAACCCGGATTTCTCATAAGGATCCACCATCAAGCGGTCGATTATCCAGACGGACAAGTTTTCAGGATCAGCCAGGGCATCGAGGAACATTGACGCTTCGATGCGTCGGTTGATATACCTCACGCACAATTCAATTCGTTTCCTCGAAAGGAAAACTATGCGTCAGCGGATGTTTTTGACTTTTGTTCTCTTGCTGCTTGTCCCGATGCTGCTTACCGCACAGCAGGGTGCTCCTATCCCTCCTGCCGCCCCTGCCGCTCCGGCCGCTGGAGTCCAGGGAGGCGTGCCCGGCGGCCAACGCGGCCCTTCGGGACCCGCGAACGTCCCTCTCGCGCGCGATGACAACCGTCACAAAACATTTGTCGAAATTGCCCGTGGTGCGCCGGTCGAATTGCTCTTCGTCGGGGACTCGATCACAGATGGTTGGAGAAATGCCGGCCAGCCGATATGGGATCAGCACTTCGCGCCTTACAAGCCAGCTAACTTCGGAATCGGCGGTGACACGACCCAGGGTGTGCTCTGGCGAATGCAGAACGGCGAACTGGAAGGCTACAAGGCGAAGCTCATCGTGATGATGCTCGGCACCAACAACATCAATCGCAATCCGAACGATGAGATCGTGGACGGCGATCGGTTGATCATCGAAGAGTTCAAGAAGCGTCAGCCACAGGCGAAAGTGTTGCTGCTTGGGATTTTCCCGCGCGCCGCATCGGCTACCGATCCGTATCGAGCCTCGATCAAGGAGATCAACAGCAAGCTCGCGAGGCTTGCCGACAACAAGCAGGTGTTCTTCATGGATATCGGCGAGAAGTTCCTGGCTTCTGATGGAACGCTCACGCCCGAGATCATGCCCGATGGTCTTCATCCGAACCTGAGGGGATACAAGATCTGGGCCGATGCGATTTCCGCCCGCGTGAAGGAATTGATGAAGTAGATCTCGGGAGGGAGCATGCGAGTTTCGACAAGATCCCTGAGCGTTCTGGTCAGCAGCCTCATTGGACTGCTCGTCGGCGGTAGTGTTGAGTCGCATGAAGCCCGGAGTCAGAACAGCCCACGACCTGTGATTGCAACTGCCGCGGACTTCCAGCGGGCGATGAAGGAACTGTCGAACTGGGGTCGATGGGGAGAGAAGGATGAACTCGGCGCCGCTAACCTGATCACGCCTGCCAAGCGGAAACAGGCGCTGGCTCTGGCGAGGGAAGGTCTGACGGTGTCTCTCGCGCATGATGTGATCCAGGAAAAGGCCGTGGATGCACCGACCATACTGGATCGTGCGGTCGTCACCGTAAGTCCCAGTGTTGCGTTGGACCGTTACCAATACAGCGGGACTTATCATGGCGTGACCCACAGCCACCTTGACGCCGTCGACTGCCACATCATGGTCGACGGCAAGGGGTACAACGGCGTCTCCATGGATGAGATCAAAGCCGCCAACGGCTGTCCGCGAGGAAGCATCCATGCGCTGAAAGACGGCGTCGTCACCCGCGGCATTCTTTTCGACGCGACGCGTCTACCTGGGAAGGCCACCGCACAGGGTTGGCTGGAACCGGGGACCGCGATTCATCGGGAAGACCTCGAGGCTCTGGAAAAGATTCAGCGTGTCCGCGTTTCACCAGGAGACGTCATCCTTTTATATACGGGGCGGTGGAAGCGCCGCGCTGCGCTTGGCCCCTGGCCGAATGCCACCGGCTTTGCCGGCTATCACATCGACGTCGCGTATTTCCTTAAGGAGCGCGGCGTTTCATTCATTGGATCCGATGGGCCCAATGATGTCTCTCCGTCGGGCCTCCCGCAAGGCGTCGGACTTCATCAACTGGCGCTGGTGGCGATGGGTGTCAGCATCTTCGATAATCTCGATTTCGAAAGAGCTACTGAGGAAGCCAGGCGGCTGAATCGCTATGAGTTCCTGTTCATGGCGGCCCCGCTCCGGATCGAAAAGGGAATGGGATCGCCGCTCAATCCTCTGGCGGTGTTCTGAGGCTCAACGTCTGATGGGACGCCCGTAGACCTCGATTTTGCCGACATTGACGAATCCGCCCCAACCGTGGCCGCTTCCCGGCGTCAGATCAACGAAGCCTATTTCATCGACCTTGCTCAAATCGGGCTTGCTCACCCAGGTGCCTCTTGTCACCACCTTCGTGATATCCAGCGCAAGCCAGCGCATTGATGCAATCGCTACCTCGCTTTCGAGAAAAAGCGTGGAGTTCGAGGAGGCGGCTCCTTCCGCGTAATCTCCGACCAGCCATGTTCCGTCCGCGAGCTTCAGGAGTGGCCGGACGACGTGAAATCCCGAGACGCGAGTCACCCAACGGATCTTTGCCAGACCCGTAAGGTCCACAAACCGATCCTTGTCGCGTAGCGTGACGGCCACCGGCGTGGAGCACACTCCCGTCCATAGGTTGGGGGGATCCGTCGGCTCACCAGCCGGCACCCGCTCGGGACGAGGCGTTTGGCTGTAGCCCGACATGAGAACGCATGTTGGTCCACGCCAATCGACCGCACTCGAGTTGGTGGGCGGATTCTTCGCAAAATCCGCAATCTTTCCTGATGCAGGGTCGTAAACACGGAGCTCCAGATTCGAATTGCTTACCGCCGTGGCCGTGACAGGATGCTGCGGTCGGAAACCGGAAGTGGCGTCGAAGAGCCCGGTTTGCCGCCACTCTTCTCGAAAAAACAGCGGAATCGATGGTGACGGTACCGCGAACTGGACCGGTGCGGCTTGTTGCTGCTGCGCTTGAACCGAACGCTCCGGGTGTGCGTATGCGATACCGGCGATAGCAATGAACAATAACCGATGTCTCATGGGGCCTCCACAGGCGTCAATGTACTTGACTCAGTTACGCGC
>JBEVJJ010000203.1:0-8509 GCA_040510255.1 Nitrospiraceae bacterium | reverse complement strand
TGGCACTGGTGCTGATTGCGCTGTTCACGGGCCATTGGGCCGAGAGCCTCACGTTGGCTCAACCATCAGATACAAACGCGGGCCCCGCACCTACGATGACCCCGGCAAGCGGCATGCCTGCGCCAGGAGGAATGATTCGTCGCGGCGAGAAAGGGCTGGAGAGCACCCCTCTCGAGGACGTCCTGCTGGAAAAGGGCCTGATTACGACGGACGACTGGCTTCGGATCAAAGCCGATGAGGAACAGAAATCCAACGAGCGATCGGTCGTTGCCGAGTTTACGGGCAGTCCTCGATGGTATGAACGGATTTCGATGTTTGGCTATGGGATGTTTCGATACAACTTCGACTCCAATGGACAGTTGCGAACGTATCACGATGCGTCGGTCGGAGATAAGAACAACGGGGCCCAGCCCGGGTTCTTTTTCCGGCGGATTCGATGGGTGGTGACCGGCCAGGTATCCGACCATGTGTCGTTCTTCATCCAACCGGATCTTGCAACCCAACTGTCCGGGAACACGCACGTCTTATCCATGCGCGACGCCTATGGCGACTGGAATTTCGACAAGGACAAGGAATACCGGCTCCGTATCGGTCTGCAACGGGTCCCCTGTTCCTGGGACAACTGGCAGGCCAGCCGTGTTCGTATGGCCATCGACCGCGCGGATCCCACGAACAGCTGCGCACAGTCCGAACGTGATATGGGCATCAGTTTCATGTGGTCACCCAAGATCGCCCAACAGCGCTACAAGCAGATGTTGGATTACATGTACGGTCCCGGTGACTATGGGGTCTTCCATATCCAGGTCTACAACGGGCAGGGGCTCAATGCGCCGGAGGCCAATGCGAACAAACATGTCGGCGCGCGATTGTCTTGGCCGTTTGAGTTGCCCGGCGGAAGGCTATTCGAAGTCGGGATGAATGCGATGCACGGGATGTTTGTCGTGAATAATGGAGTAGCGGCGGCGGGAACGACGCTCTTTTCATTCAATGAAAGCGGCAATACCGGCGCCCGAGGTTACCTGGACCAACGACTAAATTGGTACATCTACTGGCCGCCTCAACCCTGGGGCTTCATTGCCGAGTACACAATAGGACGAGGTCCTGAACGGCAGGCTAATGGCCGGGTGACAGAAAGTTCGCTTAATGGTGGGTATGTGCAAGCGCATTATCAATGGAAATACTCCGATGTCGCCCTGGCCAACTTCTATGCCCGCTACCAAAATTATCGCGGTGGGCTGAAGTTCGCGGTCGGCGCTCCGAACAACAACATGCATGAACTCGAGCTCGGCATTGCCTGGCAACCCGATCCACAATGGGAGTTTACGACTGCCTATACGTTCACGAACCGGATGAACACTTTTTCGACAACTCCCGGTTCTGCCACAGTCCCGGGCCGGCAATTCGATACATACGGCAATCTGATTCGCTTCCAAGTGGTCTGGTTCTGGAATTGAGCCAAGGGGCCTATATAGCACCTATTCCATTCTTGCGGCCGGCACGCAGCCCGGCACAAAGGAGTCTGACATGAAATGCTTTGGCTTTACCTGTATTGTGATCACGTGTCTGATCAGCCTCGACTCATCCTGGGCCGCCGCCGGCCCGGTGACGCGAGGCGAGGCCGAGGAAACTGCCCGTCTGATCGGCACGTTGTTCAATACCGCTCGCGTGGTCATCGAACGTAATCAGCCGTTGATCAACGATCCGACCAAGGGCAATAAAGGATTTACCGCGTAGGTCTTTGGGCGGGAGTTGATCGAAGAATTCCGCGCGCTGACCCATATCGATCTCGATCATACGAACGCGGTGCCGCTTCCGCCCAATGCATCCGACCTGCTGCGCGGATTGGTCAATGCCGGCAAGGCGAGTGGTGGTCGATGCGCAACCGGTCATCAATCAGCGCGGGGTGGGATATAACAACTTTATCCCGGCCACTTTCGGCAGCTGGTCCGCGTCGCGCTTCTCCAAGCAATCGCAGGTGAAGCTGAAACAAACGACTCTCCATCCCAGAAATCCAAAGAATGCGTCGGACTCTTACGAGGAAGCCGTCTTGCGACAACTCATGACCTTGCCTAGCCAGTCCGTAACGATTCACGAAGCCGAGGCAGAAGACCGCCTCAGGGTTCTGACTCCGATTGCCGCAACCGGCGTCTTGGCAGATGGCCAGTCGCATATTTTCCTCATGTCACCGCATCCTTAACCTCACCGAATAATAATGTTACGAACTCTTAACGTGCTGATGACATGTTGAACACCTGATTGGGTTAAGGTTCAGTTTGTAAAATTCCCCTCCATCACCGCATCATCCTGCGTTTTTTCAAAGAACAATTGGGAAGGATTATCGCGTCATGGATCAAAGTCTTCTCGCTGCGATCGGACATAACCTGACGGCACCGATGCCTCTGTTCTTTGCGTTGGGGATCATCGCCACCTTGATCCGGTCAGATTTGAAAGTGCCGGACGCCCTCTATATCGGCCTCACCCTCTATTTGCTGGCTGCCATTGGCCTCCATGGCGGAGCGGAGATCCGAGACGTCGGGATCAGCACCATCTGGCTCCCCCTGGTTGCCTGTCTGATGCTGGGGATCATCATTCCTATTGGCGGGTACCTGATTCTTCGCAACATCGGTAAATTTTCCGTGCATGACGCCGCGGCGATTGCCGGGCACTATGGCTCGGTGAGCGCGGTCACGTTTGCGGTGGCCACACAATTCCTGGCCAGCCTGCAAGTGCAACCCGAAGGGTACATGTCGGCATTCCTGGCTGTGCTCGAACCGATTGGCGTGGTGATGGGAATTCTCTTGTCCCGCCTCGCCTCACAGATTGAGTCGCATCATGGAGAACCACGGCGATACACCTGGTTGAAACCTGTGTTTCACGAAGCCATTACCGGCAAAGGGTCGATGATCCTGCTGGGAGCCCTGGTGATCGGATATATTTCCGGTCCGGACGGCATTGCGGTCACCAAACCGTTCTTCGGGGATCTCTTCAAGGGTGTGCTGTGTCTCTTCATGCTGGAGATGGGATTGGTGGCAGGCCAGCGTCTGGCAGAGGTGAAAACCGTCGGGGCATTTCTCGTCGGGTTCGGGATCGTCATGCCGATCATCGACGGGATGCTCGGCGTCCTGACCGGCGGGTTCGTCGGTCTGACCGTCGGGGGAACGACGATGCTGGGGGTGATGGCGGCCAGCGCCTCCTATATCGCGGCTCCCGCCGCAATGCGTATCTCAGTGCCGGAAGCCAATCCCTCGCTGTACCTCACCGCTTCCTTGGGCATCACGTTCCCCTTCAATATCGCCATGGGTATTCCTTTGTACTTTTGGCTTGCCGGCATCCTGTTTGGATCCTGAGCTGATTTTGATCCTGATCTGAGACACTGGAATAGCTGAAGAAATTCATTCGGCGTGAATAGGCCCGCCTTGAACCTCAATGCCTGCTATGGGCTCGCAAAGGCCCCAGGACTTGTGTAGCTCCGAAGCGCCATGACCCTTAGTCGCAGACTTTCCTACACACATAGATCATGTACGGACGACCATTATCGACGGACGGCAGGTCCTGGGGAAGGCAGTTCCTCCCGACTCTTTGGTCCCTCTTCACCGCCTGCGGGCATTCGCGAGAGATCCAATGTGAGAAGCTTGGCATCGTCGAAGTATCCTTCATATCTCACCCCGGACGGTGAGGCCTTATTCGGAATCCTGACATCGGGTGGGCTGAATTCAGCCGTGAATTTGAATCGCGCGATCGGAAGAAGCGGCTGATCTCTTGTATCGATCGTACTCGTGTTCTCGTACTGAACGGAGAAGGGAGACGTATGGGCATTCGCAAGAATAAAAATGAGATAGCGGTCTCGAACGCACACACCACCGGAAGTAATCAGCTTCCCTCGAGCTAGATCATTTCTCACCAGATAAAAAGTAACGATATCTTTTGGAGAAGCCTTACTGAGCCCAAGTGAGAGCAGGGAGGCGAGTACCGGAATGTCGACCGGAAGAAACGCCGGGACGGATTCCTTGTCGGCAAACAATCCAAACCCGCCGACAATGTCTCGCCCCCTTGCCCGCACGCCTCGCAAGACGGTCGCCATCTGGGCGGGACTGATCGTCGCGGGATGGCTGTGCCCTTCACCGCTGGCATGAGGATCGAATTGGATCCAGACGCCTCGTGACGGCTCGTCGTGAATAACGATGGGCGGTGGTCCGCTGGCACAGCCGGCAATGCAGAGTGGGAAGAGAACAATGGCAGTGAGTCTTAGCCAATCCCTCATTACGCCAATGAACCTGACGCTAATGAACCTGGTAATGACGTGAGCACAGACAAGCCGTAGACTACCAGAATCGAACACCTATTGGAACTTTGGCGGATGCGACCATGTGTTTACACCGGCTCACAAGCGCTAGCGACGTTGCTGGCTCTCGGTGTGGAGAGCTGATAACGGAGACCCATTCAGCATCTCGATGTTCTTGACGATCCGTGCGGCCGGGAGAGAATAGACACCGGACCGGACGATGCTCTCCTGTCCCTCGCGACTATTCACGAACCGAAGAAACGCCAAAATGTCCGGACTGAGGTCTTGATTCGAGGGCTTGTCGACATACACATAGAGATAGCGGGCCAAGGGATAGGAGCCGTCCATCACGGTTTGGACATTGGGCGAGACAAACGGCATTCCTGGCTGTACAGCCAGCGGCACGATCCGGACCGTAGAGGCCTGGAACTCTATCCCCGCATAGCCGATTCCCATGGGATCGCGACTGATCTCGAGAATCTCCGTCGCTGATCCCGGCGCTTCTTTTATTTCAGGATGCACTCGACCGTCCAACAGGACTTCATGAATAAAAAATGTGCGTGTGCCCGATCGTTTGTCTCTTCCATGGAGATTGATCTGCTGCTGGCCCCAGCCTTGTTCCAGCCCCAGGTCTCCCCATTTGGTCAAGGCTTGAGGATACCCCCGTTTACGATCTGCACCGAAAATGGCGTCCACCTGCGCCATTGTCAGGCCCTTGATCGGATTCTCGCGATTGACATAGATGCCTACGGCATCCAACGCAATCGGTATTTCCAGAGGATCATAGCCGCGGCGGGAGCGAAAGGCTCCACGCTCTGCTTCAGTGAGCTCCCGGGAACTCGCTAACAGTGGAACATGGCCTGAAATAATATGACCTTTCTGTTGAGCATCGCCACGACGAATAGTGGCTTGGTCGCTGATGAATCCGGTCACCGCTGCATCGGAACCTCCGCCCTGCACGGCGATCTTCACGCCTGGCTGCCATTCCTTAAAGGCTACGGCAAGCTTGAGGATGATGGGCTGTAACGTGTCTGAGCCGGCGATAGCAAGGTTGCCGGAAACCCCCTGTTGCGCAGCATAGGAGCCTACTGAGGCATCTGCCTCCTCCGAATGGGCCTGTGGTGCCGCGACGAGCATGCTGACGATGGTACCTACCAGCACGGGACTCCATCCTTTGGCAGTTATGATCTTCATGTGGTCCTCCTCCTTCGTGTACGGCAGTTGGCAACCTGGTAGGTTTACGCGTTGATCGTGCCTCCCTCCTGTTACTTCGCCATAAGCTCTATGTTAATGGCGTGTTACATCTCGGTCAAAAAAACTTTCTTACTCGTTGTCATGAGTCGGTTTTTCAGAGTGAAATCGTCCTGATGAGATCGAGGATTGATCCGGAATCATCCTTGATGCGGGTCATGTGACGGTGCGCCACGATCATAATTGGATGGAATGAGAGGTTTATACTCGACGATATACGCTGACGCTGGAGACGGCACGGGTGTGCCGGCTCCGGTACATGGCATTACTTCTCTGTCTTTTCTACTCTAGCGGAGAGGGGGGCGCCATCTAACAGGTGCAGGTTTCGTGTAGCCACGGTTTCTGAAAGAGGATAGAAACCGGCCCGTGCGACTGCCTGTTGTCCTTCCCGGCTATTGATAAACTTCAGAAACGCAAGTACTTGAGGCTCCAAACCCAGTTCCGGGGAATTCCTCGTGTAAAGGTATAGGTATCGTGCTAAAGGATAGGTGCCATCCATGGCCGATTGAGCAGTGGGCGCCACAAAGGGTTCCCCGGCCTTGTCCGACAGGGGTACGGCTCGAACCGCAGACGCCTGAAATCCGGTTCCGGCATAACCCATCCCTAGTGGGTCTCGGCTGATCTCCAGTATCTCAGTTGCAGACCCGGCCGATTCTTTGATTTGTGACACCGGAGATCCGCCCAGTAGCGCTTCTTCTATGAAAAACGTCCGCGTGCCGGACCGTTTGTCCCTACCATAGAGGGTGATAGACTGTGCTCCCCACTCATTCTCCAGGCCCAAGGCGCTCCATTTTGTGATGGCATGGGGAAACCCGCGTTTCCGCTCGTTGCCAAAAATCGCATCGACCTGGTCCAGGGTCAATCCCGGCAATGGATTATCGCGGTGAACGTAGATCGCCACTGCATCCATCGCAACCGGAATCTCGGTGGGTTGGAACCCGTGCCGAAACTCGAAATCTTTCCGTTCCTCCGCCGTCAAAGGTCTTGAGGAAGCCAGCAGTGAAACATTGCCTGAAACAAGATGGCCAGTGTTCTTGGCGTCGCCTCGTCGTATTGTTGCTTGGTTCTCCTTAAATTGTCGTAACGCGACTTCGCTCCCTCCACCCTGCACCGCCGTCTTAACGGTCGGCTGCCATTCCTTGAACGCCGTCGCAAGCTTTAGCATGAGTGGCTGCATCGTATCTGACCCTGCAATGACCATACTGCCGGATAAGTTTGGCTGCGCTGTGTAGGAGCTGATTGAAGCGTTTTCGGCGAGCTTGGCGTTGAAAGTTGAAGTCTCAGACGAGCTTGTGTGCGCCAGTCCGACGAGCAGCGTCGTCATCGTGAACGCCGCTAGCATCGCGCCATGGGGCCATCGGACTTGTCTCCGGAGTTCTTGCCTCATTGTCCTCCATTGCATCATTGTCCTCCCTTTGCTTCCTTAAGTTTGTTATGGAGAGAAACAGTGTCTCGTCTTCTCGGATTAGACCACTGTGAGTAAGGGATGATGGAGATAGAAGATTACTCTTCTATGCTGTACATGTTACAGGCGTGTAAATTCTTCACGCACCTCGTAAAGTTTTGTCTTCGGACACGTAATGGGTCTGGTCTCCTGCATTCGCAAGCAATGGATAGTGAACCATGGTACATGGCGCCTCCCCGATCTCTTCAGGAATTGGACGCAAGCTCCTAGGCAGAAAACATGCTTCCTGAACGGCGACGGTCTTTCTTCAGCATGTGTGCAGCATGGCGAACACACTCAGTGAATCAGTGCGGGATGCTGCCGGATTCAATCCATGCATGGATGTTCGATAGTAACGGCATGCCTCTGCATCTTCCAGAATTTACCGTTCATTAATCTGAACGTGATCTTTCAGCCATAGTGGTTCAGTAACATCCCCGCGTCACCTTCTCCCTGCGCCATTTACGTTCCCTGGCTGCTCGCGATCGCGGGAGCCAGTGGACATCACAAGGAGGTCGATATATGGCCAGCCAGAATGAGTTGAATGAAACGATGGTGTTGGATCTTTTGCGCCTGGAGAGAACTATGACACTGGAGCACCTTGTCTCGTTGCTGCCTCAACTCAGTTGGAATCAGGTTTTCCATTGTGTCGACCAGTTGAGCCGGCGGGGGGACATTATCCTCCTGCGCCGGGGCTTCGATTACGAAGTTGCTTGGGATCCAGCCAAGCGACAGGCCGCATCATATCCGGCGTGATCTGCTGCCGAGCCACTGGTGTTCTCGGGCGCGCGTGATGTCCCTCATGAGCCGTGATCTGACGTTGTCCGGTTATCTCGTTGAATTACCTATGGGGAACATATCGGTAACCGACTGGTGGCAGGATCTCGATGGAGCCTGAGAAGGTGTTTTCAAGTTTTGTTCTTAACGCCCTGACGAGGGTATCCACGTGACGATACCACATGACATCATCTTCCCAGATCACACTGACCAACTCATCCACTGTGATAATCTGGTTGGGCTTGCCGACTAGGAATCGTAGTAGGCTCCATTCTTCTCGCGAGACCGTCAACTGTTTACCCCGCAATGAGACGATCAGGTAGTGATCCTCGATCGAAAGAGAGGAGTTTGGGGCTGGGGGGATGGCCAATGTCCATTGCCGGCTCCGGCGGAACAGGGCGCCGACTCGGGACACCACTTCGCGCGGGCTGAATGGCTTGGTTATGTAATCGTCTGCGCCCATCTCAATGCCGCCGATGCGATCCTCCTCACTTCCCAACGCCGTGATCATGATTATGGGAGTCTGCTGAATGCCCGGCGTATTCCGGATATCACGGCACACCTCGTGTCCGCTGATGCCCGGCAACATGAGATCCAACAGAATGACCGCAGGCAAGAGCCGTTTGACGTCGGCCAGACCCGTCACGCCATCGACGGCAACATTCGTTCGATAGCGAGCCCGACGCAAAGAATGGTCCAGCAATCGGGCGTGGAGAGGTTCGTCCTCGATAATTTGCACGATTTCCAAACTCATA
>JBEVJJ010000202.1:0-5528 GCA_040510255.1 Nitrospiraceae bacterium | reverse complement strand
AAGGAAGATCTCGAAGTCGCAGGGGTGGTCTTATTGAGGTCCGCTCGCAACGCATGAAAATGTGAAGGACACATTCCATGCGTTTCGCTGGCGTTTTCGAACGGGGCCTTTTCACGCAAGAACCCGGCCTCGCCCTCTTTCACGCACCATGCACACATGACCTTCACGACATCCTCCACCCGCTATTTCGAGGGACCGATTCCATGCTCCTTAAAGAATACAGCAAAACCTACGCCACATGGTGTTCAGGCAAAGAGCTGAAATAAATCAATGTCCTGCGAGCAAGATCCCCATCGGCCCAACAATCTCTCGGTCGAAAAGGAAACGATAGCAGCCGATTCGAGACGCTTTTGGAAAACCGGTCGCGCGCGGACTGGTCAGAATGATACACGGCTCCCTTCTTTCTTCCATCAGGAGCAGATGTTTTTCATCGGGATTGTTCCATGTCCATCGATTATGCGGGATCACTTCAGCAAGACGCGCGCCAGACGATTCCCTACACGAATGCCACATAATTCCTTGCGTGGATAGGCTGCATGGCCAGCATAGACGGATAGTGTATCCTGATGGGCAATCATCGTATCTTTCCGGATACCACGTCCCGCTGTTTTCTTGACCGCACTTGCCCTGCATGCTAGGTTGCCCGTCCTTTATGAAGACCCAACGCTCGAAACAATTATTCCAAGCGGCGCAACAGGTCATCCCCGGCGGCGTGAATAGCCCCGTGCGGGCGTTTCGCTCGGTCGGCGGACAGCCGCGCTTTATCAAACGGGCAAAAGGCTCACGCCTCTACGATGTGGACGGGAACAGCTACATCGATTACGTGCTCTCATGGGGACCGATGATTCTCGGTCACGCCGCTGCGCCCGTTATCAAAGCGATCCAGCGCGCCGCAGCGAACGGCACGAGTTACGGAACACCGACAGAGCTGGAAATCCAATTAGCGCGGATGATCGGCGAGGCCCTTCCGTCCATGGAACAGGTACGGCTGGTAAGTTCGGGCACGGAAGCCGTCATGAGCGCCATTAGAGTGGCGCGGGCATTTACCAAACGCGATGGTATTCTCAAGTTCGAAGGTTGCTATCACGGTCATAGCGATTATCTCCTCGCCAAGGCCGGATCCGGCTTGGCTACCCTCGGCATTCCGGACTCACCGGGTGTTCCGGCAGATTTCACCCGCCATACTCTGACCGCGCCGTATAACGACATCGGAGCCGTCCGGCAGATGATTCGCGAGCATCACAAATCCCTCGCTTGCGTCATTATCGAGCCGATTGCCGGGAACATGGGCGTGGTGCCTCCGGCGCCTGAATTTCTCTCCGAGCTGCGCCGCCTGACAGAGGAATACGAAATGCTGCTGGTGTTTGACGAGGTGATCTCGGGGTTCAGGGTACAGTACGGAGGCGCGCAGACGCTCTTCAACATCACGCCGGATCTCACTGTTCTGGGAAAAATTATCGGCGGAGGATTACCGGTTGGCGCCTATGGAGGCCGTCGGGAGATCATGAACCTGATTGCACCGTCCGGCCCGGTTTATCAGGCGGGCACGCTCTCGGGAAATCCATTAGCAGTGACGGCGGGAATCGAAACGCTGAAACGGTTGCAGGCCCCGGGCGTGTATCAAAGGCTCGAGCAAAACTCAGCCCAGCTAAGCGAAGGAATTGGTGCAGCCGCTCGCAAGGCCAGAGTGCCGCTCGCTCAGACGCGCGTCGGCTCGATGATGGGGGCGTTCTTTACGAAAGGACCGGTTACGGATTGGACTTCGGCAAAGCAATCCGACCAGCAAGCCTATGCAAAATTCTTCCACGTCATGCTAGATCGTGGCGTATATTTCGCACCCTCGCAATTTGAGGCGGCGTTCCTCTCACTCGCCCACAGCCCAAAAGATATCGAGCACACAATCCGAAGTGCAGGGGCTGCCTTTAAGAAGCTGTAACAAGCGGCTCGTCGTTCGTCTCTCGTGAAGCGTATCTCTCGTATCTCGTCGCCCGTATTTCGTATCTCGTGAAGACTTGTGAGCAGTTAGTAGGAGTTTCTTTGTTCACGCCTCACGCTTACCATCTCACCCGCCTACACCGCGCGACCTTTTCACCCACCGCATCCCCCGGTTGCTTCGCAACCGATTGCCCGGAACGTGCGCTCTCCCCGCGTCACGCTCTACTCGTCGTCCTCGTCCTCCGCATCCAACACTTCCTGGCGCTTCTGTTCTTCCATCGCGTTGTGGAGCAGCATGCGGATGAACATCGAATAGAGCGACCCCTTTTCCAGCGTCCCGCCCGGAGGAATGGCGATCTTGCCTTCCTTGATCATGCGGTCCATCCAGACCTTCTGATCCGGGGCGATCAAGACCGGAATTTCTACCAGCCCCACTCTTCCCATCATATCCATGAGTTGGTTCTCCTATAGTGGTGAAGCATCTTTTAGCGTCCGCCGTTTGTCCCTCAAGTCGCAAATGAATGTCGGTGGCTTACATGATGACTGATCGCAAGAAAGGGGTCTGTACGCGAGAGAACCTTCTTGGTCTTCGACCGGGCCATTTGCTCTTGCTTTCAAGCAAGCCGATTTCAGCACGCAGGTTTCCGGGAAGTCAAGGCGCGCGGACACCTCACAGAGTTGTGTGCTCCAATCTCGGGACCGAGTGTAGCGGTCGAGAGAATCCGGCACGGACACCCCATCGCCGCGATGCCGCTCAGAACTGTATCCATTTCATCGATGGGTGTTATCCGGACAGATACAGAGGGAAAGCGACAGAGCCGTTCATCAGTCTCCTTCGCGATTCCGCTCTATCGCTCTGATCCCTTTGAAAACGCAGACAGCCGTCTCCATTGCCATCATTGGACGGCACCATACTGATCGAAAGTAGGATGCCTCAGACCACCGGCATGCATTCTGCTCACCAGGCTATTTCGCGTTACCTGGAATTACTGTGGGAGGAATGGCATGAGAGGTCATCGATCGCTGATAATCGTTGCTGGAATAGCCGCCCTATTGGGGTTCCCGTCGGCTACCGAAGCGTTGCTTCCAACCGATCCCACCTCAACGCTTTCCACATATGTTCCCCCCAAGCAGTCGGAACTCTCCTCGATAGTGTCACATTGTGAAGGCTGCAAGGTGCTGGTTCCAGAAAAGCCACCGGCCAAAGTGGGAAGCCGCGGCTTCCATCGCCCTTCCCGTCACTCGACTTCGAATTACAAAACTGTGAGGAGTGGAAAACATCTGAAGCTGAAACCGCCAGGGTCTCGAACCCAACGCCATGCCCCTCCCGCCTCCCTGCCTCGCCGCGCGCTCTCACGCCTTGGCCTGCAGGCGCGGCACTTTGAAAGCTGGCAGGTTCAGGCGGTGGACGGCGACACGATCCGGTATGGGACAGAACGTATTCGATTGCGCGGGCTGAACGCGCCGGAATTATCTGAACCGGGCGGCATCGAAGCGCAGCAGCGGCTTGCAGAACTCCTCCGCGAAGGCAACATCAACATCGTCCCACACGGCAAGGATGTCTATGGGCGCATGCTCGCCGATGTGTTCATCAGCGGTAGAAACGTGGCGGAGATCATGACGAGCGAAGGATTGGCGAAGAGAGGCTAGTACGTTGGAAAAAATTGCTTGGACGAGCGACTGAGGGATGAAGACGGCCGGCTGTTACTCCTATTGCCGCTGGATGACTGGCGGGCGATCATGAATAGAACCTACCGATCCACGCCGAAGAGACAGTTGCTGTGGTGGCTCTCACCGGGCGCTGTTTCACGTCGCTGCGCTGGGCTGGTCGGTCTAAACAGGCAAAGACAGTTATTTGCGATCGCAGGCCTGAAGTAAGTGCCATAATCGGCCTCCCTCGCCAGACTCGCCTCGTGTGATCACCTGACATGACTCTAAAGTGAACGCTCTTTGGATGTTGAGCCGAATAAGGACTATCGCGTTACGGCCAGGTACCAGTCATTGAAAAGCCGACAACCGGCCTGCAGCATGGCCCCCTCATTCATGTTCCATCGACTGATCAGGCCCAGATAACACAGGACGTCGGCGGAAGACTTGACGCTCGGAACTCCTACGGCTCGCGCGGCTTCCCCTGGACTCACGGGTCGCGCTTCTTTCGCGAGATACAGAAGGAGTGTCCGCTCGGCCGGCTCCCGCATGCCGTCACCGCAAGACCGAAAAAAAGGCGCCAGTCGCCCGGATGCCATCGAGATAGCGCGCTCCGGATTAGTCGGACACACGTGCAGAGCATGGCCTACTACTTTCAGCACGTAAGGATGTGTCCCGCCGGCTTGCATCGCTGTGTTGAATTGATGCGGGGCCAGATCGAGCCTTAGCAGCTCCTGCGCCTCACCCTGCAGCAAAACCGCGAGAGGCGCCGGCTGAAGGTTTGAGGTGCCCACCTGATCCAACGCCCAGTCGTGCCAGGCGCGACCACCCGCCCAGACGATCGCATGCCCGATCAACTCATTCATAAGTTCCCGCAGTCTGCCGACGCAATTATCGAAAGCAATAGCGTCGCAATTGTCGAGTAATAGGATGGCTTCGGAATTGATCCGCCGTTTGGAGAGTAGCTGGTGACGAGCCTCCTCGTCGGCGAGGTCCAGATAGATTGCTGCCGGTCTTGGCGAGAACACACCGCGCCCCTCATCGACAAGCCACTTCAACTGGAGCAGCATAGACGTCTTGCCGAGCTTGGGTCCTCCATAGAGAAGAATCGATTGGCGCCTGAGGCAGCGACTGAAGAGATTCTGCGCAAACCTGGTGCGGCCGATGAATTCTGTCGCGCCTGAGACCGGCCTGTCGTGATGCGCGTCCCCGGAAGGAATCTGAGAGCTCATGGCGCACTGTATCGTATTGCCTCCGCTGATACTACAGCCCACAAGGAGTCCTCGGGGCTGATCCCATCAACACGAAAGCGGCGAACTGGTCGAACGAGGAAATCAAGAAACACATGAATTATCCCATTCGGTATGTGATTGACAGCATAGCCGTACCATCTCGGTCTAGAATTGAAACTCGTATGCTGGATGAGACTCCGAACCGCGAAGAAATCGCTTGGACTGAGATCCCCAATCCTGGCAGGATGCGGAGGGGTATTATCTGTTAGCTGAGCCGTTGGTGGTGTTCCTGTGAAACGATTAGCTCTAGCCTTGGCCCTTCTTTTTTCGTCACCAACCTGGGCGAGCGAGCCTGATGTGATTGGGAGGAACGAAATCACCCATTTGTTTTCTCATCTTGAGTCGTCTGGCTGCCTGTTTTACCGGAATGGCTCGTGGCATACGTCGTCCGCTGCGGCGAGTCATCTGCACAGGAAATACGAATACCTGCTAAAGAAGGGAATGATTTCGACGGCAGAATCCTTCGTCGAGCAAGCTGCAAGCGAAAGCAGTCTCAGTGGAAAACCTTACTTGGTCAAATGTGGAGACGCGTCGCCGGTTGAAAGTGCCGCGTGGTTCAATCAAGAGTTAGCTCGGTACAGAGCAGTATCGAAGCAGGAACAACCCCACTAACATGTACATCAATGTCATTGCCGCTGGGTGCCCGATCAGCAA
>JBEVJJ010000201.1:0-3750 GCA_040510255.1 Nitrospiraceae bacterium | reverse complement strand
AGCACTTTACGTTCTTCTTCCAACGACGGATAGCCGATGCGCAACCGCATGAGAAACCGGTCGAGCTGGGATTCCGGCAACGGAAACGTCCCGTGATACTCGGCGGGATTTTGCGTGGCGATGACCATGAACGGCTGCTTCAGAGGATGGGTCTGATTGTCCACCGAAATTTGCGCTTCGCTCATCGCTTCCAAGAGGCTGCTTTGGGTCTTCGGCGTGGTGCGATTGATTTCATCCGCCAGGACGATGTTCGCGAAAATCGGCCCGGGCACAAATTCAAAGGCTTGCTGTTGCCGGTTGAAAATGGAGACACCGACGATATCGGAAGGCAACAAATCGCTGGTGAATTGAATGCGCTTGAATGAACAGTCGAGCGAGCGAGCCAAGCTATGGGCGAGTGTCGTCTTTCCGACCCCGGGAACGTCTTCCAGCAACAGGTGTCCACGGGCAAGAAGGCAGACGACAGCCATTTCGATGACGTGATCCTTCCCCTTGATGACGCGGGCAATATTGTCCTGGATCGCCTGGATGGGTCGTAGTGCGTTCATTCGGATTGTTGGCTCTGGTGGCTCAGAAAAGGGTGCTGATAGGACACCGCTGGAGTCTAGCAAAGGGTCCGGAGCCGGTCAATTTATCCGCGGATTTCCGCGTCACGCACCCATCAAAGGTTGGCAGAGTTTGGCTGGAACACGGGAGTTGTTTGCGACCATTCGGGGACAAGCGTGATCATCCAAGGGGGCGTTTCTTCTATCATGTCATGGAAGCGCCTGGCCGTGCTGCTGGCCGGCATGTTTGGAAACGTCGCGCCTCGGCGAATGGTGACAGAGAGGAAGCGGTAGGGTGAATCGTGCGGAGCTTTGGTCGGCAGTGCGCGGGGAATCCGTTGGCGAAGCGTCCCACAGAGTGAGAGATCGATGCAGTCGCCGATCGCGAGCGCCGTCAACCGCTGATAGACCTCCCCGAAGATCGTGGGAAGATTTTCGGACGTGAAGACCTGATTTTCCGGCCGATAGTCATCGGCTTCGAGAAGCTGCGCCAGAAGTTCCCAGAACACCTGATTATCGACGGCGCCAAGGACGCAGAGGTGCCCGCGGCGGGAGAGAATGTCCAGGAGGGTGAGCGGGCCTCGAATGTCGAATTTCCAAGGAGGAAAGAGCAGTGCGCGGTCCCCGTGCTGCACTTCCAGAGCCGGTTCGCCTGCGTACTGAGTTTGGCGGAACGGACCCTTTGTCCGTTGTAACTCTTTCTGGATGACCTCAGCAGAAAGACGCGTTGGTTCGTAGGCAAACGCTGGAGTCGCTGGAGCCCAACAAGTCACAATCGCATAGTGGGGGGCGAGCTGACCGGTTCGGTCCAGCCGGTCCAGTGCGCACATGTCCTGGTCTCCAAAAAAGTGAAACGAGAGGTCGGACCGTGAGCGGAGCGTTTGCAGGTGCTCCCGTTCCGGATGCAGAGAGCCGCCGAGTTTTGACTCTGGATGTAGTCGATCGACGCAGTGGAGGGTGAGAGTGGCACCTCGTTGTCGAATGTTCGCCGCATACTGATCAGCCAGTTCAGTGGCAAACGACAGATCACCCGCGCCGAGCTCGAGGACAGAGGTTGCGTCAGATGTCAGCAGAAGGTCGAAGGGATTTGGATGATCCCGGACGTACGTCGCAACCGCTTGGCTATCCAGCGAAGGGATGGGCCAGCGCGAAGCCGGCTGCTCGACCAAATCGAACCATACGCTGAGCGCTCGAACGGCCTTACTTGGCGGAAGGCCGGTCAGTTCCTTCAGCCGGGGGCTGAGTAAGTCCTGGATCCGCTCGGCCTCGCCTTGTTTCAATGCGGCGATAATGGCATCCCTGACTGTGGGAGGCAGCTCGGTACGTTTGGCTTCTTCGACGAGGCGCTTCAAAGTCGGGACCAGACGGCCTGCTTCGATGAGATGGCGCGAAGCCTCCCACTCCTTGTCTCGTTCCTGTAAGAGTTGGGACACTTGCGAGCGAAAGTCCGCGATGGTCTGGGCGTGAGATGTCATGATGGCTGAGAATTGCTGGCTGCGATTAAGAGTAGCCGACAGTCTGCGGAACGCGTCGCAGCATAACGGTCTGGTCCCAACGGGTCAAGATTCGTCTTCTTGTCCATAGGAAAGGTCTGTGTTAGGAAAAGAGCCTATCATGATGTTTCCGGTGTTCCAGACTGTTGGTTCATGGTTCCCGGCCTGCTTGCTGCTCGCAGTGGCGGCCTGTGCCGGGAGCGAAGTTCCCGCGTCGCCACATCCTACGACAACCCTCACATCGGAACTGCGCGAAGGACTGATCATCGACACCGCGACCGGCGAACCGGTTTCCACTGAACACTTGATGAAACACCTGCGTCAGCAGGAGGTCTTATATCTCGGTGAGGAACATCATAATCGTTTTCATATCGACTCGGCCCTGTCGCTTTTGACTCGATTGTCCGCTGAAGGCCGTCGACCTGTGCTCGCAATGGAAATGTTCGGGTGGGACGGCCAGTCCCCTCTGGATCGCTATGTTGGAGGGGGCGAGCTGAACCGGCAAGAGTTTCTTACTCAGGTGGGATGGCCGCAAAACTGGGGCGGGCCCTTTGAAAATTATGAGCCGCTCGTCGCATACGCCAAATCGGAGCATCTCTCGCTGGTCGCGCTGAATCCTCCCAAGTCGCTCGTGCGGCTCGTGGCGAGAAAAGGCCTGGCCCAAGCTCGACAAGATGCCGATTGGACCCGTTGGAACATGCAGGATGAAACGATCGTCGACGACCCGGCCTATCGTGAGAAGATTTTTCAACAGCTCCGGGCCTGCCATGATGGAGGGCCGGACGAACTGTATCAGACGATGTATGAAGCATCGATGGTGCGCGATGAAGGTATGGCGAAAACGATCGTGTCTTTGATTGAGGCGATGCGCGCTGCGTCTAATGCCTCGGCTGGACCTGTTGTCAGCTATACCGGCGGCGGGCATATTCAATACAACCTGCCGGTCCCCAAGCGGGTCGCCAGACGTCTATCCATCGTTCGACAAATCAGCATTTACATGACGTCGTTTGAGCAGGGACGACTCGACGATCTGCACGAGATGATTGCTGGCAAGATCGCCGATTACCTGTGGTTGACGCCTGTCAGTGCCCAGGGAATTCCACGCCGGTGCCGCTGAATCCGAGGGGTTTCGTCGATTGAGAAGTATTCCTGTTCATAGGAGGCGTGCGTGTAAGGAAGTGTCATGAGCTTGACAGTTTCGATAAGGCGTTTCACACTAGGCGAAACATTGAGGGAATGGGAGACCCCTGGTCATTGGGAAACCTGCGTATGCGCAACAAGATTCCCTGTTCGGCTGACCGGCTGAGCCTGTTGGATCCTCCGATGATTCAGGGGGTCGTGGATCGCAATGCGTTCCATTTGGGAAGCCAATATCTCTCCGAGAACCGTGTGCGTATCGTCGAAGCCGATGAGGCGCAAATCTCCTCCGCCGTGATCGGGAATTCCGGCCTGTATGAGCAAACGATCCGGCTGAAAGACGGCCATTTGGTCTCAAAATGCAGTTGTTCCCTGCCGGAAGAGCCCATGTGCCGACATTGCATCGCTGTCCTGCTGGAATACCATCGCTGGGTCCAACCGAGAGCCCACGCGAGAAAGACCAAACAAGCTCCTCCCGTCGCGCCGACATCATCCGATTCCTCTAATGGCCACGAGTCCACGGCTTCGAGTTCCGGGTTCTCAGGCGACTTGAAGTTCAGCGAGGTCATGGCCTT
>JBEVJJ010000200.1:0-4185 GCA_040510255.1 Nitrospiraceae bacterium | reverse complement strand
TCGGTCTTGCGCAGGGATAGCGCATCGCCGCCATAGCCGCCCCCGCCGTTGCCATGCCATTTGTGGCAACCGACGCAGTTGGCGCGCTTGAAGACCGCTTTTCCGCCTTCGGTCGGATCCGATGATAAAGCCGACTGTCCAAACGCAAAAGAAGTCGACATCAATGTCAAGGCTATTGCTGCAGCAAGGGCGTGCATTTGAAGAATGGTCATGTGAACTTCTCGTCAGATTGAGAGAAAGGAACGGAGGCGGCCGCCGGCCGTCTCCGCTCGAAGTCTACAGGGAGAAGACGTAGAGCATCGATCCAGGCTGTATCTTCTTCAGCTCAGGCGTCGAATCGATGAACCACTTGTCCCAGGCGCCGCCCAACCCGACGAGGATAGCCACGTACTGCTTGCCATCGACCGAGAAGGTGACTGGCGGCGCGTTCACACCACCGCCAGTGTTGAACTCCCAGAGCTTCTGCAGTGATTTGGCATCGAGGGCCGTCACCTCACCCGACGGCTGGCCGGTGAAAACCAGGTCGGGCGTCGCCAGGATGCCGCCGAGATTGGGGAATGGCGTCTCCAACTTTCCGGCGATCTTACCCGACGTGACGTCGATTGCCGTGACGCTGCCGGTGATCCTGACGGGCTGGCTCGGTCCGCCGCCGGTCCAGAATTCACGAGGCTTCAGCTTTGCCGGGTCGGATTCCTCGACCGTGATGCGGTTGCAGCTCTCGATGACCGGAATGTACCAGAGTTTCAGATCGGGATTGTAGGCAGTCGGAGGCCAGTTCTTGCCTCCCATATTGCCAGGGCAAATGTCGGCCACCTTGTTTTCCCGATGCGGCGAGGAGTTGTATCGCTGCACCGTTTTCTTTGAATCATACTCGATCGGCTTGCCGGACTCCGGATCAAGCCCCTTGGTCCACGTCACCTTTTTTACGAATGGCAATCCCCAGATGAACTTGCCCGTGGTCCGGTCGATCGCATAGGCAAACCCGTTGCGATCCGCTTCCAGGGCCAGCTTCAAGGGAGCGCCGTTGGGCCCGGTCACGTCGACGAGCACGTTCTCCGACACGCTGTCATAGTCAAAGGGATCGTTCGGGGTGTGTTGATAGTGCCACTTGATCTTGCCGGTCGATGAATCGAGCGCAAGCGAGGTGTCCGTGTAGAGATTGTCGCCGGGGCGATATTGATTGTCCCAATCCGGCCCCGGGTTACCGACGCCCCAAATGATGGTGTCGGTGGCCGGGTCATAGCTTCCCGTTACCCAGGTCGAGCCACCGCCGGACGCCGCCGCGTTCTTGTCGTCCTTCCAGGTCTCGCTGCCGGGCTCGCCCTTTCCGGGAATTGTGAAGGTGCGCCAAACCTCCTTTTGGCTCGTGAGATCGGTCGCCGCGATCCAGCCCCGAATGCCATATTCGGCACCGGCCACGCCCGTGATGGCCATGTTCTTCACGATCAGTGGTGCGCCGGTAATGACTTCTCCCTTGTCCGGATCAGCGACCTGTCTTTGCCAGGCGACCTGGCCGGTTTCCTTGTTGGTGGCGATCAGGCGTCCGTCAAGCGTGTGGGAAATGACCAGATCGTCCCAAAGGGCAACGCCGCGGTTATCGACGCCGCAGCACGCGACAGCACCGGCCCAATCGTGATCTGTCTTGGGATCCATCTTCCACAGCAAAGTCCCTTTGCCACCACGGGCATCAATCTTGTAGACCGAGCCCCATCCGTCGGTGACATACATCATGCCGTTCTCGACAATCGGCGTGGCTTCGAGCCCACCGTGCGACCAGATACCGCCGCCCTCAACCCCGCCGAGATGCATGGTCCAAGCGACCTTTAGGTTCTTGACGTTATCCTTGTTGATTTCCTTCAGGCTCGAGAAACGGGTCGCAGAATAGTTCTTATGATGGTGCAGCCAATTGCCCGTCTCCTTTTCGGAGTTGAGCAGTCTCTCCTGCGTTACGGTATCGGCAGCGCGCGCGGGGAAAAGCGTGAATGCCGTGATAACAGCGGCGGTCGCGAGCAGTGCAGCCCGGCCAGGGAGATAGCTCACCTTGTTTGTCATCTTCATTTTCCTCCTGATGATGGTTTTTCGTTAGGTGGAAGCCCGTTCAGATTGAGCCAAACGTGTCCTGTCGATCGGACAAACGGCTCCACAGTTTCCTCATGGCGATTTCCGAACTTCCACCTCCGTTTCCTTGGTTCCAGCCTTTTGAAAGACAACCGAGCAGTTGAAACGCTCGCCTACCTGAAGGGGCTGCCTTGTTTGCAGCAGCATCACGTGATGTTCCGTTGGCTTCAGAACGACGGTGCTGGTCGCTGCGATTGGAATCGATGAAATCGGGCGCATCGCAGGCGCTCCCTCCCCCCGATCCACGGCATGTCTTTCGGAAAAATTGGCGATCGGACACCTGACGCGCATCAGCGCGTCGGGTGAACTGGTGTTGTTCCGAATAGTCATGAGCAACGGAACATCACGCCCCACCTGGTCCATAGCAGGCACCCACGCGTCAGAGACTACGAAGCTTTCGTCTTGAGCCGTCGCCGGATCAGTACAGTCGGCACAATGCAAAGCGACTATGATTGTCAAAAAAGAAAGGATCTCAAAGCGTTTGGGTCGAACACCCATTGAAAACCACACCCTGCGCCCTAACGCACGGCTGGTGCATTGTGCTGCCATAGCCACACTTGGGTCTCGCCCCCGGGCCGATCGGACTTCGGAAATGCGCGCGGAAGGTGAAGGCGCAAATCCGTAAATGGGCCGAGGATGAAGGTCAGTCATGACGTTCCCTTCTAGCGGCTCACTTGGGAGCGGACGGACACGACAATCGCCCTCCTTGAGGTCTCGCACAGCTGACGCAGCAGCAAAGTCGGCAGGGCTTGATGTGACGAATTCTTGCGCCATTGAGCCGGGTCCAGCAAGGACTGCTATCATCGGGAACCTGTTCATTTCTGCACAATGCCTTTGCGCGTATCCATGTGTGCCTGGCGCACTCCGCAACCGGAATTGATTCTCAGTACTCCAGGTAACGCTTCGGATCATGGACGCGACCGAAGAACCGTAGGGTCAAGCCCCCCGCTTCGGGGTTCCTCGGTGTCGCAATGTATGCTCGCGTGCGTCACCATCATTAGGACAATGGCAGGAGCTGAGTGCGTTACCGGATGACCTGGGAAAGTCGGTGACCGCTTCTTCGAGAAGCGCGATGGCGCTTGCCAACTCCTGGCGCAAGCTATACCCATTACACTGTGAGAAAACCTCACGGCTCCGGCGATGGAGAACCGCCTTGGGAGCGAAGCGTCCATCTCTGAATGCGCTGCGCGCGCTGGAGGCGACGGTGCGCCTATCCAGCATGACGGCAGCCGCCGGGGAATTGTCGGTCACTCATGGCGCCGTCAGCAGGCACATCAAAAGTCTCGAAGAGATGTTTGGAATTCCGCTGCTACTGCGCGGCGCACGTTCCGCTGAACCGACCCCAGAAGGGGCACGTCTGGCAAATGACCTGTCAAGCGCCTTCGCTCTGATCGCCTCGAGTGTCGAGCAGCTTCAGCCGGGGCCGTTGACGCTCTCATGCTCATCAACAATCATGATGTCGTGGGTTATTCCGCGCATCGGCGCGTTTCATAAATTGCATCCCGACATCGAGTTGCGGTTCAACATGAACTACGACCGCATTGATTTCGTCCGCGATGAAATCAGCGTGGCCATAAGAAACAGCATGATCGAACCTCCAAAAGAGGTGATCATCAGAGATATGGTCGACGAATGGATCGGCCCGGTCTGCGCGTCGGAATACGCAGCAAGACACTTCAGAACGGCGAGCGATCTCCATCAATGCGTACTGCTTGCGGCCAAGACGCGTCCGGGCGGCTGGGCGGATTGGGTCAAGGCATCAGCCCAATCATTCGAACTGCGGCCGCAGAAATCGTACGATCATTTCTATCTATTGATTCAGGCCGCCGCGTGCGGCCTTGGCGTAGCCATGGTGCCGAAGATTCTTGTCCTGGACGACCTGCGTTCGGGCAAACTGGTGGCGCCACTGGGCTTCGTCGCAGGCCCGTTCAAGATCGTGTTATGGATTGCGCCGCATTTGCGCGCTCGGACCGAAACTAAAGCACTGGTCGACTGGCTCACCAAGGAGTTCCGTCAGCCTGGAATGCAGGGCGAGACAGTCGAGGCTGCTCCCATGAAGCTGTTGCA
>JBEVJJ010000199.1:0-16453 GCA_040510255.1 Nitrospiraceae bacterium | reverse complement strand
CGCAGCGACAAGATTCAACAGCTGTTGTCCTTCCCCCTCCCGGGTGTGCGGCAGTGGATAGCCGACGGCTCACCGGGAGGCGCTGATCCCTGGGACGAGCCATCCTCCGTTCGGCAGTGACAACTTGTTGGTCGTTCGTGAAACGTCGTTCGTCTCTCGCATCTCGTATTTCGTGAAGCGTATCGCGTTCTTCGCGAGGATCGTGAGCGATAGGACGAAGCACCTCGGGCGAGTGAAATAGAGCCTTTTTGGCCGGGTTACTTGGCCAATGTCCGGACATAGGCCAGCACATTGCGAAGGTCGTGGTCTGAGAGCAGGCCTTTTCAGGACGGCATGTTCGGCTTACCCTCGTGGATAGTCGTGAGCAAGTCGGCGTCGGATTTCTCTTTGGTTGAGGGTGATGTGAGGTTGGCCGGGTCGGGGCCGAGCAGCTTGTACCCATCCCCTTTGCCTTGCGATCCGTGGCAGCCGGCGCAGTGTTTGCCGAAGAGGGTTTTCCCCTTCGCGAGATCGCCTGTCATGGACTCGGTTTCTCGGCCGCATCCGATTGGATCGGCGCTCCACAAGCAAATGCTATCAGGACCATCAGCACTCTGACGGAACCCATTTTCATGACATCACCCCATGTAGGACGTGCAGTGGTCGCGAGCTTCCGGCGAATCCTGATGGTATCCGGACATCTCCTGGCCGGTCCGTTCTTGAATAATAACCTCGTGCGGACTGCAATTCCATCGACGTTCGTTCTCACGAGCCCTGTCATTTTCCGGTGACAACCGCAAGCATTAGGGGTCCCGTCACGGTTGCAGCAGGCCCCCAGCGGCAGTGGTGCGTTCGTGGAAATGCGGAGTCATCGTACAATGAGTCGTCGATAAGACATACAGACGAGCCACTCGATTCCCACTGCCGCCAGCCGATAACATGACGACGATGAATCCCCTCTCCCTCCTCATGATCGCCTGGATCGCTTCAGCGGTGCTCATGGCTGCGCTCTGGGTCGTCCAACGTCGCTCGCGCAATGCCGCCATTGCCGACGTGGGGTGGTGTTACGGATTGGCGGTCGTCGTGCTGTGGTATGCGGCTTCTGTCTCCGGGGAACCGGCCAGACGGTTGTTGGTCGCCCTGATGATCTTCCTCTACGCAGTCCGCCTCGGCACCCATGTGCTCGTCGACCGGGTGTGGAACAGAACAGAAGACGGACGGTATCGTGCTTTGCGCCTCAGATGGGGCGATCAGGAGTCTCAGCGAATGTTTTGGTATTTCCAACTGCAGGCATTCGCCATCGCGTGGTTTTCTCTCCCTCCCCTCATCGTCATGCAGAATCCTCATCCACCGTTTCACTGGTGGGACTTGGCTGGATTGCTCCTCTGGGGCGTGGCCGTGACAGGCGAGTCGATTGCCGACTGGCAACTTGCCGCGTTTCGGAGCAGGCCGTGGAACAAGGATCGTGTGTGCCGGATCGGCCTCTGGCGCTATTCGCGGCATCCCAACTACTTCTTCGAATGGGTGCACTGGTGGAGTTATGTCGTCATGGCGCTCGCGCTGCCCGCCGGCAATTGGTGGGTGACCCTCATTGGCCCATTGGCCATGGGATGGGCGTTGGTGAAAGTGACAGGCATCCCATGGGCTGAGGCCCAGGCACTCACCACCCGTGGTCAGGACTATCGAGCCTATCAGCGGACGACCAGCGCCTTTATCCCCTGGTGGCCGCGAGCCGACCGGTGACGCGTAGCGCATCGTTCCATGAGCGGGCCTCGTATGCCGCCGGAGGTGACCCCAGTGCAGCGAAGCATGATGGTGTAAATCACGTTGCTGTACCTGACGGAGATTCCAGTCACTTGCTCGGCGGGCAATTCAAGCTCCAATCGTGGGTTCCCCCGCTCCCGCCCAAGGTGAGCGTACTGGTGTCGGCGGCACTGGCGTTTCCGGTCAGAACGATGCCGCTGATAAGGACGATGCACCGGAATGTGCAGGTTAGCCTCTTCACTGCTCTCTCGCTTTCCTCACATCCAATCGGCCCGATTCCCAGGCCTATTGCGCCCGGTTCACTCAGCGCGTTGTCCAGCCCCGGAATTCCGGCGCCGTGACCCAATTGAGTTCAAAATAGTTTTTCAACAGCCTGCTGGGAGACTTCTTCTTCAATCCAAGGGACGCTACTTTGGGTTGGTCGCTCTTGCGATCAATTCTTTCAGGCCGTTCACATCCAACGCTCCCGGCACGAGTTCCGTCCCCACGATGAAGCCTGGGGTGCCGTTGATGCCGAGGTCTCGGGCCAATGTCCGGTTGGCTTCGATGACCTGCTGCCATTCGGGATTCGCCATATCCGCTTCGAGCCGCTTCGTATCCAAGCCGACCTCCGCGGCGGTCTCCAGGATAGAGTGTTTGGTCATGTCGCCTTTGGAGGCCAGTAATGCTTCGTGAAAGGCTTGGTGCTTGCCTTGGGATTTCGATGCGAGGGCCGCTTTCGCGGCGAGCTCCGAGGCTTCACCCAGAATGGGGAAGTCCTTGTAGACGACGCGGACGCGCAGGTCTTCTTTCTGCAATTGGGTGACTGCACCGGCTGCTCGTTTACAGTAGCCGCAGCGGTAATCAAAAAACTCGACCAGCGTCACGTCCCCCGACGGATTACCGCTCACGGGCGACGACGGATCGTGGAGCAAGTCGTTTTGACGCGCCGCGATGGCAGACTTCTGGCGCGCCTTCTCTTCAACCTCGCGCTTGGCCTCCAGAGCCTGGAGTGATTGCTCGATCACTTCCGGGTGGGAGCGAATGTACTGCTCGATCAGTTGTTCCATTGATTGCTTGGTCGCGGGATCGACGATGGGCGCATCGGCTGGCGCGTTCACCGGAGTATTGAGGAAACATATCAGCAGGAGCGCGAAGAAATTCCTTACACTACGTCCGCGGTGGTTCATCTGGCCTCTGTCTGTCCTGTCCATTGCTGTGGATGTCCGCCACATGTCGTCTGTCGGTGCGGCCTGTGAAAGGTTCATCCGGTTGGTAGAGTGCGAGTGAGAAGTCGTGTTGAGCATCTCTGGCCACGGTCATCGATACAGCCTTGTCTTCCAGAGGTATCCCTCTTCCTGAATCGCTGGATGCAACATCGACTCGTTACGGTGTCTTGTCCGATTGAGTCATCATTTTTCCGCTTCTTGTTTCTCCGGCCCCTGCGCCCCGCGCGGGCGGATGAGCAGGCTGCCGGCGGCGCCTCCTTGCGAAGGGGTCGTGGGAGGACGGACCACCGCGGGGGCGGTGCCGACGCCCTGCGGAGGAGCCTGCATGACTGCGGAGCCAGGCAGCGGCGCCTGCTGCATCGATGGCGGCGCCTGCTTCAGGTGGAACTGCACGGGGAAGCTCCACGGTCCTGGCACGGCCTTCATGCTGGCCCGCGCGCGTACTTGCCAGCGACCGTTGTAAGCTCCCGTCACGATGTGGGCAACCACGTAACCCTGAAGCAGCTTCGTGGTCTCGACGGAGAGGGTTGTTGTGAAGGGGTAGGAGTGTTGCTGATGTTGCTGATTCGGGGGCACATCCAGCCATCTGAGTTCCAGCTCCGTCACCGGGGTCATGCCCACCTTCGGCGGCGTTGCCGTGATGACGAGCTGGCCCTGTGGCACGTGGTCGCCCGCGGCCGGTTTGGTGATCACGAACATGTCGTCCGGCACTCTCATATTCTTGGCTTGAGGGTTCATCGGCTGGGCGGACGGGGGTGCTTGGATGAGAGGACCGGGCAGTTTTGTGGCAGGCGCGCCCAATCCGACTGGGAGAGGCCCGCATATGAGACCTAGTGCATCGACGAAGCGCCCGGCTCGTCCATGGATTCCCACAGCGAGTTCACCAGGAGGACAACGCTGTTCAGTTCCTTTCCCTCCCTTAGTGGGACCCGGGGTTATCCTCTCGTCATTGCCTAGCCTCTCATCCGTTGAGGCGGGCTTCGATCCGAATTCAAAGAACCCATCCTCGGCAAGAGATGAAAAAGCCACCAACGGACTGCAGTCCGCCCCGATATACTGGACGAACTGATTACTCGATCTGAGAGTTTCGATGTACCAGGACTGGACAGCATTGTTCACGTTGGGCTTCTTACAGATGGCCGTGTGTTCTTGGCCACCCCCACTGGCGCCGAACGATTGGCCGATCGACGGCGCCCCAAAGGTTTGACTGCCTCGCAGCCAGGGAGCACAGACTGTCGCGATGCGGTCGACCCACGCGCCGGTTCTGCCGGCAAGTCCGACAAGATAGGAACCCTGGGGGCACGGAGCCCAAAAAGAACTTCCTCCTGGTCCTCCGTAGAGGTCTGTTGTTGCCGTGAAGCCAAGATCCGGGTACTCCAGTGCGAGCAAAAGCACCGCGAACATCGTCGGCGCTGCCCAGCGACGGATCCATGGACGTGACTGTGTCATGAGCGCCTCATTCCTGTTTCTTGGATCCTTCTGCCTTGTCCTCCACGGTCTGGTTGCCACCCTCGACAGGTTCCTGTTCGATCCCGCGCGGCATGATCAGTTCTCATGATCACGGCTTCTTCTCCGGAACAGGGGTCTCCTGGGGTGCCTCTTTCTCGTCCACGCCGCGCATGCGGATCATCCCCGTGGCTGCGCTGCTCCCCTGCGAAGGAGATTGCATGACTGAGGACGACGGCAACGGAGCTGTCTGCTGGACCGGGGAAGGCGTGACCGACGAGGACGGCAGTGGTGATGATTGCTGGACCGGAGAGGGGTTCTTGGCATGTTCATAGCAGATGTCTCCTGGTAGGCGTGGGTCGCCTACTCCGCTACATCTCGATCTCGTCGCGTGTCTCTGCTCCTGTTCGTCGCAGCAAGGAGTCGTGAGGTTCAACGCATGGATCGAGCGCGCTAGTGTATTTTCCGTACTTCTACCGTGTCAATGCGTCACTTTTCGACAGGCTGCAAATGCGTGTATTGCTTGAGTTTGCCGTTGAAGCCAGGGTGGGACCTTTGTATACTTAGCGGTTGATGCTTACGGGATTTCTTCCCTGAGTGATTGTCTCGCCCCGCGTGTTCTCTGCTTATCCATCTCTAGCTGTTCGACCGGTCGACAGGTGGGAAGATCCCAGACCGGGGCATACATCAACCTCGCACATTGTCTTCAGAGGCTGACAACGATGAAGTTCGATAGGTACAATGCCGCCACCGGCTTAGGGCGCCGGGAGAGAAGAGGGACTTCAGAAGAGGGACTTCAATGGTGGAGGGTGGGTGACTCATGTCGAAGGATGCGTTGATACGAGCGTTTCATTCGAGCGGGGCGTTTAAGTCAGACCCGAATGGTGGATTTACGCTTGCATCCGGCCAGGTCAGTCCCTTTTATGTAGACTGTCGCACGCTGATGGCCGACCCAGGCGCCCGACGTCTGGTGGCTCAGCTCGCGTGGGAACTCATCGGCCGGCTCGAATTGGATTGCCTCGGCGGGTTGGAAATCGGAGCCATTTCCATCGCAACATCCATCTCCGACTATGCATACGGGGCCACGCCGCGGAAGGAGTGGCGCACCTTCGTCGTCCGCAAGCAAGCCAAAAATCATGGACTGGGAAAGTTGATCGAAGGCGTCGTTAGAATAGGAGATCGCGCGCTGATCGTCGACGACGTCCTCACCAGCGGGGGTTCGGTTCTCAAAGCCGTGGCGGCGGCGCGGGAAGCGGGCCTCGATGTTCGGAACGCTCTCGTCATCGTTGACCGTCAGGAGCAGGACGGCCGGGCGCGTATCGAGGAGCAGAGCGTCCAGGTTGTCAGCCTGCTGACGATCGATGACCTGATGACTGCCCGCGTATGAGATCGGGGTAGGACGCAGTCACTCGAAAACACGATGTCCGGCGTTTCCGCTCACTTGCACTCAAACTGTATTCCCCAACGCTGTTCCTGAATGATCTCTCCTCCGCTCTGAAGCGGCGCGGACAGTCGCGATCGCCCTTTGGCCTCTCCTTCCCGAATGATGGTATGCCCGGATGGACAGCGTTTCTCCATCATGTGCACCGCCTCCGTCCGAAAGCCGGATAACAGGGGGCCCTGCTCGGGTTTGTAAGGATAGATGACGACGCCTCCATGTTCCGATTCCTGTGCCATCTTGACGCCTGGGCTACAGCCTCCAGTGATGACCAGAATTATGCACAGAACAGCTCTTGACCGGATTTTCATTGGGCTCCTATCATAGAGATGCGGTCATTTTGCCTGCGGAAGGAGGACGATCATGAAACGTCGCGCGCGATGGTTGTCTGCTCTGTTCGTGTCTAGCTTCTTCATCTTGGTTAGTCAAGGCGTGTTTGCTCACCACTCCTACCTCTTAACGGTTCAGCAGCTTCGTGCCGGATTGATGAAGGCGCCGTCGGTCAGTCAGAAGGGATTCGTCCTCATCGATGTGCGCTCGTCGGAGGAGCATCTGTCCGGCCAAATACCCGGTACGGACCTGAACATCGAGTTTCGCGAGATCAAGACGCGGCATCGCGAAATCGGCGCGAAACTAGGAGACCACATTGTGGTCTATTGTCAATCCGGTCATCGGAGCAATATTGCGGCGGAGACACTTGCGGATTTGGGGTACACCAACGTCTATAACGTGAGTGGAAGCATGGATGCCTGGGTGGAGGCCGGATATCCGGTGGCGCAGGTTCGCTGAAAAACACACAATCAGCGGGCCGGTGCGCTGCTGTGCAGGATTGCTTGGCTCGTAGGTCGTGGAGCCGTTCGTGGCAGGATGCCGATCACCACTGGGAGCGCGATATGGTTGGTCATACTTCCGTCGATGAGTGAGCGCCAATCCGATTGCCTGCCGCGTTCCCCTGCCGCCCCCAAGACTTCAGGACTGGCGAGGATGTCGGAGGACGATCCTCCATCCATAGCCATGGCTTGCGTGATGGTCGGCAAGGCATCGCGCAGGCATTCGGCTAATCCATATAATGCGACCGGTTCCGTGCTCCTCATCACGAGGATGGATCCTGCCCTGTCTTCCGCCACAATCGTTTGATACGCTCGTTTGCCGGTCTGGCGCACCCGTGGCTTTCCGGTTCGGTCGAGCAGCATGAGCGACTGGGCTGCCTCCCGATAGGGGAACAGGTCATCCAGTACAGAATCAAACGCGAGGTCCAACACCCTGGCCTTCCGTTGAGTGGGTTCCTTGGGTTCCGCTGCAAACACTCCTTGCCAGGAATGATGTCGCTTGCTGCCAAGCGGCCGGCCTTCCTTCAAGAGTAGCCCCAGATACGAATAGTCCTCGCGAAACAATCCTGCGTTGAACAGCACATAGGCTCCTGTGTGGCGTTGCCAGTCCTGAATCGTCAAGGGAGCGGCCAATCCTGCATCGTGGTACTGGTAGATAGAAAATCGAAAGCGTTCCGGATCAATTTGCACCATGAGCAATGGCGGGATGTCGGGACATGTGGAGGCCGGGCGCCATAGGGTGGCGTTCAGCCCGAACGCCACCCGGTCCCACTCCGGGTCGGAGACGCCGGTGGCCATCGTGAACGTGGGCCAAGAGAGATGAAGAAGGACGAGAAGCATGAGGGCGGCCCAAGCCTGTCGAGACTCGATCAAGCAAAGACTCGTCGCCATCAGGCTGTCCTCTCTCGCTGCTGCTCGATCAATCGGACAACACGACCACTTCTTCGTTCGTGAGGAGGCAGTATAGGAAAGAGCGGCAGGGATCGTCAATTCCATGGTCGCCATGGATCAATGTCGGCCTCGAATCGTACCAAGGCCCCGGGCTTTCCTACGGCGTGATATTCAGATTAGCCGGCCCATTCCGTTGTCGTGTACGATTGAAGTGCGGACTTCGGGTCGGCGTATCCAGAAGTTGCCGGATCGCGTTTGCCAGAATGTCCGGAGTAAATGGTTTTTGCAGGAACGCGGTCTGATGCTGTTCCAATCCAATATTGACACTGACGTCATCGAGGTACCCGGACATGAACAGGACTTTGAGGTTCGGATAGATCAAATGTAGGCGACTCGCCAGTTCCCGTCCATTCATGGCCGGCATGACGACGTCGGTCAATAGCAGGTCGAACTGGCCGCTCTCTTGGGTTGCAACCAGACAGGCTTCAATGCCGTTTGTCGCCTCTACGATGTGGTAACCGATCTTGGTGAG
The DNA here is from genome assembly GCA_040510255.1 of Nitrospiraceae bacterium. Taxonomy (GTDB): domain Bacteria; phylum Nitrospirota; class Nitrospiria; order Nitrospirales; family Nitrospiraceae; genus DASSBQ01. The sequence goes on along the minus strand of JBEVJJ010000199.1, from coordinate 8,365 downwards.
TTCGTCGCGAACCAGGTCCCGCACGAGCGGCTCGTCCTCCACGACCAATATTCTTTCGCTGCCGCGTCGAACTTCCTTATGATGGTTGTAGTCTTGCCCGGCCGGTGCTTCCGGATTGATACGGGGAAGAAAAATATCGAAGGTTGTGCCGTGGCCCACCTGGCTCCAGACATCGATGCCGCCCCCGCTTTTGGTCACGATGCCGAACACAGTCGATAAGCCCAATCCTGTTCCCTTGCTCTCTTCTTTCGTCGTGAAGAATGGTTCGAAGAGATGGGACAATGTCTCGGCGTCCATCCCGCATCCCGTATCGGTCACGGTCAGTTTCGAATAGAAGCCTGCCGGCAAGGGTTGAAGGTGATGCATCGGCGTTTTCGTGACATACACCTCCGACGTTTCAATGGCGAGCAATCCTCCGTTCGGCATCGCATCCCGGGCATTGATGACCAGATTCATGATGACTTGCTCGATCTGGCCGGGATCGGCCTTGATATGACCGGGCTTTGGATCGGGACGTATGGCCAGCTGGACATCCTCTCCAATGAGGCGGCCGAGCATGCTTTCCATATTGAGCACGACGGTATTCAGGCAGAGGACCTTGGGCTCCAGGGCCTGCTTGCGGCTGAAGGCGAGGAGCTGGCGAATCAAGGTGGCAGCTCGGTCACCGGCCTTTTGCATTTCCTCCACTTTGGCACGCGTCCGACTCTCGGTCGGTAGCTCGCTCAACAACATCTGAGAATGTCCCATGATCACGGTGAGCAGGTTGTTGAAGTCGTGCGCCAGGCCGCCGGCCAACCGTCCCACCGCCTCCATTTTTTGCGCTTGCCGGAACTGCTTTTCGCTGACACGCAGCGCCAGCTCCGCCCGCTTTCGCTCCATCCGTTCTTCCAGTTCCCGGAGCGTCCGTTGAACCGACGGCACCAACCGGCCGAGTCGATGCTTGAATATATAGTCTGTGGCTCCCCGCTGCATCATGTCGATGGCGAACTCTTCGACCAGCGTGCCGGAGACAAAAATGAACGGAACTTCAGGACGCAGCTTGTGGGCCAGCGTGAGTGCGGCGGCTCCATCAAAACCCGGCACGGAGTAGTCGGCGACGATAATGTCGAAGCCGCCCTGCCGTAACGCGTCCAGAAACTCGGTGCGGGTGTCGACGCGATGAGCGTCGCAGGGAATCCCACCTTCACGAAGCATGGTGGTGATGAGCTTGGCGTCGGTCGGACTGTCTTCGAGATGCAGGAGGCGTATGGAATTCTGCACAAGCATCCTTGCCGATGATGGCGGTGAACAGGCTGAAAGGTTACGAGGCGAACTTTCCGGCGCTTTCCGGTGGTGGCTCGTTGATGACGCCCCAAAACACGCCGAGTTCCTTGACCGCCTTTAAGAATTGGTGAAATTCAACCGGTTTGACCACATAGGCATTGGCGCCCAAGGCATAACTCTGGACGAGATCCCGTTCTTCACGCGAGGACGTAAGCATGACGACCGGGATCGGCTTCAACGTGGCATCGCCTTTAATGGTTCGCAATACTTCCAACCCGTCGATCTTCGGCATCTTGAGATCGAGAAACACGACGGCCGGATTCCCTTGCAGACGGGTCTTAAACTGCCCGCGGCAGTAGAGGTAGTCCAGGACTTCGGCTCCGTCGTGACACAGGATGACCTTGTCGGCAAGATGATATTCTTCCATCGCGGCCAATGCGAGTTCCGCATCTCTGGGATTGTCCTCCGCGAGCAAGATGGGTTTCGTGACGGTCATATTTCTTTCCTCTTGGTGGGGAGGCTGATGGAGAAGGTGGCTCCTTGACCGAGCGCACCCTCCGCCCACGTTCTTCCCCCATGTCGATGGATAATGCGTCGCACGTTTGCCAGGCCGATGCCGGTTCCTTCGAATTCATCTGCCCGATGGAGCCGTTGAAACACACCGAATAGTTTGCCGGCGTATTGCATATCGAACCCGACACCGTTATCGCGCACGAAGATGACGATTTCGTCAGGGTTACGCTGGTCGCTTCCGATCTCGATGACCGCAGACGGCCTAGTCGCGGTGAATTTAATCGCATTGGAGATGAGGTTACTGAACACCTGTCTCAGCATGGCCGGATCTCCCTTGACTTCAGGAAGCGCGCCGATGGTCAAGACAATATCCCTCCCTTGCAAGTCGGGACGCAGATCCTGGAGGACTGACGTGATCAATTGATTCAGATCCACGCGCGTGTGCAACATCTCTTGTCGACCCATGCGGCTGAAGATGAGCAGATCGTCGATCAGTTGGCCCATGCGTTTGGCCGATTCGGAAATGGTCTGTAAATACCGCTTCGCCTTGTCGTCCAACGCGTGCACGGTGGATTTCTCGAGCAGTGACGCATATCCGTCGATATGGCGAAGCGGTGCCCGAAGGTCATGCGATACGGAGTAACTGAACGCCTCGAGTTCCTTATTGGCTGCCGTGAGCAGCTCTCCGCGCCGCACGAGCTCCGCTGCCACCCGTCGGCGCTCCGTGATGTCATGCCGGATCAAGTAGTACACCGACGCCAGAAGCACGAAAAGCAGGAGTCCCCCGGTCCCCAACAGCACGATGGTATTGCGCATCATGGCCGCCGACTCGAGCACCCGGCGATGGATGGATCGGTTTTCATCCTGTTCCATCTGCGTCTGTATGCGATGAAAGGCATCCATCTCATTCCTCGCAACGCCGGCAAGAGCGATGCTTCGCACTCCTTCGAAACCGGTCTTCCTGCGAAGCGCGATGGCGTCCCGCTCCGCATTCAATTGTCTTTGAACCAGATCATCCAAAAGAGCGACGTGTTCGCCTTGTGCAGGATCGTCCTGGGTCAATTCGCGGACGTACCGAAGGTATTCCGGCACCCGTTCCTTGAGGATCTCATGAGGCTTGAGATAGCTCTCGTCGCCCGTCACCAAATAACGACGATGGCCATCCTCCGCCTCATCGAGCCTGATTCCCATGCCGGTCAATATCTGGACCAGTTCGTGACTCCGGATGTCCTGATGGGTGTTTCGAAGCAGGACCGTCATGTTGCGATAGGACACGGCGGAGATGAGCAGAATTCCTACGAAGACGAGACAGAACCCAACGAGAATTCGGCGTTCGATGGACCATGCCTGGAATGTCCGTCGTGTCCGGGTCCAGAGCGATCGAATCGCCGCCCCTGTCGTGCCGAGAGATGCCTGCCCTACCTGATCTAAGGGTTCTTGAGCAGGAAGGTCTTGACCGCCTGAACGATCCATGAAAACCCTGAGGACTCCGGTAAGAAGTGCGCACGAGAAAAATGTAGCGTCGTCCCCGACTGACTGCAAGGCGTATTTTAGCAGAAGGTGTTGATAGGCGAAGGATTTATAACAAATCAGCAGGGGGCAGCGGAAATCTCCTGCCTTCAACCGCCGAAGGGCGACGGCGTCACAGGAAGTGAGGTAGCGGGCCCGGCCAGATTCGAGAACATCAAGGTGGCGGAGACCACCCAATTCATGAATGGCTGAGGATAGATCCCGATGATCAACGTCCCAGCAAGACCGATGTAGACGGCAAGTTTCATCGGCCCGGAAGGCCTGATCGGGGATGGGTCGCTGGGCTCGTTGATGTACATCTTTTTCACAATAACCAGATAATAATAGATTGAGATCACGATGTTGATCAGGCCGACTGTAATCAACGTATAGAGTCCTTCTTTGATCGCCGCCGCGAAGATATACAGCTTTCCGATAAACCCTGCCAATGGCGGCACGCCCGCTAGCGACAACAGAAAGATCAGCATGGCAAAAGCCAAAAATGGAGATCGGCGGTTGAGGCCGTTGTAGTCTTCGATTTCATCGGTTCCGACGGCGCTGCTCACCGCGATCACGACTGCAAACGCGCCAAGGTTGGCGAACATGTACGCCAACAGGAAGAACAAGATGGAATCGCTGCCCATCTTTGTTCCCGCCGCTAGTCCAATCAGGATATTCCCGATCTGCGCGATTCCCGAATAGGCCAGCAGGCGTTTGATGTTACGCTGGGCAATTGCGACGATGTTTCCATAGGTCATGGACAAGATAGACGTGGCGACCAGGAGCAACACCCAGATCGGTTTGAACGCGGACAGCGCGACAAGAAACATTCGGAGGAGAATGGCGATGGCCGCGGCCTTCGGAGCGATGGACAAAAAAGCGGTCACTGGTGTCGGTGAACCGTGGTAGGTATCTGGAATCCATGAATGGAACGGCACTGCGCCGATCTTGAATCCCAACGCCGCGAAGATCAGCAGAAACCCGATGATGAGCCCCGGTGTGGCAGGGGCTGATGTCATGTCCGAGAACACCAACTTGCCGGTTTCGCCGTAGACCAGGCTGATGCCATAGGCCAAGAGCCCGGCTGCAAATACCCCCAGGATGAAAAATTTGATGCCGGCTTCGTTGGAAGCCATATCATCGCGCAGGTATGCGACCAGGATGTAGAACCCGAAGGTCGAGAATTCCAAGGTAATAAAGAGCGATAGCAAGTCGTTCGCCGACGCCATGAACATCATACCCAAGGCGGACATGACGACCAGGAAATAGTATTCGCCACGGAAAAACGAGAAACGATGCACATAATCGATTGACAGGAGAATGACGAGAATCGTGGCGCCCACGATGAATATTTTGAAAAAGAGCGCCATCCGGTCAACCACGAACATTCTGTCGAACAGAGAGCCGGTTATCCCGCCGAGGTCGAACCAGGCCAGACACGCGAGTGTCGCCGCGAGCCCGCCGATGCTCAGGAACGCCAGGTGTTCCTGCTGGACGCGGCGCAAGGAAAAATCGACGATCAGGAGGACGCAGAGCCATGCCGTGAGGAACAGCTCCGGAAGGAGGAGCAGGAGGTCGGCACCGGACATCGTCAATGTAAAGTTCATCGATCAGTCATCCTTGCAAGCGGGGCCCGCTCTTGCGAACCCGGAAGATGCCGATCCACTCGGTCCGGATGGTGAAGAGGCTGTTCTGCCAGAGGAACCACCTTCGTAATGCGCGCAATCAAGGGATCAACACCGGAACGAACCACCGCATACATGTGACCGGGGAAGATTCCGAACCCGATACTCACGGCAATCATGAGCAGAAGAGGTAGGCGGTCCACGGCTGAAACGGCATCGTGCGAGTGACTGTATTTCTCGGCCATCTGCCCGTAGAACAGCGCGCGCATCATCTTGAAGAGGTACGCCATCGTCAGCACGATACCCAGGACGGCGATGACCACTTGGAAAGGATACTTATTCCAGCTTCCGACGATGATCATGATTTCGGCGATGAAGTTGACGGTTCCCGGCATTCCGACTGACGCCATGCACGCGACAATAAAGCAGGCGGAAATGAACGGCATACGGTTCGAGAGCCCGCCGAGGGATGGAATATCCCTGGTATGTGTTTGGTCGTAGACCCATCCGGCCATGGCGAAGAGCATCCCGGTGGCCATGGCATGGGCGAACATGTATATGACGGCGCCGCTCAGGCTGATGTAATCCAGTGCTGCCATACCGAGGAAGACGTATCCCATGTGGCTGGAACTGGAATACCCGATCACGTATTTCGTATCTTTTGCGTAGTAGGCGACGAACCCGCCGTAGATAATGCTGAACACGCAAAGGACCGCCGCAATCGGCATCAACTCTCGGGTTGTCTCAGGGAGAATCTCAAAGGCAACCCGGATAATCGAAAAATGGCCGAGCTTCATCAATACGCCCGCATGAAGCATGCTGGTGGCCGCCGGCGCGGCGGCGTGTCCCACCGGCGACCAGGAATGCAGCGGCCAGATCGGCGCGATGGACGCGAAGCCGAAAAAAATCAGAATCCAAATGAGGTCCGCAAGAAACCCGGAGAATTTCGCCTGCTCGCGCAGAACGAGAATGTCGAAGGTGTTCACGCCGGAGAATTTGTAGATCAGCAAAATTCCCATCAAGGCAAACACGGCTCCGGCCGACAGGAACAAGACCAGCTTCATGGCCGCGTATTCCTTGCTGTTGGAGCCGAAATTAAAAATAAATCCGATTGAGTCTCGCTTCTTGACTCCCTCGGGATCGGACATTTCCAAATAGCCTTTCGTATGGCTTCCCCAGATGCCGAGGAGAAGATACATCGGGATGACCGACATCTCATAAAAAAAGTAGAGGAAAAACAGATCGAGGGACATGAAGACGCCGATGGTTGCCGCAGCGAGAATCAGCAGAGAAATGTAGAATTCCTTGGTTCGATCCTTCACATGCCAGGACACGAAGATTCCAGCGAACAGGAGAATACTGGAGGCGAGGACCAGAGGCGTCCCGATGCCGTCGACTCCGAGATAGAGTGAGACGCCTAACTGGGTGGACCAGACGTACCTCCATAGAAATTGAAATCCGCCTTTGACCGGATCATAGGCATAGAACAGATAGAAGGACGCAACCAGGGAAATGAAGGCTGACCCGGCCGCAATACCACGAACGAGCATAGCTTGCCGGTTGGACACGAAGACGAGCGCGATGGAGCCCAGGAACGGGGCAAACAGGATGATCAGAAGTGTATATTCAGCCATGCATCACTATTCCGGGGGAACATATCGCTGTTGAGGTTCAACCAACGCGACCTTGGACCGGTCCAACCTGTCGACCAGCGCTTGAATCGATCCGTTCATGATCTTCAAGAATGGGCTGGGGTACAAGCCGATCCATAGAATCATGACGCAGAGCGAGACGGCGATCGTGATCTCTCTCATATGGAGATCTTTCATCGAGGATGATACCTTCGCGGTGAGAGGGCCCAGCATCGAACGTTCGTAATACCATAGAAAATACGCCGCTCCGAAAATCACTCCGAGCACGGCGATGGCTCCATACCACCACTTGGCCTTGAAGGCGCCCAAGAGAATCAGAAACTCACCGACAAAGCCGTTCGTGCCCGGTAATCCGATTGAGGCGAGTCCGATAATAAGCAGAAACGTGGCGAGCAGAGGCACCTGCTTGGCTAGCCCTCCGAAGGCCGACAGCTGAGTGCTTTGGTGCCTGGTCCCCAGAAACCCAGCGATGAAAAAGAGCCCTGCCGTGCTGAATCCCAGATTGATCATGGTGAGCAGGCTGCCTTGAAGCCCTTGGTAGTTCAAGGCGAAGAGTCCGACGACAACAAAGCCCAGGTGACTGATGCTGCTGAAGGCGAGTAAGCGGCGGAAGTCCGGCTGAATCAACGCCACGATCGCCCCATAGATAATCGCTGTGAGTCCCAGCATCATGACGATGGTCACGACGCCTTCGCTCTTCGAGGCGTCGGGTAACAATGGGAAGCTGATGCGTAGGAATCCATAGGTTCCGAGCTTCAATCCCGCGAGCATGACAGACATGCCGATGGGTCCATCGACCAGAGCGTCCGGCAACCAGGTGTGAAACGGGAAAACCGGCGCTTTGAAGGCGAGACCGAGGAAGATCAGCCAGAAAATCAGAATCTGTTGATGGAGCGGGATTGGAGCCGACAGAAGATCGAGCAGATCGAACGAATAGACCCGCTCAAGGTGGTGTGTGACAGCCCATTGATGGTAGTTGATGTTGAGGAGCGAAATGCCAACCAGCATGAATACGCTGCCCATCAGAGTATACAACACGAACTTGAGCGCGGCGTTGTGGCGTTCCGCCCCTCCACCCCACAGTTTGATCAGAAAATAACTGGGGATCAGCATAAGTTCCCAGAAGACGAAGAACAGGATCAGGTCAATTGAGGCGAAGATGCCCATCGTGGTCGTTTCAAGCGCCAGTAAGGCCATAAAATAGAGACGGACTTGGCTGCGAACCGTGTCCCAGGAATAGATGATGATCAGGACGGTAAGAAAGCCGGTCAGTCCGACGAAGAGTACGCTGATACCATCGACAGCCAGATGGTAGCCGATGCCCAGCGCAGGCAGCCATCGCGCATGTTCCGCAAACTGCATGGCGGGTGATTCAGGCACGAAACGGAGCAAAACCAGCACGGCGAGGGCCAGTTCGATCAGCGAAATGCCGAGGGCCGCGGTTTTCACGAGATCTTCGTCTTCGATCAGCCAAATAACGGCAGCGCCGACCAGCGGCAGGAAGATCAGATAGGACAGAATGGGAAATCCGAAACCGAACTCTTCGAGCATGGCCTAATGACCCTTGTATGCTATCGAGACGAGTATGTGGAGCTGCCGGAATTCGTGCCGGTCCACCATAAGAGAACGAGGTGCACAAGAATAAAAAGCCCCGCCACGATAATGGCGGCGTAATGATGCACCATCCCGCTTTGAAGCTTTCGCCAAGATCGTGCCAGGAGATGATTTGTATAGCCCACAATGTTGAGGAAGCCGTAAATCACGTGCTTTTCTATCCATGTACTCGCGGCCGATCCCGCTTCG
>JBEVJJ010000198.1:0-3820 GCA_040510255.1 Nitrospiraceae bacterium | reverse complement strand
TCGCTCTGAGCCTGCGGGATGGTGAGGTAAAAACGGCTGCCTTGCCCCAGTGTGCTTTCTACCCAGATACGGCCTCCATGGAGTTCGACGAAATGTTTGGCAATAGCCAATCCAAGTCCCGCGCCCCGCGCCTCTCCCTTGGATGAGGTGCCCCGGTAGAACTTATCGAACACATGCGCCGTCTCTTCCGGCGGGATGCCGCAGCCCGTATCGGCCACGCAGATTCGGATGACTCCGGTCTCGCCGGATTTTATTTCGACTCGGACTTCTCCACCCTCCGGCGTGAACTTACAGGCATTCTGAACGAGGTTGGTCAGGACCTGAGTGAGCTTGTCCGGGTCTCCCTGTATGAGGAGCTGTTTGTCCTCGATCGCCGCTCGTAAGGAAATGGTTTTTCCCCGCGCCAGTACTTGAAGATTATCCACGAGATTTTCGGCGAAGTCGGCGATCGAAAATGTCTTGAGAGCAAGCTGCATCGTCCCCGCTTCGATCTTTGAAAGATCGAGCAGGTCGTTGATCATGCGCACCAGCCGGCTGAGATTGGCCTGAATCCGGTCGAGATACCGCCGCTGCTTATCGGTGAGGGGTCCGGCGATGCCGTCCAGTAGGTTGTCGACGAATCCACCGATGGCTGCCAATGGCGTGCGGAGATCATGGGATACGATCGACACGAGTTCGGATTTCCGAAGACTGAGTTCACGCAACTCTCCGTTGATGGTCTCGACCTTTGAATAGAGCTCTTGCAACTGATTCGCCTTGGCTTCGAGCTCGCGTTCCTGACGGTGAATCCGCAGTTGAACCTTGATTCGTGCCAGGAGCTCTTCCTCGCTGAAGGGTTTGCTCACGTAGTCGTCCGCCCCTGCTTCCAAACTTTCGACGCGCGCTTCCGTTCCCGCTCGTGCGGTGAGCAGGATGACCGGCGTCGTACGAAGCGATCCATCGTATTTGAGCGCCTTCAAGAGGTCATGGCCGCTCATGACGGGCATCATAATATCCGCGAGCACCACGTCCGGCAGCAGCAGCCGTGCTTTCCGCAACGCTTCCTGCCCGTCGCCCGCGGTGCTCACCTGGTATTCGTCCGCCAGCAAACGCACCAGATAGGCACGCATGTCGGCGTTGTCGTCGACCACCAGAACCAGAGGTTTCCGCTGATGGGCCATGTCCCGCATCTGCCCGAAGTCTTCTTCTGAGGACATGCCCTCCTCAGGGCTGAGAGGGATCATGGTGTCTTCTTCGTCGATGGAGACAATGCTGTGAGATTCTACGGCTCCGCGCGGAAAGGTGACGGTAAAGGTCGATCCCTTGCCGACAGTGCTCTGCACCGTGATCTGTCCTCCGTGGAGAGCGACGATTTCCTTCGCCAGCGCCAACCCGATCCCACTTCCTTCAAACCTCCTAGTGGTCTGTCCTTCCACTTGGGTAAACCGGTCGAAAATGCGATCAAACTGATCGGCGGGAATACCAATACCGTTGTCCCGGATTGTGATGGAAGCCTGGGCGCCGTGAGAGGCGAGCGAGAGCCAGACCTTGCCATGCTCAGGATCACTGAACTTGAAGGCGTTGATAAGCAAATTCGACAGCACCTTGGTCATCTTGCGGACGTCGACGTACGCCGGCATTGGGTGTGACACGCCGTCCATGAAGATGCGTTGCCGTTCCGACGATTCAAAATTTACGGCCACGTTCGTCACCAGGGTCGCAAGATCAATGCAGGCTGTGCGGAGGTCGGCTCGCCCGCTCTCAAACCGGGCGAGCTCGAGCAATTCATTGATGAGGAACAATAAGCGCGAGGTATTCCGGAGGCCTGACTGCACGACTGCGTGCGACTCTTTGGCCAAAGGCGATTTGAGCAATGTCTTGAAGGCCCCCAGGCTGACGGTAAGCGGTGTGCGAAGTTCATGATTGATATTGGCAAAGAACTGATCTTTCAAGCGATCCAGTTCCAACAATTTACGGTGCGACTGTTCGAGCTCTTCCCGGGCGCGCCGTTCGGACAGACGCGTCTGAAACTCGGCGATCTGCAATTGTTCATAGAGATAGACAGAAAAGAGACAGGCGATACAGGTCCAGACAAGGAAGAAGGAATTCTGTAAGGCGGCCGCCTCTGCTCCGGCCGGCTGAGGAGCCAGGAAGTTGATCCCATAGTAATACATCAGGGTCACGATCTGGGCCACAAAGTGACTGACCCAGGAGACCGGCACGACAACGGCGGCCGCGAGGAAGACGAGGTTAAGACCGTTGTAGTAGGCGGCGGTGAAGCCGCCCAAGCTCACCGTCATCTGCGCAATGCAGAGGTTGCCGATCAGCACCCACAAAACTAGCGCGGTGTTCGGAGGTACCGACGAGCGGCGCCGGACTAATGAGAAGAACACGATGAGGAAGCCGGTCTCGATCGCGATTCGGAGTGTGAGTAGAGTTGGGAGATGTTCCCGATAGAACAGAAGGTCCGATATCAGAAACACAGGATTGGCCGTGAGACCCAGATAGTAGAGCGTCCTCAGCCGTTCTCTCGCGAACCCTTTTCGCCACTCATCGTAGGAGGAGGGATCAAGCACCTCAGGAGTCATGGCTTCTCCGCATTGAGATGAGAGACGCAGAGGCGAGGATGGTGGCACACCCAGAACGAGACAGGCGGCTCGGACATCAAGTCCCCCGGATGAACTGCTGGACGAGGCTACTCCTTCACGACCAGAACCGCAAATGTGATCTGTCGTAAGGCTTCGGCTCCTTCTAACACATTCACACCTCCGTTACTCCGCATGGTCTCTTGCCGAAGCAGCACGTATAATAGTCCCTTACTCAGAACTCGCGGCTCGGTTTCCTGTCTCTCATATCTCGACGGAGTTCGGAGAATCCAATACGGAGGGTATATCCGCTCCATGACACAGAACCGACCACAAGAATTGGGTACCGTCCTCTCGCTCTGGCGATATCCGGTCAAATCAATGATGGGTGAAGAATTGTCGGAGGCCTATGTGCAGGAGCAGGGGATACTGGGCGATCGGGCCTATGCGCTGCTCGACAGTGAGACGGGCAAAGCCGCTTCAGCCAAGAACCCTGGAAAGTGGCCGACGCTTTTCAACTTCCACGCAACGTTTCTCGAACGTCTGCGAGGAGCGAAGATGCCGCCGGTCCAAATTACGCTGCCAGATGGCGCCACCGTGACCAGCGAGCAACGGGAGATCGACGAGATACTTTCCGCCACCCTCAACCGGAAGGTCGCTCTCGCCATGACGGACAGTGGCAAGGTGGCAGGCGTGCAATCACCCATTTTTGCGGGATGGACAGGAAAAGCCGAGGAGTATTGGCCGGACATCGACGGACGCGACCACAAAGACACGGTCACCGATTTCACGTTACCGGTGGGGACATTTTTCGACGGTGCGACGATACATCTCGTGACGACTGCAACGCTCGATCGTCTCAAGGAATTCTATCCTCAAGGACGCTTCGAGGTTCCGCGCTTTCGTCCCAATATCGTAGTTGCCACGAGGGCAGAGCAGAAGGGATTTGTCGAACAGGCCTGGATCGATCGTACTCTGTCTATCGGAGAGCAGGTCCGTTTGCGCGTCACCGGCCCCTGCGCCCGCTGCGTCATGACTACGCTGGCCCAGGGAGACCTGCCAAAGGATCCCGGGATCTTGCGCACGGCGGTACAGCACAGCCACGGCCACGTGGGCGTCTATGCAGCGGTCGTGCAAGGCGGAACCATCAACCCCGGCGATCACCTAACGTTGGATGCCTAATGCTGCCCGCGCGGCGGACCTCTCAACTCTAACTCACAGAGCATGACGCCTTTGCTATAGACCAGCCGTAGCCT
>JBEVJJ010000197.1:0-5255 GCA_040510255.1 Nitrospiraceae bacterium | reverse complement strand
TGGGCAGCCCGCCAGAACAAGAAGGAAGTCGAGTACATCGATTTTGAGATGGCCAAGGACAAAGTGCTGATGGGAGCGGAACGTAAGAGCATGATCCTCAGTGATGAGGAGAAGCGAACAACGGCCTATCACGAAGCGGGACATGCGCTCATGGCCAAACTGCTGCCGGGTACCGACCCCGTCCATAAAGTGACGATTATTCCGCGCGGCCGGGCGCTTGGCGTGACGATGCAGCTCCCGACGGATGACCGTCACAACTATTCAAAGGACTTTTTGTATAACACACTTGCCATTTTAATGGGCGGCCGGGTAGCTGAAGAGCTTGTTCTGCACAATGTGACCACCGGAGCGGGGAACGATCTCGAACGGGCCACCGACTTGGCGCGCAAGATGGTCTGTGAATGGGGGATGAGCGAGAAGCTTGGTCCCCTCACGTTTGGCCGGAAGGAAGAAGAGATCTTTCTAGGCCGTGAGATCGCGACGAAACGGGACTTTAGCGAACAAGTCGCGCTCGAAATCGACCACGAGATTAAGCGTTTGGTCAGCGAAAATTATGAACGGGCTAAACGGATCCTGACCGAAAATATGGTAAGCCTCAAAGCGTTGGCGCAAGCGCTTCTGGAAAAGGAAGTGCTGGATGCGCTCGAGATTGATCAAATTATCGTGCAAGGCTCCGCGTCCCAGACTGTTCCTGCCTGACGACACGTGTCGGCTCCGGCCAGACCAGTCATCCACATAAGGCGAGAACCGACGTCCGAGCCGGGCTCCCCGTTCCCGTCCCTCCGCTCAAGGTGAGAAGAACCTCCACGATTTCCACATGTAGCCCACTTTTCATTGCGCCGCGGATCACCCGATGAGACAGCCGGAACCGGACGACGACCTGATCGTGAAAGCCGGCAGTCGATCGCTGTCCGCCAGGGAACGTCCTCTCATTATGGGCATTCTCAACGTTACGCCCGACTCATTTTATGACGGCGGACGGTATGTGGAGGTTTCAGCTGCCGTGATGCGGGCCAAAACCATGGCTGAGGAGGGAGCCGACATCATCGACATTGGTGCCGAATCGTCTCGGCCAGGTGCCAAGGCCGTGAGCGAAGACGAAGAAATGCGGCGACTCATCCCGGTCATCGAGGCTGTACGCGCTGCCATAGACTTGCCCATCTCCGTCGATACCACAAAGGCCTGCGTGGCAAGGCGAGCCATCGAAGCGGGAGTTTCGATGGTCAACGACATCAGCGCGTTGACGTTTGATCATGACATGTCCCACGTCGTGGCGGAATCAGGCGCCGGCGTTGTCCTCATGCACATGCAGGGAAGGCCACAGACGATGCAACATGCGCCTCACTATCACGATGTGGTTGCCGAGGTGTATGCATTTCTTGCCGAGCGAATACGGGTCGCGGAGGCGGCCGGAATTTCCCGATCGCAAATCGTCCTTGACCCAGGCATCGGTTTTGGTAAGCTCCAGCATCATAATCTTGCCTTATTGGCGCACCTGAATATGTTCACTGACCTGGGCCGACCGCTGTTGGTTGGCGTATCACGCAAGGCCTTCATTGGCCACGTTTCCGGTCATCCCATCCAGGATCGACTCTTTGGCACCGCCGCTGCGGTCTCCGTCGCTGTGTTGCATGGGGCAGGCATGATTCGCGTGCACGATATCAGTCCAATACGAGATGTCATCACGATGGCACGAGCGATTGCCGGGTCGACAGACTACCTTCAACAGGTGCGGCATGCGTAAGCTATTCGGTACGGATGGAGTGCGCGGGGTGGCGAATCTTGAGCCCATGACGAGCGAAACCGCCATGCAGCTAGGCCGTGCGGCCGCATACATGTTCCTGCGCAGGGCCGGTCGACATCAAATTGTCATCGGCAAGGACACGAGGCTTTCGGGGTACATGCTTGAGTCCGCTCTCATATCCGGAATTTGCTCGATGGGGGTCGATGTCTTGCTCGTCGGGCCGATGCCGACACCCGCGATTGCATTCCTCACACGAAGTCTCCGGGCGGATGCCGGGGTGGTGCTCTCAGCCTCGCACAATCCCTATCAAGACAACGGCATCAAGTTCTTCTCGAGCGACGGCTTCAAACTACCAGATGAGCTTGAGACCAGAATCGAGCAGTTGATCGTTTCAAATGAGATTCACCATCTCCGGCCCACCGCCGACGCCATCGGCAAGGCCTTCCGCATAGACGACGCCGAGGGCAGGTATATCGAATTTGCTAAGCGATCGTTACCGAAGGATCTCGATTTCCAGGGCATCAAACTTGTGGTTGATTGCGCCAATGGAGCGGCTTACAAGGTGGCTCCTACGGTGCTGCGTGAACTGGGCGCGAAGGTCGAAGTATTGTGTGACAAGCCCGATGGGATGAACATCAATGCCGGTTGCGGCGCGGTCCATCCCGAGCAGCTTCAGGAAGCAGTCCTACTCCACCAAGCGGATATCGGAATTGCACTGGACGGCGATGCAGACCGGGCAATCTTTGTGTGCGAGCAGGGGAGGATCATTGACGGAGATCATGTCATGGCCGCATTGGCACTGGATCTCAAGGCCAAAGGCCAACTCGCCAAGCACACCGTCGTCGGGACAGTCATGAGTAATTTCGGTTTGGAGATTGCCATGGGGAGGGCAGGCATCACCCTCTTGCGAACACCGGTCGGCGATCGTTATCTCATGGAGCGCATGTTGGCCGGTGGCTACAATTTTGGCGGGGAGCAGTCCGGGCATTTCATCTTATTGGATCACAACACCACAGGAGACGGCCTGATTTCTGCTTTGCAGATTCTCTCGCTGATGAAACGTACCAAGAAGTCGCTGTCCGAGCTTGCCACAGCCATGTCCGCCGTGCCGCAAGTGCTCATGAACGTGAAAGTCGAGCACAAACGTGATTTGGCCGAGATTCCGGATCTCCAATTGGCCATCCAAGCTGCTGAGCAACGATTGAACGGCACCGGTCGCGTATTGGTACGGTATTCAGGCACGGAATCATTGCTTCGCATCATGGTCGAGGGAGAACGAGACACCATCATTCGGGAAGTTGCCGAACAGCTCGCGAACGTCGTTCGCACCCACCTTGGATAGTCGAGCAGGAAGGCAGCGTCGCTGATGCTGCCTTCCTGCGCCGCCGCGTTTGTTCTGGGACTCCTCCTCGGATCATTTTTTCCATATTTCCCCATCCTCATTTCTTTCTGTTTGCTTGCCATTCTCGGCGTCATGAACGCCCTCGAGGCCACCCGAAGTTTGTCATCGCGAGCGGGAATCACTCTTTACGGAGGAGTGGTCGCGGGTGTTGCGTATGGGTGCCTGTTCGCCTGGACTCATCCCACCTCCTTGGTCCTGCCTCCGCAAGAGGAAGTGATATCGCGACCCTTCATCGGAACGATCATCGAACCGATTCAACATGCTCCGGATCGCATGACCATGGTGCTTCAAGCGGCTCCTCTTGGTGAATCACTTGTATTGTGGGATCAGGCAGTACGGCTCAAGCTTGTCTGGCGACAACCTGGTGGTCCGTTTTATCGAGGCGACCAAGTCACCTTTCACGCGCGTGTGCGGCCTCCTCACGGCTCATCGAATCCGAGAGGATTTGACTATGTTGCTTATTTAGATCGACAGGGCATCGACAGGGTAGCGACGGTGACTGGTCCGGATGCCATCCGCCTGGTAAGCGCCGGTTCTCAATCCGTGTCATGGATGTTCTGGAATCGGGTCGACCGATGGCGAGAGCAGGTATATGTTGCGGCAGTTGAGACATTGAAACAGCCGGTGCTCGGCCTCTTTCTCGGGATCATCATTGGGGAGCGAGGCTATTTGTTGCCCGAGGTTCGTGACTGGTTTATGGCAACCGGGACTGTGCATATCCTCTCGATCTCGGGATCACATCTGGGCCTGGTTGCCCTCCTCACATACGTCATCATCAGACGGGGAGTATTGGCGCTGCCCTGGAAATGGCTCCTTGCGCTGACCCGCCACACCACCCCAACCAGACTCGCGGCAGTGTCAGCCCTCATTCCGGTTACATGTTATGCCCTCCTGGCGGGAGCGGAGACGGCAACGATGCGCTCGTTGATCATGATCGCGACCGCATTATTGGCAATGTGGTGCGGGTATCGCCGGCCACTCCTCCATGCGCTCTCAATTGCGGCATGCGCAATTCTATTGTATGACCCGCGGGTGTTGTTCGACATATCATTCCAGTTGTCCTTCTTGTCGGTCTGGGCGATGGCATGGTGGTTTGATCAAGGGGATAACCAAGACGAGGGACACGACCCATCTTCCTCTTGGCTGCACAATGTATCCAGATGGGGAACAGAGTCAGTTCTTGTCACAGCCGTGGTGACGATCGTCACGCTTCCTCTCGTGGCCTACTACTTCAATCAGATCTCATGGATGGGGCTCCTTGCCAATTTCCTGGTGGTTCCCTTCACCGGTCTCGTTCTTGTCCCTATCGGTCTTGGTTGCGCATTGTGGGTTATTGCAGGACAAGCCGCCACTCTTCCTCTTGCCGGAGTGGTTCAGGTGTTCAGTCATCTGCTGATAGATGCGGTGTGGTTGGTCGCGGGCCTTCCCGGCGTATTTCTGTATGTGGCAGCTCCGACCGTTCCGCTCATGGTCGTGTTCTATGGTGCGACTTGGATCAGTTTGACGCGCTTCTTCTCCCGCCACACCCGCATGGGTGCTACCATGGCCATGAGCCTGATCATCGGATGGTGGATCTGGTCGCCGCGTCCGTTTGCGGGCGATCACATGGTACGCGTGACGTTTCTCGATGTGGGTCAAGGCGACAGCACGGTCGTTGAATTACCTGATGGCCAGGTGATGCTGATTGACGGAGGGGCGACACATGATCGATTGGACATGGGGCGGGGAGTCGTGGCTCCATTTTTGTGGAATCGGGGCATTCGCAGAATTGACCATGTGGTCGGCTCTCATCCGCAACTCGATCATGTAGGCGGATTAGCCTGGATTGTGGACCACTTTCCAATCACTCACTTTTGGACGAATGGATTGATTCGGGAGGAAACATTTTGGAAGCGCCTGGAAGTCTCGCTTGAACAGGCAAATCTGGTAGCAGATGTGGCACGCGAAGGGATGACCATTTGGGCGTCGGCCGATTGTGAGATGCGAGTCTTGAATCCGTCACAAGAGATGGCAGCCCTGTATGCCCGGCGATCAAACGTGGACGCGAGAGAGTTGAACAATTCCTCTATCGTTCTCATCCTTGTCTGCGGCACGCGTTCATTCCTGTTT
>JBEVJJ010000196.1:0-6071 GCA_040510255.1 Nitrospiraceae bacterium | reverse complement strand
ACCGATCACGCTCTTTCGGCTTCATCGGTTTCTCTCGAGAAATCGTGTTCAGGGAATTGTTGTCCAGTATCCGCTGGCACCATCATTCTATTTTGCCCTTTTGCATTGGCTAAACCGTTGGAAACTGGTAGTTGTATATCAAGGCAGTGATGCCCATGAGTTGCATCAATGGAGGCCAATCGAGCGGCGCCTGGTCGTCAAACTTTTGACTGCTGCCGACTGTGTGGTTGCCGTATCGAGGACACTGCTTGAAAAGGTCTCGCAGGTTTTTCCGGGGCTGAGACTAAAGCGAAGTTGCCTCATCCCAAACGGAGCCCCATTAGATCTATTGGATAATCTCAAGACTGCGGCTGCTCCGGGGAAGCTGCCGATGCCCTATGTGTTGACCGCGGGGAGGCTGATTCATAGAAAGGGTTTTGATGTTCTCATCGAAGCTCTTCGGCAGGTCAGACAGAAGGGGATTGAATTGGAGATAGTGGTATCGGGCGACGGCCCCGAGCATGACAATTTGCAGGAATTGGCAGCAAAAGCCGGTGTCTCCACGCATATTCATTTCCTGGGCAATCAATCACAAGAGCAAGTCCTCCAGCTCATGAAAGACTGCTTGTTTTTTGTCTTGGCTTCGAGAGCTGAGGGACTTCCGTTGGTCATTGCGGAAGCGATGGCGTGCGAGAAGGCCGTCATTGCGACGAATGTAGACGGCATTCCTGACATCGTCGAACATGCACGAACAGGTCTCTTGGTTCAGCCGGAAGATCCCCAATCATTGGCGGATGCACTCATCACTTTGCATGAGAACGCAGCTTGGCGCCAGGATTTGGCCAAGGCCGCAAGAGAGTGGGCCATGGTGCAATTTAGCTGGGAGAGTATTGCCGACCGTTATTTGCACTGTCTCACGCATCAGGAGGTCAGCTGAATGGACATCTTGGGGATTTCTGCTTTTTATCATGACAGTGCAGCATGTCTGGTGCGGGATGGTGAAGTCATCGCCGCGGCGCAAGAGGAACGATTCACACGAAAAAAACATGACCCTGGCTTTCCGCACAAGGCTGTCGAGTATTGTCTGCGAGAGGGGGCAACCAGTCTGCGAGATATTCGCTATCTGGTGTTTTACGATAAGCCCCTTGTGAAGTTTGAACGATTGCTCGAGACTTACCTCGCCTTCGCCCCCCGAGGGGTACAATCATTCACGGCGGCTATGCCGGTGTGGTTGAAGGAGAAGTTGTTACTGAAAACTTTACTCCAGAAAGAGTTTCACGTTCATGGACCGGACCTAGATCAGAAGTCTTTACCTCAGATCTTATTTTCTGAACATCACGAATCACACGCAGCTTCGGCATTTTTCCCCTCGCCGCATGAATCGGCCGCTGTCCTTTGTATGGACGGTGTGGGAGAGTGGGCTACTACATCCGCGTGGCTCGGCAAAGGAAACCAACTTACCCCACTTTGGGAAATTCCGTTTCCTCATTCCCTGGGATTACTCTACTCCGCATTCACGTATTACACAGGATTCAAAGTGAATTCGGGTGAGTACAAAGTGATGGGACTGGCACCCTATGGAGAGCCAAAGTATGTGAAGACCATCTATGACCATTTGCTTGACTTGAAGCCCGATGGCACATTTCGATTGAACATGGACTATTTCAACTATTGCACCGGGCTGACGATGACGGGAAATAAGTTTGATGCGCTATTCGGTGGACCGCCCAGAAAGCCTGAATCCAAGCTTAGTCAACGAGAAATGGATCTGGCCCGATCAGTTCAAGAGGTCACCGAAGAAGTCATGCTCCGATTGACACGTACTCTCCACCGTGAAACGCAGGTCGACAATCTATGCATGGCCGGCGGCGTCGCGCTCAACTGCGTTGGAAATGGTCGTATTTTGCGTGAAGGGCCCTTTAAGGGTTTTTGGATTCAACCAGCGGCAGGTGATGCAGGCGGTGCGCTTGGCGCCGCACTGACCACATGGCATCAGTTTGAAAATCGTCCTCGACAAGTCAACCCGCGAGGTGATGGTATCAAGGGGTCGTACCTCGGGCCGGCATTCACCAATGAACAGATCGAAGAGAGTCTCAAGAGAAGTCAGGCGCCGTATCATCGCCTGACCGAACAAGATCTGTGCGATCGAGTCGCGGACGAGTTGGCCGCCGGCAAGGTGGTCGGATGGTTTCAGGGGCGTATGGAATTTGGCCCACGGGCATTGGGTGGGCGAAGTATTTTAGGAGATGCGCGGAGTACGGCTATGCAATCGGTCATGAACCTCAAGATTAAGTATCGGGAATCGTTCCGCCCCTTTGCTCCTTCCGTGTTGAGGGAACGAGTCTCCGACTATTTCGTCATGAATACCGATAGTCCGTACATGCTTTTGGTGGCCCCTGTTGTCGAAAGACGCCGACTGTCGCGTAGTCCATCCCAGGAAAATCTCTGGGGAATTGATCTATTGAATGTGCCGAGATCGGATATACCGGCTGTCACACACCTTGACTATTCTGCTCGTGTGCAGACCGTACATGAGGAGACGAATCCTCGATACTACGCGTTGCTCAAGGCATTTGAAGCAAGAACGGGGTGTCCCGTCCTTGTGAATACATCGTTCAATGTGCGAGGTGAACCTATCGTCTGCTATCCTGATGATGCGTATCGCTGTTTCATGCGCACCGAAATGGATCTTCTGGTACTGGAAAACTGCGTGCTCTACAAGTCGGAACAGAAACCACTGGAAGGCGATACGGACTGGAAAAAGGAATTTGAGCTCGACTAACTGCACAGTGCAAGTAGGGAGGATCGATTCATGCGTATTCTGATCACCGGCGGGGCGGGATTCCTCGGAAGTCACCTCTGTGACTTGTTGCTCGGACAAGGACATGAGGTGATTAGTCTCGACAACCTGATTACCGGTCGCGCGGAGAATATCGCTCATCTTATCGGGCACCAACGGTTCAGTTTCATAAATTATAACGTCTGCGATTACTTGCACGTGGAGGGAACCCTGGACGCAGTCATGCACTTTGCATCTCCCGCAAGTCCGCAGGATTATCTGGATATGCCGATTGCAACGTTGAAAGTCGGAGCCCTCGGCACGCACAAGGCGTTGGGCTTGGCCAAAGCGAAAGGGGCACGATTTCTCTTGGCGAGTACCTCTGAGGTATACGGTGATCCTCTCGTGAATCCGCAGCCGGAATCGTATTGGGGCAATGTAAACCCGATGAGCCCGCGCGGCGTGTACGATGAGGCAAAACGATTTGCCGAAGCGATGACGATGGCCTATCATCGCTATCATGGGTTGGATACCCGCATCGTGCGAATCTTTAACACCTTTGGGCCGAGAATGAGGCCGCATGATGGGCGCGTGGTGTCCAATTTCATCGTTCAATCCCTACAGAACAAGCCGCTTACAATTTTTGGTGATGGCTTGCAAACAAGAAGCTTTTGCTTCGTGGATGATTTGGTTCGAGGCATTGTTGCCTTGCTCATGGTAAAGTCCGACAAATCCGTCGCCGAACGAACCGATCGGGCAAAGTTCCTCACCAAGCAAGCCGAGTCACCGGAAAGCATTCATGATCCCGTAAACATTGGTAATCCGCGTGAACTCACGGTACGCGAGATTGCCGAACTCATCATCAAGCTGACAGGGTCGCAGAGTAAGATTGAGAAGCGGCCTCTGCCGGCCGATGACCCCAAGGTGCGGCGTCCAGACATCACGCGTGCTAGGGGTCTATTGGGCTGGGAGGCCAAAGTAGAACTCGAGGACGGAATCAGAAAGACGATTGAGTATTTTCGGCAGGTTGTAACATAGATGGAGAGCCTCCTCTCACACATGCGCAATCCGATGGAGAGAGAATGAAAATTCTTAATGTGGTCGGTGCTCGACCAAATTTCATGAAGATTGCGCCATTGATCCGAGAGATGCGTAAGCATGCAGGTCTTCACCCTGTTCTCGTGCACACCGGACAGCATTACGATGTGAAGATGGCCGGGAGATTTTTTGAAGATCTTCAGATCCCGATTCCGGATGTTTCTCTTGATGTCGGCTCCGGCTCCCATGCGTTTCAGACCGGTGAGGTGATGAAACGACTTGAGCCGATTTTGGAGCGTGAAAAGCCTGATCTGGTCCTCGTTGTCGGTGATGTCAACTCCACAATGGCGGCTGCGCTTACGGCCGCCAAGTTGCATATCCCAGTGG
Source organism: Nitrospiraceae bacterium (assembly GCA_040510255.1). Classification (GTDB taxonomy): domain Bacteria; phylum Nitrospirota; class Nitrospiria; order Nitrospirales; family Nitrospiraceae; genus DASSBQ01. The sequence goes on along the minus strand of JBEVJJ010000196.1, from coordinate 1,888 downwards.
CGCACGTTGAAGCCGGGCTGCGAAGTTTTGATCGCTCTATGCCCGAAGAGATTAATAGGCTTGTCACAGACGCTGTGTCAGATTTCCTATTTGTTACGGAGGAAAGCGGATTGCGCAACTTGAAGGCCGAAGGCGTCTCCGCAGAGAAGATATTCTTAGTCGGCAATGTGATGATTGATTCGCTGGAAGCCTCCCGCCGGTTGTGGACTCAGTCCGACATTCTGGGTCGGTTTCAGCTGCAAAAGGGCCAGTATGGGGTCGTGACGTTGCATCGACCATCCAATGTCGACAATGTAGCCATTCTGAAAGGTTTGATCGGTGCCTTGGCGGAGGTGTCCCGTCATTGTCCGATCGTTTTTCCGATTCATCCGAGAACACGAAAGGCATTGGAGATGGCCGGGCAATTTGAACAGGAACTGGGTTTCGGAGATCCACCATTTCCCCCGGAAAGGGTGTGCTGTGTTGAACCGGTCGGATATCTCGATTTCATGTGTCTCGTCGCAAATGCCAAGCTTGTGTTGACTGATTCGGGAGGTATCCAGGAAGAAACAACCGTGCTTGGTATTCCTTGTCTGACGCTTCGCGAAAATACCGAACGTCCTATCACGGTCACGCATGGCACCAATCAGGTCATCGGGTCTTCCCCGAAGCGCATCCTCACCGAAGCCATGAAATTATTGGAAGCTCCACGCTCGACATTGGCTTCGCCCCCACTCTGGGATGGGCGTGCGTCCGAACGAACAGTCTCAATTTTGAAGAAGCAATTCTTATCGCGCTCAACTGCATAAACCGATCGCAGTTCAGATCTCGTGATGGATCGCATTTGCCTCCACCGATGAAACGGGTTCTATTCGTCGCCTACTATTTTCCGCCAGTGGCCGCAAGTGGAGCATTGCGGCCATTAGGGTTTTGCCGGCATCTCCACTTATACGGGTGGGAAGCGTCAGTGCTGACGACGACTCCTGAATCTGTCTATCCGGCTCATCCGGTCGATCACCAGCTTGGTGAAAAGGTTCCTGCTGCCGTCAGGGTGCATCGGGTAGCGTATCAAGACCCGCTATTGCGTCTCTTGTCACTCAGGGAGAAGGCGCGCCGCCTTCTAGGGCTGGGATTCCCTGTACGCAACGTCCATGACACTTCAGCTGGAATAGCGGGTTCGTCGCAACGGCCCAGATCGTTTGTCAAGGATACAATTCTTGAATGGACATGCGCCTTTCCCGATCCACAGACCTCATGGTCGGCCCCGGCTGTCCGGCATGGCGCTATGCTGGAAAAATACGCGGTGCCTGACGCGGTAGTGGCAACGGGTGGCCCCTGGACCAGCTTTCTGGTCGGGCGAACGCTAGCACAACGCTTTGATCGGCCGCTGATTATCGACTACCGTGATCCATGGACATGCAATCCGTTCTATTCATTCACGGCCCAATTTCTGACGCGCAAGGCTCAGCACCTTGAACGAGCCATATGTTTGGATGCGTCTCGAATCATCATGAACACGGACGAACTGAGGGAACGGCTCTGTATTGAGTATCCTGAAATTAAGCACAAAGCTCTCGTGATTCAGAATGGATTTGATCCTGAGTCGATTTCCCTCTCGCCTCAGCAGGCTACAGTCTCCGAGTCGGGCAATGCCCAGGGCGGCTATGAATTATGCCATTTTGGAAGCGTCTATGGAAAACGAACACCGCGCGTGTTACTTCAGGCAATTCTCGAACTGCAGCGAGAGGTGGCTCTCACGCCCGAGCAATTGCGGGTACGATTTGTAGGAACCTGGGAGACCACCGATCAGGAGTGCAACCGTGTTGCGGTTTCGCTAGAAAGTCGGGGATTCCTCAGACGCGAGCCTCCCGTCACACATGAGAACTGCGTGCATCAGATGAAGAACGCC
>JBEVJJ010000195.1:0-13344 GCA_040510255.1 Nitrospiraceae bacterium | reverse complement strand
CCGATAGGATTTCATCACCCCTGTCAGTTTTGACAGTATCGCCGCACAACACTGGATGCTAGAAGCATGGCTAAGGCAGCAAGCCCGGGGGGGGCAGATTCTCCGGCGAGAGTGGCACGGCCGCCAAACCTGTGAACAAGCAGCTGTTTCAACGCCCTGTATCTGACGTATCTTGGAATCGCTCAGCGAGGAGCCGATGATTCTGTTATGGCCTGCATCACTGACGCACGCTGTTTTGACCGTGCTATTAGCCCGGGCATGGCTGTTCGGTCGGCACATCGAGAAGTGAACGTGATCGGTTCCCACCGAGATCTTGGTGGGAAATAACAAGAGGGAGAGAGCTCACATGCCCATGAAACAATTCCACCTGCTGATGCGTGCAGTGGCATGTCTGACATTGTTGCTGGCCTGGCAGGCAAGCACGGTGTCTGCCACCGGCGAGCTGGATCGGACGGTGCTGCCGGTTCCAGAGCCACAACTCCAACCGATCACGGAACTCGATGCGCGGAAGGCTACGCCCCCACCGCGCTTCGAAGTCAAGGCGCCAGCCACCGCGCCGAACGTCGTGGTGGTGTTGATTGATGACATCGGGTTCGGCCATTCGAGCGCGTTCGGCGGGCCGATCCAGATGCCGACGGTCGATCGGTTGGCCAACAACGGGTTGCGCTACAATCGCTTCCACACAACGGCGCTGTGCTCGCCAACCCGTACCGCCTTGCTAACCGGACGCAATCACCATTCGAACAACGCCGGCGCCATCATGGAGGTGGCCACGGCGTTCCCGGGCAACACCGGTATTCGGCCCAACAGCATCGCGCCGCTCGCCGAAATGTTGCGGCTCGATGGGTACAGCACCGCGGCCTTTGGCAAGTACCACGAGACGCCGCCATGGGAGGTGAGCACGTCCGGTCCGACCGACCGTTGGCCGACTCGTTCCGGTTTCGACAAATTCTACGGGTTCATCGGCGGCGAGACGAACCAGTGGTCGCCGTATATCTTCGACGGAGTCACCCATGTCGAGGCGCCGCACGACCCGAAGTATCATTTCACGACGGATATGACCAACCAGGCGATCGCCTGGGTCCGATCTCAGCAGGCGCTGACTCCGGACAAGCCATTCTTTGTCTACTTCGCCACAGGGGCGACGCACGCGCCGCACCATGTCCCGAAAGAATGGATCGCCAAGTACAAGGGTCAGTTCGATAGGGGGTGGGACAAGGTCCGCGAGGAAACGTTGGCCCGGCAGATCAAACTCGGCGTCGTTCCGGCGGGGACGAGCCTCGCGCCGAAACCGGCAGACATCAAGGACTGGGAGAAGTTGACGGCGAACGAAAAGAAACTCTTCGCCAGACAGATGGAAGTGTTCGCGGCCTTCGGTGCCCACACCGACCATGAAGTTGGACGGTTGGTCAAGGCAGTCGAAGACATGGGCGAGATGGAGAACACCCTCTTCTTCTATATTGTGGGTGACAACGGCTCGAGCGCCGAAGGCGGCATGGTCGGGATGTTCAACGAGATGACCTACTTCAATGGTGTGAATGAGACTGTCGAGGATATGTTGAAGCGTTACGACGACCTGGGCGGGCCGAATACCTTCAACCATTTTGCCGCGGGATGGGCCGTGGCCGGCAACACGCCATTTACCTGGACCAAGCAGATGGCCGCTGATTTTGGCGGCACCCGCAATCCGCTGGTCGTGCATTGGCCGCAGGGCATCAAGGCAAGGGGCGTGCGCAGCCAGTTTCACCACATTGTGGACATTGCTCCGACGGTATTGGAAGCGGCCGGCCTGCCCCAGCCCACGATCGTCAACGGCACGCCGCAACGGCCGATCGAGGGGGTGAGCATGGTCTATACGTTCGCCGACCCTCAGGCCCCCTCGCAGCACAAGACCCAGTACTTCGAGATGATCGGCAACCGGGCCATCTATCATGATGGCTGGGTGGCGCGCACGATCCACAAGGCGCCGTGGGAAGGTGCACCGCGCCGCCCGCTTGATCAGGACATCTGGGAACTCTACAACGTCGAGGAAGATTTTGCCGAGACCAATGACCTCGCCGCGAAGAATCCTGAGAAACTCAAGGAACTGCAAGACCTCTTCATGACCGAGGCGGTGAAGTACAACGTGCTCCCGATCGACGACCGCAGCATCGAGCGGTTCGATCCCAACATTGCCGGGCGTCCCGACCTGATGGCCGGTCGGACCTCACTGACGGTCTATGAGGGCATGACCGGCATGATGGAGAATGCTTTCATTAACGTGAAGAATAGCTCTCTCACCATTACAGCCGAGGTGGAGATTCCGAAAGGCGGCGCGAACGGGGTCATCCTCTGCCAGGGCGGAAAGTTCGGGGGGTGGAGTTTCTATCTGAAGGATGGGAAGCCGGCGTATGCCTACAACTGGCTCGGCCTCGAACAGTATGCGGTAAGCGCCACCAAGCCGCTGGGACCCGGAAAGGCGACGATTGTGTTCGACTTTGCCTACGACGGTGGCGGACGTGGCAAGGGAGGGATCGGCACGCTCTCCGTCAACGGCCGGCAGGTGGCAAAAGGACGGATCGGAAAGACGCAGGCGAACGTGTTTTCATTGGATGACGCCGCCGATGTGGGTGTGGACGAGGGTACACCGGTGACGAAGGCCTATAAGGAGCGGAACAACAAGTTCACCGGCAGGATTCACAAGGTCACGATCGACCTCAAAGAGACGAAAACCGCCGGTAGCGACGTGATGGAGCATGCCATGCATGAAGCGTCCACACGGAAGATGTTGGCCGACTAACGGGACAGGGCGGAATCAGAGGGGGGACAGTGAAAAACGATTCCCAGGAGGTCGCGCACGAGATGTTGTGAAAGAGAGCGGACAAGTCAAATGAGTTCAATTTGGGCGTGATTCCCCGGAGCCGAGGCGAGCGCCGCATCCCGAGTCAACAACGGTGCCCCAAGGGCTTCGGCGAGGGCAATGTAGGCCGCGTCGTATGCGGTGACATTATGGCGGAGTTCCCAGATCCGGAGGAGAAAGAGATCATGCGGATATCGGGTCAGCGGAAAATCCCCAAGATCTTGGAGTGCCTGGAGTCCCCGATCGGCATCAAGTTCACCGGTCCGCGTATACCGACGAAGGACCTGCGCGACCTCAATATCGAGGAGGTGTGGCGTGTGAAGGGTTTCGTCCGGGGCGAAAACCCGTTCGGCCAACCGAACTCCGGCAGGAGTATCCAACGACACTTCGATCACGACGGAAGCATCGACCACAATCACCGACCTTCTCGCTCGGATCTCATAGCTTTAGTCGGAGAAGCCATGGGTGTGATAGAGGGCCGGTGGGCAAGACGACTTCTCAATTCAGCGATTGTTGGCCGTTCTGCGACGCGACGAACTTCTTGAAGGAGGTAGTCAGATAGCGGCATCCCGGCGAGAGCTGCTCGCGCCTTGAGTTTTCGATGCAAGTCATCCGGCACGTGTCGGAGCTGAATCATCTTGGACATGACCCAAGCATATCTGCATGTGCTCAACATATCAACGACATGGACGACGGGTGGATCGCCTCGGCGTTTGGCCCTCGCATCCCCTGGGTACCAGGAGAGCCAGGGAGTGACCGGTGATTTCCAGGCGCGCGGTGGTCCGGTTTGCCGAGGACGCGAGGGAGCCGCGAGGCGCCGATGAATGAACAGGCAGTATCCAGCGCGCCCGGCCTTCTTGAATTCCCCTTGTTTGAAGGCGGGCCCTTCCACCGGCTGCTCCAGAGGGTGCGTTTGGGACAGGAGGGACGGTCCCTCGTCGCCCGGCGAATCGTCCTGATCGTGCTGGTGATCTGGGCACCACTGGTCGTGCTCGCGTCGGCACAGGGCCTGGCGCTGGGACCGACACGCCTTGAATCCCTTCTGATGGACTTCGCGGCCAACGTGCGGTTTTTGGTCACGGTTCCGGCTTTTCTTCTGGCTGAAGGGATGTGCGGTGCCAGATTTCTCGCCACCGTGCGGCAACTCCTCTCCGCAGGGCTGATCGCGGAGAACAGCCGCCCGGAGTTTGAATCGAATGTCCGGAGCACTGTCGAGCTCAGCCGGTCCGGGAAAGCCGAAGCGATCCTTCTCGGACTCGCCTATCTCCATAGCGCGTTCGTACTGGCGGCGTTTCTGGACTATCCGGTTTCGACTTGGCGAATGCCAGGTGTAGAGGGACATCGTGCCATTTCGATGGCCGGGTGGTGGTACTTTCTCGCAGCGTTCCCGTTCTATTCCTTTCTGCTGGCGCGGTGGATGTGGCGCCTGGGCATCTGGTGGCGGTTGCTCTGGCAGGTATCGCGGCTGGAGCTGCGTCTGAGCCCCGCTCATCCGGACGGCGCCGCAGGCCTTGGCTTTCTCAGCACGTCGCTGTCGGGATTCTCCCTGTTCGTGTTCGGAGTGACGACGATGGCTGCGGCAGGGCTGGCGGACCTGGTCGTGTATGAGGGCCACTCTCCGCTCGATTATCAATGGTACGTGGTCGTCTTGCTGTTGTTCCTTCTGATATTGATCGCCGGTCCGCTCCTGTTCTTCATGCCACGCCTCTCCGAGGCAAAGGACGAGGCGCTGTTACAATACGGAGGCTTTGGCAGCCGGCAGGTGCAGGACCTGGAACGGAAATGGCTGGGGGAGAAGAAGAGAGGAGGTTCGGAAGACACCGGAATCGGTCAACAGGACTTTTCCACCGTGGCGGACTTCGGGGCGCTCGTGGCACATGTGCGTGAGACGAAGGTGATCCCGATCGAGTTGTCCGATGTCATCCAGCTACTCGTAATCGCGTTGCTTCCGTTCCTGCCGGTCTTCGCGGTACAGATTCCCATCGGGGAGATGCTCTCGCTCCTCCTGAAAACGCTTGGGTGAGCCAGAATTGTCCGTTAGTGCCGGGTCGTACCTGTAAGTTTTGACAGTTCCATCCCCCAAGATTCTCTGATAGAAATTGCGCTTCGTATGGGTCGGTGCAGGATTTGACCATCGAACGGTCGAATTTACGAAACTGGACAAACGGTAGTCCCTCCAAGCAAGATGATGCCGGCGACTATCAATCTGCAACGAGTGCAACCGTATTCGATCGACGGAGAACCACCACATCACACCTCAATAAAGGAGAATGGCTGATGAAACTATTGAGCGCATTGGCAATGGCCGCGACCATCTTATTTGCCACCACCGCGATCACCCAGGCGGCTGGGGACAGCAATATGGAGGTGTTGTACCAGAAGTTGAAAGCCGACAAGAAGCTCCTGATAGCCGAAAACATGGGGCTGACCGACGACGAAGGCAAGAAATTCTGGCCTCTCTACGACGACTATCAGAAAGAATTGGACAAAGTGAATCGTGACCTCGGCAGGACCATCCGTGAATATGCCGAAGCGTACAACAAGGGACCGGTACCCAACGACCAGGCCAAGAAACTCATGGGCCAAGTGATCGCGATTGATGAAGCGGAAGTGAAGCTCAAACGGACCTACGCAGAAAAAATCGGCAGGGTACTGCCCACGGCGAAAACGGCGCGATACATTCAAATCGAATCGAAGATCCGGGCCTTGGTGAAGGCGGAACTCGCGAAAGAGATTCCACTGGTTTACTGAGAGGGACATGGGGCGGAAATCTCCAAGCATTGCGGCAAGGGGGACGGGTGTCGGGCGTCGAATCCTGTTGCTGTCATTCGGGAGCGGGCTGGTGGTCTGTGCCCTCTTGACGGCCTATGCCCTGTACGGCGGGGCGATGATGCGCCCGTCCGCACCTGCCGGGATGAAGTGGATTGCAGGCGGCGAGTTCGACATGGGCTCCGACGAGCCGATGTTTCGAGACGCGCAGCCAGTCCATCGGGTGTACGTCGATGGCTTCTGGATCGACGAAGTGGAAGTCACGAATGCCCAGTTCGCCGAGTTCGTGAAGGCGACCGGTTATCTCACGGTTGCTGAGCGGGTCCCCAACGCCAAAGACTATCCGGGCGCCAAGCCCGACATGTTGTTTGCCGGGTCGGTCGTCTTCTCCCCCCCCGATCATTCGGTTTCGCTGCATGATCACTTTCAGTGGTGGAACTACGTCAAGGGAGCGGACTGGCGTCACCCAGAGGGGGTGGCCAGTTCTATTGAAACACGCATGGACCATCCGGTGGTGCATATCGCGTATGAGGATGCCGAATCCTATGCCAAATGGGCAGGGAAACGGTTGCCCACCGAGGCGGAGTGGGAATTCGCTGCGCGCGGGGGCCTGTCCCGCAAGAAATTTGTCTGGGGCGATTCGTTCATGACCGAAGGCCATGCGATGGCGAATACCTTCCAGGGCCATTTCCCCGATCGCAACACGCACGAAGACGGCTACGTGTCCACCTCACCAGTCAAAGTCTTCCCCCCGAACGGGTATGGTCTGTACGGCATGGCCGGGAATGTGTGGGAATGGACCGCAGACTGGTACCGGCACGATACCTATGCCCTCCGCGTGAACAACACGGGGGCCGTGCGGAACCCGCAAGGACCAACCGACCGGGAAAGCTTCGATCCGGCGGAACCCGGCGTCGCCAAACGTGTGCACAAGGGGGGGTCGTTTCTCTGCACGGATCAATACTGCGCGCGGTACATGCCGGGCGGACGGGGCAAGGGCGCACCGGATACGGGGACCAACCATCTGGGCTTTCGGTTGGTGCGCGATGCCGGTCGGTGAAACGGGTCGCCGGAAAAATTCCCCCTCGCTCATCAAGTGCACCGCACAGAGAACGCCGACCTGGTCTCATGTGAATCCCCGGCGTGATCACCGTTCAGGTCACCACAGGCGACAGACTCGCTGTATCATCCAGGCTCATTGTATGGTCGTACCAGCTCCGCGAACCCCACCGAGGCGCATGGGAGTAGCGACACGTAGGGGTGTGACTATCTGCGAGCGACAAGGGAGCCAAGCATGACGACACCGGAATTCCTCGATTACCCGATCTTGCAGAATGTGTTTCATCCCTCCGACTTTAGTCCTGCGAGCGAAACGGCTTTTGCGCACGCCTTGACGGCGGCATTGATTGCCAAGGCGGGACTAACCATTCTTCATGTCTCGCCCGAACGGGATGCGGAGTGGATGGAGTTTCCCGGTGTGCGTGAGACGCTCGAACGGTGGGGCCTGCTTCCGAAGAATAGCCTGCGGTCCGATGTCGCAAAACTGGGGATCGATGTCAAGAAGGTCAAAACCGTCCATTCGGATCCCGTTCAATCGGTCACGTCATACTTGTCCACGCATGCCACCGACCTGATCGTGCTCGCCACGGATCAGAGTAAGGGCGCCAACCTCTGGTTCAGCAAGTCCGTCGCGGTTCCGATATCGCGCGCGTCACGCCAGATGACGTTGTTCGTCCCCAAGGGAGTGGATGGATTCGTATCCGCGCAGGACGGATCCATTTCATTGAAGAGGATCTTGATCCCCGTTGCGTCCACTCCACCGGCACAACCTTCGATACAAGCTGCTGTCCGGATAGTGTATCGGCTCAACTGCGCCTCCGGCGTGTTCACGACACTCCACGTGGGAGAGAAGAGAGAGATGCCTGATGTGCACCTTCCCGAGGTGCCGGGATGGCAGTGGAACAAGGTGACCGGGCAAGGGGACGTGGTCGATGTGATCTGTCAGACGGCGCAGGAGACGAGCGCCGGCTTGATCGTGATGTCCACCGATGGCCGCAACGGCTTCCTCGATGCTCTGCGTGGCAGTCATAGTGAACGGGTGCTTCAGCGGTGCCCATGTCCGCTGTTGGCTATCCCGGCAGGCGGGTTCATCGCTTCAGTCCTGGAGGCAGAATTGAAAAAGGATGCCGCCCCGTGATACCGCCAATTCTCTGCTCCGATGGTGAGCACGGGGGCCCGCGCCTTCATCGGCGGTGAACAGCATCAACCAGGCCCCGTCAGTTTTGACAGTCCTACGTCCAGTCGATAGGACGTCGCCGCGGACCATAGGCTCCGAGGCAGAAAGGGAACGATGCGCATGCGTCAACGATGGCATACCCATCTCGCCGTGGTGATGGTCGCCTGTGTCGTAGGGTGTACAGACATCAACGTCAAGACCGACTTCGATCAGACGGCCGATTTCAGCAAATTTCAGACGTTCGCCTTTGCGGGCATGACCGATCTGAATCAGAATGGAGTCCTGGCCAATAGTCTGGTACGCAAGCGAATCGAGACTGCCATCGCGCGAGAACTCACAAAGAAAGGGATGAGCCAAGTCGGGTTGGATCAGAATCCGGATCTCTTGGTTCACTATTGGATGGGAGTGAAGGATAAGCAACAGATCGATACGATGGGTCCTTCGATGGGGGCCTATGGCTGGCACGGTAGATATGGCTATGGAGGAGGCTACGGAGGAGGAGGCTATGGCGGTGTCACGTCCTATGAGTACCAGGAGGGGACCTTGATTATGGATTTGATCGAACCAACCGGGAAGCAATTGGTATGGCGCGCGACCGTGGTGGCGAATTTGGAGGACACCGCGGCGGACAACACCGAGTTGGGCAAGGAAGCCATTGCAAAGGCATTTGAGAAGTACCCGCCCTCCCAGACCAAGTGATGCGGCGATCCTCCATGTCTGCTGAATGAGTGATTGCGGGAAATGAACGTGTGCGCGAGATGATGTAAACACGTCCACGCCGGTTCCGCAGTGAGCACGAGCGCCGTCGTGCTTGTTCGAAACTCATAACTCTCCCCATGTGTCGACCCGGTGGCGTGATGCGGCGGTCACGGCAGCCGGCGACCAACAGACGTATCCTCTGTTCGTTTATCGATTAATTCTTCATGTGCGGAGCTCTCACGGCTCGAGCGTATTGAGTCGGGTAATGCCGACATGGTATCTCTAGCCCGCACCGAAGCGGGCAGAACGGCAAGTGAAGGAGTGTGAGGCGTGCATGTTCGTCGTCATCGTCTTGGAATGCACGCCGCAACCATTCTGGCTCTGAGCGCGTTAGCAACGGGCTGTGGCCGCATGGTGGCCATCAAGTATGAAGCGACCAATCCCTGGAAAGGGCAGGGGGCTGTGACGGTGGTACCGTTCCGGTATGAAGCTGCAGAAGACCATCGGGTGAGCCCTCGCGAAGTGGAGACGAATCGGGCGGCCAACACCGAGCTCTACCTGTCGCAGGAAATTGGTGCATTTTTTACCGAAGCCTTTCGGCGCGAATTAGCCCATTCGGGGTACAGGATAGAAGAGTCCAGTCCCCGTACCGTTTCGGGAGCCATTACACGGTTTTTTGTCGATTGGTTGGAAGATGAAAGGTTCTTCGAACTGCACGCCGTGTATACGGTTGGGTCCGTCGCCGAAAACGGGTTTGCTTGGGAGTGCTCCTCCATCCAGCGAGGTCCCAATGCGCTCGCGCAAGACAGTGTGCTCATTCGAAGGGGTACGGCGGACTGCATGCAGCGGTTCATTCGAGCCGCGCAGGACGCGCATGTCTTGTAGCGACGAACGGACCAACGGACCGAGCAGCAATGATGGAGGGCAGGAGGGTTGGTGGAGGCGATTGGACTTGTGCCGAACATGGTTGCCGCAGCGCTCCTCGATTGCGCCTGGCGAGTCAGCAGAGGAGGACGGCATGAGACGATGGGCTCATCGTATTCGTATTCAATGTGTCGTCTTCTTGGTGGCAGGTTGCTTCACGGTCGCCTGTAGCACAGTGGAGTCTCCTCCGTCGGTGCCTCTGGAGCCGATACCCATTGCGGACTTCAACAGCGTGGCAGGGAATTGGGAAGGACTGATGGTGCAGTCTCCTCCTGCCCGATCTCGGTATGACAATTGGGTCCACCTCAAAATTCAGGAGGATGGAACGTTTCATTTTGAAACAGTCCGGACCATCGGGGTATTCAGCGGTAGCGGTCAGTTTACACTGGAAGACGGCTCACTCCGAGCCAAGTCAGAGAGGGGCAGCCTCACTGCTCGATTACACCGGCACGTCGGCCAGAACGATCGCATCTTGAAGGCTGAAGGTGGATCGGGTGACGGTATCACATACCACGCCGAATTGACGCCTGCACGACGCCGTCCCTAGGCGCCGACACTATCTCGATGCTCCTCATTCCGCTGTCCGTGGTCGTATTACACGATCGTTAAGAATTCAACAAATCATGAAACCTCAATAGAAATACTCCGTAACGATTGCTTTTTTCGATTGTTCCTCTCTATGCTATGCCGCTCATGCGGTGCCGGATGCATGATATCTCACCGCTTTGTCAGTACTGATTTCAGGCCTACGACACCATGCGAGTGAACAGACCACGGGGCGTCCCGCGCGCTCGCGTGCCGCCAGACGACCCGCCGGCCAGCCGTTCTTTGGCCAATGGGCAGGGGCAGCTCCAAGCAATCATCGATGCCTACCCGGCGAGTGTTGCCGTCATCGACGGGAAGGGCGTCATCCTCCATGTCAATGCCGCATGGCGACAGTTTGCCGATGACCATGGATACCAGTCCGATTCGTATGGCATCGGACTCAACTATTTCGAGATTTGCCGTAAGGCCAATAGCCGTTTTGGCGGTGTCGGGCGTTCAGTGGCAAAGGGAATTCAACGTCTGTTCGCGGGTGATGTCGAAGAATTCTCGTATGAGTACACGCTTCATCACGACTCGAACCAACAATGGTTCATGGCGTATGGTCGTCGGTTCTCTGAGGGGCGTTCCCGTTTGGCCCGCGTCCTGCTCACCCACGAATCCATCACCCCGACAAGACGGATCATCGAGACCATTCGGAGGAGGGATAGAGGTCTCAAGGAACTATTGGAATCGACCCCGCTTGTACCATGGGAAGCAGACGCCGAAACCTGGCGGTTCACCTATGTCGGTCCGCAAGTTGAGGAATTATTGGGATATCCGGCGGCGAAGTGGTATGAGCCGGATTTTTGGGTCACGCATGTGCATCCGGAAGACCGGGCCCGGACAATAAGGGCATCCCAGGAATACTCCACGAGCCGGTCGAATTACGAACTCCAGTATCGAATGGTGGCGAAAAGCGGTCAGCCCGTGTGGTTGCGTGATTTTGTCACCGTGGAGGTGAGACGGAGGAAACCCAGAATACTGCGCGGCTTTCTCTGCGACGTGACGGCGCATGCTCAATTGCAGGAACGCGAGACCTTGCTTCGCCTGTTATCCGAGTCCATCGACGAAATCTTTTGGTTCGTGGAAGTCAATCCAGTACGGCTCATTTATATCAGCCCCGCCGTCGAGCAAATCATGGGATGGGGCAGAGACAAATTCTATGAGAAGCCAGATTTTTGGATGCAATGCATCCACGAAGAAGATCGACAGCGGGTCGATGAAGCCTACACGAGTTGGTTGAACGGAATCACCCCTGAGTACAAACTTGAATTTAGGATCATCTTGCCTGACGGCCGGATTCGATGGATGGCCGACCATGGCGCGTTGATCTATGACGACGAGGGACGCATTAACTTTGCGACCGGTATTGCCAAGGACATCTCCGCGGAGAAGCAGGCCGAAGAAAACCTGCGGCGGTTGAGCGGGCAACTGATTTCGGCGCAGGAGGAAGAACGGAAGCGGATCGCGCGGGACTTGCACGACCATGTGAGTCAAACCCTGAGCTTGCTGACCGTCGAGCTCGAACAATTGAGTCGGGACAAGGAGACCACCTCGAGCCAAAAGGATGTATTCGTTACGATGCAGCAGCAGCTGAGAGGACTGTCGTCCGATATTCATGCATTGTCGCATGAACTGCATCCTTCGAAGCTCAAGCACCTCGGATTAGTCTCCGCTTTGAGAGCGATGTGCAGGGACGTGAACCGGGGAGGCCTGGCGGTGAGCTTTACGGACCATGAGATTCCCCGAGACGTGCCGGATGACGTGTCGCTGACGCTCTATCGCGTCATGCAGGAAGGGCTGCAGAACGTGAGAAAACACAGCGGGGCGACCAGTGTCGAGGCGGACCTGTCGAAAATCTCAACTGTCTTGATTCTTCGCCTGCGTGATAAGGGCAAAGGCTTTGATCCGAAAAAGGCCGATCGTGGTGAGGGCCTTGGATTGCTGAGCATGAGAGAGCGGCTGAACGCCATAGGGGGAGCGCTGTTCATTCATTCTGCGCCCGGCGAAGGTACCCTGGTTGAAGCAAGGGTTCCACTGTCCACTGAAAGACGCTTGGGATGAAGGCCCCATGAAACTGCTCCGCTTGATCCTTGCCGACGACCATGCGCTTCTCCTCGATGCGTTCAAGCATTTGCTCCATGCCGACTATGATGTCGTGGGGACGGCGATGAACGGACAGGAGTTGGTCACGTCGGCGATCCAACTGAAGCCCGACATTATCATTGCCGATGTGGCTATGCCCATACAGAACGGATTGGATGCCGTCGGACGAGTGAGAAAGCTCCTGCCGCAAACCAAGATCATTATCTTGACCGCCATCGAGGATCCGGACCTTGCCGAGCGAGCGCTATCGTCCGGCGTGTCCGGTTATCTGCTCAAGAGTTCCGCCTCAGCGGAATTGTTCGATGCTCTGCGGGCCGTCAGTGCCGGCCGACAATACGTGACCCGGTCCATTGTCAAGAAGCTTGAAGAGGTGGCCGCAAGTGGCCGAAAGCTCAGGTCATCGGGCCGGGAACTCAGTCCCCGCCAGCGTCAGGTGCTACAATTGTTGGCCGAAGGACGCACGATGAAGGAGGCTGCGGCTGCGTTGGGGCTTACACCGCGCACGGTCGCGTTTCACAAATATCAGGTCATGCATCTGTTCCAATTGAAGTCCACCGCCGACCTGGTCCAATTTGCCATCAACGAACAACTGATCTCCAACCGCCGCCAGCCCTGTCAACTTTGACAGTATTCGACTCACATCACCTATGGTAGTGTCATAGCACTTCGAATGACCTCACAAAGGGGTTGTACGCATGTGCGCTGCGGTACAGAATCATGTCACGACGCAGCCGGAAGACAAGGGATACCCCCCTCCTCGACCCCGCCTCGTGCTTGCCGACGACAATAATTTGTTGCTGGATAGCGTGCGGAAGTTGCTTGGCGGCGAATTTGATGTGGTGGGTCTCGTGTCCAATGGCCGAGATTTGCTTGAACTCGTCGACCGGCTCCGTCCGGATGTGGTCGTGTCGGATATCATGATGCCGTATGTCGATGGTCTTGAGGCGGCCCGCCGGCTTCGCGGCAGCGGAGCGACGGCCAAAATCGTCTTTCTCACCGTACATGACGATTCCGATTATCTCCGGGAAGGTCTTTCGGTCGGGGCGATGGGCTATGTGATCAAAGAGAAACTCATTGCGGATCTGTCCCATGCCGTTCGTGAAGCCCTTGCCGGCCGACAATTCGTATCGGCTTCGCCGAATTTACAGCTGTAGTAGGAAGCAGGCAATGCAACGTCCCTCTCGAT
>JBEVJJ010000194.1:0-2939 GCA_040510255.1 Nitrospiraceae bacterium | reverse complement strand
ACCCGAACCAGATCTAGTGGAAGAAGCAACTGCTGGAACAGGCGGCCCGGGCCTTTGACGCGGGTGTCGGGCGGGAGAGCGAGGAGACGCGCGAACGCGAGATCGAGAAGCTGCACGCCAAGATTGGACAACTGACAGTCGAGCGCGATTGTTTAGCGCGGAGGTCCGGAAGATGAGCACGCCGGACCGTTGAGGAATGCTCGATCGCGCCGATAAGGCGCTGTCGATCCGCCGGCAATGCATGTTGCTTGGCATCGCGCGCTCTGGGGTCTACCGGCCGCCACGGCCGGCCAACGACAACGACCTTGCCCTGATGCGGCGGATCGACGAGACGGTCCCGCTCCGCGGGTCCATTTCAGAACGACTGGAGTCGTTCTCTGCCAAGAACATCGGACCACCTTGGAGGAAAAACACAATGACTACTATTTCTACCAAATTAGACGAGGGTGCCCTCGTTATAACGTCGAATGATGGTCACCTTGACTCTGCATCGGCGGTCCTGGAGGTAAGCGCCACGAACCCGGAATATAACCAGCCCGTGTTGCGTATCAAGCAAGCAGGTACAAGCGGCGGCGCGGCCTCGATCCGGATCGATGACCCGAATCCCGATATCGAGTTTGTCGAGACTGGCCTGACGGGTCCTGATCCCGGCGCCGGGAAATTCGAGATCGCCGTTCAAGCGGACAGGCTCCAGATCAATGGTCGCAGAGCCGCAGTAAGCCCCAATGAGAAAGGCTTCGATACCATTGTCGTATTTCAGCGGCCGGCTGCGGGTGGCAATATCGGTATCGGATTCAAGGAAGCCAAAGACTTTAAAGAGTTTGGAGGAGGACGGGGTGTCATCGTGATCGCGAATGCCTCCGTCGCTCCTTCGGTGAATATCGCCGGCGCTGGGATTGTGTATGTCGAGGACGGGGCGCTCAAGTATCGAGGCTCGAACGGCACGGTGACAGTGATCGCGCCCGCCTAGAATGTGGCCGTCATCAGAAAGGAAGTGAAAGATGAGTAACGAAACAGGAGACTCTCGTCGAAAAGTATCTTCCAGCGCGCAAGGAACCGATTCCTTCATCTGGCCCCTCGGCGAGAGCCCCGATACGCCGGACGAGATGAACACGTCCTTCGGTCCGCGTATCGACGCTGATCGCTGGGATTTCCACGACGGCATCGATCTGCCTGCCCCCGTCGGCACCCTGGTTCATGCCATGGCAGATGGCGTCGTGCATCGCGCGGGGCCGGCGGATCAAGTTTTCGGCTCAACCCATATTCGTCTCAAAGTCGTCGATCCGACGGATGGACAGGATGACCTGTTTCTTGTCTATCTCCATCTCGACAGCATCGCAGAGGGTGTGATCCCAGGTGCAGAGGTGAGGCAGGGCGACATCATCGGGGCGGTGGGTCAGGAAGACGCGGAGTATCCGCACCTTCATTTGGAGTTCAGGAAAGGCGGTCCCGAACAAGTTCACAGCGTTCATCCGCTGCACTATCTGGACTACCCCAACAAGGCGAACTTCACGCGGCTCCGTTTGGATCGCTGTAATTTCTATCGCGACGATGGCGACAAGAGGATGGTGAGGCTTCGCTTTGACGTCGTGGACCGGCGGGAGGGCGATGTGCAGGGCGTTGATGTGGAATTGAAGCGCGTCGGCCGCGAGCCCCGGAAGCTTCACATTGACTTCGATGACCGGGATACTATTGCGAGCGATAAGGGAGACGAACATGCCTTTAACGAGAACGGAATCGCCGTGGAAGGTTACCAGAAATCCAATCTGAAGGGAGAGGGCTTGAACGATCTGCACTACGGCGTGCTGGTCAAGGACATCGCTCCGGAATTCGAACGCGTGGAGCTTCAAGTCCAGGACGTCAAGAACGAGAAACCGAAAAGCGCTGAGTTCCCTCTGCCGAAACTTGGAACCGGCAAGAAACCGATCAATAGTCGTGCTGGTTTTGAAGAGGAGGAAACTTTCCCGCCGCCGGGTTGGGAACTGAGTGTCCTGTCCGGCAATATCTGCCGGCCGGATCCGGCCGCCAAACTCACAGGTTCACGTGGCCTGCTCTGCCGGGACCTCCAAAGTGGGCAAGGAGCACTGATTCGTGCAGGGCTGCGCTTCGCCTTGCCCGTCGACCGTGCTGTCCGTCCCATGTCCTGGCGCTTAAAGGCCGACATCAAGCCTGCAGAATTGCAAATGGACAAGGGACTGGTGATGCATCCGCTGGCCTTCTTGGCAGGTAACGATGTGGTGGCCGCCGCCTGTCTGCGGAAGGTCATCAGCGGAGAACTCTTCGCGGGCGTCATGATTCGCAGCAAGGATGGATTGTTCAGGGAAAGAATCAATAAGAGCGAGAAGGGAAAAATTTCCACGGATGACCCGATTGCTTGGGACCTTGAGCTGCTAAGAGTAGGGACCCGGCAAACCACTCTCGTCTTACGGCTGGGCAACAACGAGGTGGTCCGGATCGACGGCGACACCGCGAGTGTCGAGCCCGAGGCCGCATGCGTAGGTATTTTACACAGGCACAGCGGGTTACAGATCACGCTCCACGTCGATGAATTACTCCTGACTGAAGCGCCGCGATAGGCATAGCCGTTGACTGACATGGGTAAAATTTACTCTGACCCCATTTCCTGTTGCTGGTTCGCGAAGCGCTCTTTTTGGGCACGGAGCGCCATAACACTCCGTATGGCTACCGGCTGCCCGCAACGCGTTATCGTAGTCGCTCAAAAAAGCTGTGTGAGTCAGAAGCTCCCGTGTGGCGCTGGACGACTACACCGGGCTTACTAGCCAGCCGACGGCTTCCTTTGCGTTGGCGAACACCGCGGCTTTCAAATCCTCGCGGCATAGCGAGTCACTCAAGACCTTCAGCTGCTCCGACTCGCCGATCTCTGGCGAAGACACCAAAGCCAATTTGATGTTGCCGAGCCTGAGATCGGGACCGAGTCC
>JBEVJJ010000193.1:0-4055 GCA_040510255.1 Nitrospiraceae bacterium | reverse complement strand
GACAGATTCCCTCAGCGCTCATGACTGTCGCGGAGCAGGCCAAGAAGCGGCTGATCGAAGCGGTGGCAGAAGTGGATGACGGTCTTCTTGAAAAATATGTGTCCGAGGGGGATCTTTCGACTGACGATCTGTTGACCGGATTGCGCGACGGCGTCCACCGCGGGCGCCTTATTCCCGTCTTGTGCGGAGCGGCTGTCCGCAGTATCGGAACGCACGCATTGTTGGATGCTATTGTCAGCCTGCTGCCTTCTCCGGCGGATATAGCTGCCATCGCCCCGCTTCAAGGTCATTCGGATCCCCGATCCGATGAAATCGTGACGCGACGCCCATCACCGACAGAACCATTTTCGGGGTTCGTATTCAAAACCATCATCGATCCATTTATGGGGCGACTGTCTTACGTGCGCGTCGTCTCCGGCACACTGTCGGCAGACACGGCTTTTTACAATGCAAGCCGGCAAGTCAAGGAGAAGGGTGGGCACCTCTTTACGATCTTCGGGAGAAAATATGTGTCCGCTCCGAGCGCGGCGGCGGGAGACATTATTGCGATCGGCAAGCTCAAGGATACGATGACCGGTGATACGGTTTGTGACGAGCGTGCCCCCATTCGGTATCCTGCACTTCGGCTGGCCAGACCGGTGTTATCGTTTGCCATTGAGGCCAAATCGAAGGCCGATATCGAAAAAGTCAGTTTGGGTCTTCATAAGCTCATTGAAGAGGATCCAGCGTTGGAGTTCGTGCGCAATCCCGAAACCAAGGAAATGGTGTTGAGCGGCATGGGCCAACTGCACATTGATGTCGCTCTGGAAAAATTGCATCGCAAATACGGCGCTGACGTCACGGTGCATACTCCGAGAGTTCCGTATCGCGAAACGATTCGTGCAGTTACGCAGGCTCAAGGGAAATATAAGAAGCAAACCGGCGGCCATGGCCAGTATGGCGATTGTTGGCTTGAACTTACGCCGCTTCCACGGGGAGCCGGGTTCGAGTTTCAAAACAAAGTAGTGGGGGGGGCGATCCCCAGGAATTTCATTCCTGCCATTGAGAAAGGTGTGGTGGACGCGATGCATGAGGGCGTGCTCGCCGGGTATCCGGTCGTGGACATCCGTGTGACCGTCTTTGATGGCTCGTATCATGTCGTGGACTCGTCAGAAATGGCGTTCAAGATTGCGGGTTCAATGGCGTTCAAGAAATCGATGGAACAGGCCCATCCTGTCCTCCTGGAGCCGATCATGGCCGTCGACATTGAGGCGCCAGAGGACTCCATCGGTGCGGTCATTGGTGATCTCAACTCACGGCGTGGACGCATCGTCACGGTGACGGCCACGGGACATACCGAGACGATCAAGGCGACGATACCATTGGCAGAGGTCCTCAAATATGCTCCGTCGCTGACGTCGATTACGGGTGGACGTGGGACATATGTGATGGAATTCTCACACTATGAGGAGGTGCCTCGCGAACTGACCCCTCGAGTCATTGAGGAACATCGGGGCGGACGGCAGGCTGTCGCGGCACACTGACGGAATTCAAAGAGTGTAGAGACGTGTGCTGGCGGTCGGTACCGGTCTGCCTGCTAGCCTATCGGAGCTCAGCGATCGGTGGGTTTTAGCACGACGTAAAAGGCGCGACTTTCGCGAAGAACTCGCAGGAGGATCGTCTCGCCCTGTCTAATTTTTGACACCGCGGTCCCGAATTCAGCCACATTTGCAATGTCGGCTCGGTTGACCTCTTTGATGAGGTCACCTTCGCGAAGTCCTTCTGCTTGCGCGAGGCTGCCGGATTCGACTTTGGAAATAAGTACGCCCTTGTTCTCGTGTAATTTGAACTTGTCGGCGAGGGCTGCAGTCAGGTCCTGCACGTCGATGCCGAGCTTCATGTCCGACCGCGTTTGTGGAAGCGATGTGACCACCACGGTATCCCGCCGCTCGCTGAGGACGACGTCGAGCGGAATCCGATGCCCATCGCGTACCACTTCGACCTTCACTATAGATCCCGGGGGAAGGCCAGCTACCAAGCGGGACAGTCTGTTCGGAGTATCAACAAGATTACCGTCAACCTTGGTAATGACATCGCCTGGTTTGATTCCCGCGACGGCAGCCGGGTCTTTCTCGAAGACTTCATTGACCAGCACACCCTCGCCATCGTGCACACCAAATTTCTTCCCCAGCTCGGCCGTCAACGGTTGAAGTCCGACTCCCAGCCATGCCCGTACCACTTTGCCTTTGGCGATGAGTTGGTTCATGACGAGTTTGGCCATGTTTGAAGGAATCGCAAAACCGATGCCTTGGGCGAAGTTAATGATCGCGGTATTAATGCCGATGACTTCTCCTCGCAAATTGAACAGCGGTCCTCCTGAATTACCGGGGTTGATGGAGGCATCGGTTTGAATGAAATTCTCATACCGGGAGAGGTTGATGTTTTCCCGTCCCACTCCGCTAACGACTCCCAATGTCACTGTGCGGTCGAGCCCGAAGGGATTTCCCACGGCCAGCACCCATTGGCCCACGCGGACCATGCTCGAATCGCCGAAATGCACGCTGGGGAGGGGTCGTTCACTCGTGACCTTGAGGACCGCCAAGTCTGTATCGGGATCCTTGCCGACGACTTGCGCAAAGAGCTTTGTCTTGTCCGACAAGCGAACCTCTACTTCGGAGGCTTCACCGACCACATGGTTGTTTGTAATGATATGGCCATCCGAATCGACAATGACCCCGGAACCGGAACCGGTAGGATTGGGGAGACGCTCACCCGGCACTTCTCGGGAACGAGCTGTAGATTGGATCGGAAAGATACTCACCACCGATGGCTTGGCATCTTCAGCCAGGTCGGTGATGACTGATTGAATGTCTTCAAGCAGTTTGAGTCCCGGAGAATCCTTGGGGTCCGCCAAGGCCGTCGGCTGGCCACAGGTCAACGCGTAGATGATGCTCATTCCCAGTAGAATCAGCATGCCTGCGAGAGTGGCCCGCATTGTGGAGTACCTCGGAGAAAAGAGATAGTTCCAGAATAATATTGCCCGTAGAATACCAGATGTCGAGCGATAAATCGTGGGGGTCAGGCGGTTTTCGATGATCGTTGATGCTGGAAGTGCGGCAAAATCTCAGCGAGATCTATGCGAAGTCCAACGAGGAGCACAACATCATCCGGACGCAAGACCAGAGCGCCTGTCGGAGAAAGGAGGAAAGGGCCACGAAAAATCGCGACGATGCGGGTGGTCGGCGGAAGATTGAAATCGCTGAGTGGATGGCCCAATACAGCGGCGCCCTGAGAAACAACCGCGCGTTCCATTGCTGCGTCGTGAAAACCCAGATCCCGTTGGATCAGCAACAGTTCTTCATGGGCGACTTCTTGCTTCAATTCGCGGATATGCGCTTCGATTCTAGCCAGACTGTCCTGAAAGTGACGGACCTGCCGGGCGGATGCGGCAACCATAGTGGTGATATCGATGTCGGATTGAAGGGACGATCCTATCCGTCCGGGTCGTCCGGGTGACGCGCTCAAATGGTCGGCGATGCGCGCGCCGAGTTGGCAGTGCAACGATTGGATGTGCGTGAGGTGAAAGGTTGCTTGGGAGTGAAGGCGTAGGACATGGACCTTGCGATTGACCCGTTCGGCGATCGCGACTACGGTATCATAGAGCGCGCTGCCTGTGATCGAGAGTTCTTTACGGAACCTCGCCAATAGCTCAAAGGAGATCACGATCAATGTCCGATAAGATATATTATGTAAACTCGTATGACTCTAGGGCCATGGTTAGGACTTCGTTGTCTGGCCGATCCTCAGTTCCGTTCCACTCCACAACCGAAGCAGATTGTCCCTATGACGAAACCATATCAGTGCGGTGACCACACAAGCGAAGCCCAAAAAGACCTGGCTCTGATGGAATACGAACGATAAGAGCGGAAACAGTCCGAATGCCGCCAGCGCACCTCCTGAGGAATACCGCCACAGCCAGACCGCCAGCAACCAGATCGTCAGCATACTGACCCCTATGGCTGGTGCGATCCCCATCACGGCGCCAAGAGCTGTTGCCACTCCCTTACCCCCATGGA
>JBEVJJ010000192.1:0-10415 GCA_040510255.1 Nitrospiraceae bacterium | reverse complement strand
ATGAGGCGACCGGCGAATACCGACGTGAAATGGAAATCGTGGGCGGTTCCTTCGAACTCGGTGACTGGCCGGAGTTTGCGAAGCGGTTCGGACACATCCTGCTCTGGAACGTGGCGCGAATGCGGGTCGCTTCGTTGGTGGATGCAGTCGTGAGTATTCGTTATGTCTCCTCTGATGGACAGCCCTTTCTCTACGCCATCGCCTTGTATGAACATCATGAATTCACCTCCTTGACCGACAGCCTGTCAGAGATCGAAGGATTGATTCAAACGCTTGTCCCAGACTCTCAACAGGAGGCAACGGCAGATAACCGACGACGAACCTGGGCTCTGCAGGATCCAAAAGGCGGCAGCGGCACGGGTGTGATCGGACGGCTTACCCTCACGCCCAACCAATTGATAGTTGAATGCGATTCTCGTGAACGTCTGGACCAGATCAAACATCGCCTGGCTGCGACGTACGGTTTCTCCCTACACTTCCGGGGAGAAACCACCAATCCTCCGTCACGGACGGTGACCGCTACGCAGTTGGCGACGGACGAGCCGGTGTTCTTGTTGATCTCTCCCGAGGAGGATCGCGCGCTGCTTCGAACATTTTTGGAGACCGTCTATCTCGAATGGGCTGATCAGGAGTCTCCTACCCTGGATGGCCGTACACCCCGTCATGCTGCCGCATCTGAATCCGGTCGGTCGCAGGTGTCGGCGCTGATCCATGGGATGGAGCAACAGGATCTCGGCATGCGCCGTACGGGTATACGAGCATTTGATTACAACAAACTGCGGGCCCATGTTGGTCTGGAAGAGGTCGCTCAATGAACGGCCCTGCGTCGACCGTGGACGCCATCCTCGATCAGCATAGGCCTGCCCGGTCTCAAGAGCCGAACATTCTGCGGACATTGCTGGCCGTTCAGGATGCAGTGGGGTACGTACCCTTGGAGAAGGTTGGTCGCATCGCGCGCTCGTTGGGTGTGACGGAGTCGGATATTGCCGGGGTGATCTCCTACTATCCCGATGTCCGTACAGGGCCTAGGGGTCGGCACATCATTAGGATTTGCATGGGCGAGTCCTGTATCGCCAATCATTGCGATAGGATCCTCCATGAACTCCAGCAGCAGCTGCGTGTTGATGTGGGAGAGACAATGCCGGGCAATCGGTTCACTATCGAGAAAGTGTTTTGTATGGGCAATTGCCCAGTCGGTCCCACGCTGCTGATCGACGACGATCTCTATGGTCGTGTCACTTCGTCTCAAGTGACCGAACTTCTGGACAAATATCGGTAGAGTTCGGCGCCAGAATCCAGAGGCGTGGCGATCCGGATGAGCCCGCATCCATCGAGGCGAAGGTTTAGGACCGGAGCACAGGACTGATGGAACAAGTGACGCCAGCCGATGAATCCACCGGCACCAACCCCCGCCAGGGGAAAGTCGTACGCCTCTACCTTTCCAACGATACATCCTCTCGTACCGCCGGCACCGCTCGCCTCGCAGAGGCGTGGATAGAGCAGTCCGACCTTCAGATCGTTCGCACCTCGTCGCGAGGAGCGTTCTTCCTCGAGCCGATGGTTGAGCGCGACATGCCCGAGGGTCGCATGGCCTGGTTCAACGTGACGTCTTCCGATCTGCCCAGAATTCGGGCGGGAGAAGGAGGAGTCTACGTCAGGGATATTTCTTTCCTGAACCGGCAAAGCCGGTCTACCTATGAAAACTTCGGGATTACCGAGCCGCTGGCCCCTGATGCCTACCAGGCCCGCGGCGGATTCCAGGGGTTGCAGGCGGCCTTGACCATGTCTACGGACGCCATCATCGAGGAGATCAAGATTTCCCGGTTGCGCGGCCGTGGCGGGGCCGCCTTTCCCTCATGGAACAAATGGCAGATTGCGCGACAGACGGGGGCCGACCACAAATATGTGGTGGTCAATGCTGACGAAGGAGATGCCGGTACCTATTGCGACCGGATGATCATGGAAGGCGACCCGTTCCGGCTGCTCGAAGGAATCCTGATTTGCGCACGGGCCGTCGGGGCCGACCAGGCGTTCGTGTATTGCCGTCACGAGTATCCGGCGGCCGCCCGGACTCTTCGGATCGCCATTCAGAAACTGGACCAGGCCGGTCTGCTGGAAATCGATGGCCAGCCGTTCTCTATCGAGGTGATCAGCGGGGCCGGCGCGTATGTCTGCGGGGAAGAGACGGCGTTACTGGAATCGATCGAAGGACACCGCGGAGATGTCCGTGTCAAACCGCCGTATCCGGCTGTATCAGGACTCTATGGCCGTCCTACCGTGGTGAGCAATGTGCTGACCTTCGCCATTGTGCCAGGCATTCTTGCACGAGGTGGAGCCTGGCACGCGTCGATGGGGACGGAACATTCACGAGGTACGGTCGTGCTGCAACTCGGGGGCCGAGTCAAACAGCCGGGCATTGTCGAGGTTCCCTTCGGGCTCACGTTGCGGGAGGTGCTGGACCAGTTCGGCGGCGGGATGGCGCCTGGATCTCGTTTCAAGGCGGTGCAGGTCGGCGGTCCGCTGGGCAGCCTGTTTCCCGAATCACAACTCGACATTCCGATCTGTTACCACGCATTTGCTGAGGCCGGAGCCATTCTAGGCCATGGGGGTATCGTCGTCTACGACCATGAGACCGATATGCTGGAGCTGGCACGCCACTTTATGGCCTTCGCCACGACGGAGTCCTGCGGGAAGTGCACGCCGTGCCGGATCGGGTCCATTCGGAGCCGGGAACTACTGGAACGGATTCAGGCAGGCCAGGGTACGCAAGAAGACCTCGACCTCCTGTTTGATTTGGGTGACACCATGAAGGCGGCAAGTCTGTGCGCGTTCGGTGGTCGCGCCCCTTATCCGGTGCTGACCGCCATCGATCACTTTCCCGCGGAATTTCACAGCAAGCTGAGGCAGTGAGAAATGGAGAATTGAATCATCGAGTCATCGAATCATTGAGCCATTAAATAAATGAACCAATCGGCAATGAACCGATGAAGCGATCCACGAAGTGTCCATGAAGCTCACGATCAACAACCGTTCGGTCATGGCAACCGAGGGCGAAACCGTCTATCAGGTGGCGAGGAAGTCAGGCATCGTTGTCCCAAGCCTCTGCGCATCGGACCATTTGGCGCCGTACGGGTCATGCCGACTCTGCCTCTGTGAAGTGGAAGGGCAAGTCGGGACGCCGGCCTCCTGCACCACACCTGTCCATGACGGTATGATCGTGCGGACTGAAAGCGAACGCCTGGGTCGCTACCGCCGCAACATCATCGAGTTGTACCTTTCGGAGCAGCCTGATGGAATCCAGACGCCGGAGATCCTCAAGCGGCTGGCGTTGACGTACGGCGTCGGAACGATTCGCTATCGACAGCGCGCGCGTCGCGTCGATTATCGAGATGAATCCAACCCGTTTTTTGCCTTCGACAATGCCGTCTGTATCTCGTGCGCCCGCTGCGTCCGGGCCTGTGGCGAAATTCAGGGCACATTTGCGCTGACCATGATCGGCCGCGGTTTCCCGACGAGACCGGTTGCCGGCTCTCGCCCGCTGCAGGGCAGTCAGGACGGCTTTATCACGTCGAATTGCGTGTCCTGCGGGGCGTGCGTGAAGGAATGTCCTACGGAGGCCTTGACGGAGAAGACCGTGTTGGAATCCGGACGCCCGGTGGGGACGGTCCGGACCACCTGCGCGTATTGCGGAGTCGGGTGCACCATGAATGCGGGCCTGCGTGATGGAAAGGTCGTGACAATGGCGCCGGCCGACGATGGACCTTCCAATCAGGGACATGCCTGCATGAAGGGGCGATTCGGGTGGTCGTACATCTACGCCTCGGACCGGTTGCGGGTTCCGTTGTTACGCCAAGGCGATGGTTGGGAAGAAATCTCGTGGGAAGCGGCGCTGGATCGGCTTGCCGGAGAGTTCGATCGGATCAAGCGAACACATGGACCCGATGCCCTGGCGACGATCTCTTCCAGCCGCGGCACCAACGAGGAAAACTACCTGTTCGGGAAGTTCATGCGCTGCGTGATCGGTACGAACCATATCGATAATTGTGCCCGCGTCTGCCACAGCGCGACGGTCACCGGCATGATGGAAACCGTCGGGGCATCGGCTGCGACCAATTCCATTGAGGACTATGAGCGGGCGCAGCTGATCATGATCGTCGGAGCCAATCCAACGGAATCCCATCCGGTCATCGGCGCCCACATCAAACGGGTGATGCGCCGGGGTATACCGCTGATTGTCATCGATCCGCGTCGGACGGAGTTGGCTCGCCTAGCCGATCTGCATTTGCAATTACGGCCGGGAACGAATGTGGCCTTACTGAATGGTATGGGACATGTAATCGCCAAGGAGGGACTGCTGGACCGCCGGTTCATCGACGAGCGGACGGAAGGCGTGAAAGACTGGCTTGAGGCGGTCAAAAGCTGTACGCCCGAATGGACAGAAACGACGACCGGCGTTCCGGCTCATCTGTTCAAAGAGGCGGCGCGACGTTACGCGACAAGCGGCGCTTCCATGTGCCTGCACGGGCTGGGGGTAACGGAACATCGCTGGGGAAGCCACGGGGTTATCGCCATCTGCAACCTGGCGCTGGCGACCGGAAATGTCGGCCGACCGGGAACCGGCGTCAACCCTCTCCGCGGTCAGAATAACGTGCAGGGCGCATCGGACGTCGGCTGCCTACCGACCTACTTCAGCGGGTATCAATTATTAGACAACCCCGAACTGGCCATTCTGCATCAGCAGGTTACGGGACGACCCTTGCCGACGCAGCGAGGAATGAAAATACCGGACATGTGGGAGGCGGCGTTGGACGGCCGGCTCAAAGGATTGTGGATCATCGGCTATGACGTTGCGCAGACGGATCCCAATCTGAAAAAGGTTCATCAAGCTCTTCGCAATGTCGAATTTCTTGTCGTGCAGGATCTCTTCATGAGCCAGACGGCGAAGCTGGCGCATCTTGTTATTCCCGGCGCATCGTTCTTGGAGAAGGATGGAACGTTCACCAATCTGGAGCGCCGAATCCAGCGGATCCGGAAAGCCGTGGAGCCGCCCGGCGGCGTTCTGCCGGATTGGCAAGTGGTCTGCGAAGTCGCCACACGGATGGGCTATCCGATGGCGTACGACCATCCCGCGGAGATCATGAAGGAGATTGCGCGACTGACTCCCATATGGGCGGGCGTGTCTTACGAACGGCTGGAACAACCGGCCGGACTTCAATGGCCGGTTCCTAGTGATACGCATCCCGGTACTGGATTGATGCACCGTGACCGGTTTCCTCATGGCAAAGCCCGGTTCGTTGGAGTGGACTATCTGCCTCCCGGCGAGTTGCCGGACGAGCAATATCCGTTTCTCCTCATCACCGGTCGTGTGTTGCAGCATTACAATTGCGGAGCGCAAACGAGGAGGACGGACATCATGCATGTGGTCGATGGCGACGTGCTGGAGATGCATCCGATGGACGCCGAATCGCTCGGCTTGCGGGATGGGGACTCCGTGCGGCTGGTGAGCAAGCGGTCTGAGGCCCGCTTGCCGCTGGCGATCAGTGAACGCGTTCAGCAGGGACAGGTCTTCACCAGCTTCCATTTTCCGGATAGTCAGATCAATATGCTTCTGTCTTCGAGCGCGGATGAAAGTTCGAAGTGTCCGGAGTACAAGGTCTCGGCGGTCAGGATTGAGCGAGCAGGCCTGCTGCGTACGGATCCGGCAAATATCATGACCGCACCTCCCGTGCATGCCAGGCTGATTATGTAGGACGCCCCGCGTGTTCTCGACGTTAGGCCGCCTCATGAAGCTGACAGAGGAGTGCGGATACCCGTGATGGAGCGATTGCTTGCCGGTCAGGTACCCCTCTTTGATGCCTATGCGCCCGCTGAGATTGCAGTACGCGTCAGGGATATCGGGGTGGTCAAAGCGAATGCTCCGACATCAACCGTCGTGGCGCTGGCCATCCTCGCCGGCGCGTTCATCTCGCTCGGAGCGCTGTTCTACATTGTGACGATGACACCTGGTCACTCAGCGACCGGGTGGCCATTCGGTCCGGCTCGACTTGTCGGCGGCGTCTCCTTCAGTCTCGGGCTCGTGCTCGTCATCATCGGCGGCGCCGAATTGTTTACCGGGAACAATCTTCTGGCCATGGCCTGGGCTGCGAAGCGGGTCACGACAAGGCAAGTCTTCCACAATTGGGTCTGGGTCTATCTCGGGAATTTCATCGGCGCGTTCGGCACGGCAGTCCTGGTCCTGCTCGGGGGCATTCACACGCTGGGCGACAATTCTGTGGGCGAGACGATGGTGGTCATCGCACGGGCCAAAGTGAGCCTCGATCCCGTTTCGGCCGTGGCCCGCGGCGTCCTATGCAACGCGTTGGTGTGCCTCGCAGTGTGGCTGTGTATGGCTGCTCGTGGGGTAGCTGACAAAATCCTGGCGATCGTGTTTCCCATCGCGGCGTTTGTGGCGTGCGGATTCGAGCATTCGGTGGCGAACATGTTTTTCTTGCCGCTCGGGATGGCGCTCACTGCATACGGTGTCATGCCTATCAGCGTCGGCGATGCGTTGTCCAATCTGCTCTTCATCACACTGGGGAATATCCTGGGTGGCACCGTCTTGGTGGCGCTGGTGTACTGGTTCGTGTACCTTCGCGAATCAAGGAACCTAATTGGTAAGACATGAGGGCAGGCGCGGATCGTTGGATTTGGGAAGAGGCGGTCGAATGCCTCCGGGCCGGCGGCTAGGCCACCGACTGTGACATGCCATTCTGTGTCTTGGGAGGGATATGATGGCCATGATGCGAGCAACGGTGTTCCATGGAGTCAATGACATACGCATCGATGAAGTGGAACGGCCACGAGCAGGGGTCGGTGAGGCCGTCATCCGCATCACGCTGACCACCATCTGTGGCACAGATCTGCATATTGTGAGAGGTGAGTATCCCGTTAAGCCGGGACTGATCATCGGCCACGAACCGGTGGGGATGATTGAGGAGCTCGGGCCGGGGGTGACCGGATATGCAATCGGGGATCGCGTGCTGGTCGGAGCGATCACTCCATGCGGGCAATGTCGCGCCTGTCTGTCCGGCCAGTTATCTCAATGCGGACACGGGGCAGGCTATGAAGCGATCGGCGGGTGGCGCTTCGGAAATACGATCAACGGCGCACAGGCGGAATATCTTCTCGTGCCGAATGCTCAAGCAAACCTCGCGAAGGTTCCCGATGGGGTGGCTGACGAGCAGGTCGTGTTGCTGGCTGATATTGCCTCGACAGGATTCAGTGGCGCGGAATCGGGAAGCATCAAGATCGGCGACTCTGTCGTGGTGTTCGCGCAAGGGCCGATCGGGCTCTGTGCGACGGTCGGCGCGAAACTGATGGGTGCCTCGCTCATCATTGGAGTAGACGGCGATACGAACAGACTGGGCATCGCTCGACGGATGGGCGCCGATGTGGTCCTGGATTATCGGGAAATGGATGTCGTTGCAGAAGTGAAGCGACTCACAGGGGGAGGTGTCGATGTGGCAATTGAAGCGCTCGGTACCCAAGAGACGTTCGAGAACTCTCTCCGTTGCTTGCGGCCGGGTGGGACACTGTCGAGCTTGGGTGTGTATTCCGGCAAACTGCAGCTGCCGTACGAGGCTTTGGCGGCCGGACTCGGCGATCACAGGGTAGTGACGACATTATGTCCTGGTGGCAAGGAAAGAATGCGACGATTAATGGAAATGGTAAGGGCCGGCCGAATGGATCTGACGCCGTTGCTGACCCACCGGGTATCGCTCAATGACATCAAAGAGGGATACAGAATCTTTGGAGATCGTCTTGAGGGTGTCCTCAAGGTAGCCGTTCGACCGGAGTGACGTATGAACATTCTGGCGGCTCATGATGGCTCACGATACGGAAAATGGGCGATGGAATGGCTGGGACGGCTTCCCTTGGCCTCTCCATCCAATATCACTGTGCTCCACGTGGTGGACGTGGCGTCGGTCCGGGCGCCATTCGTGGTGCAGCCGGCCGTAGCCGGCAATGAACGCTTCATCCGCGAAGAGATCGACCGCCTCGAGCACCGCGCGAATAAAACCGTCGCTGAGGCCAAGCTGTTCCTGGCAACGATGAGTCTGAAGGGAAAGGTCCTGAAAGAACGTGGCGCGATCGGAAAGACGATTCTAGAGAACGCACCGAAGCGAGACGGGATGATCATACTGGGAAACCGGGGGTTGAGCGCGCTTGACCGGTTCATGCTGGGTAGCGTGTCGATGCAGGTGTCCCTGCATGCTCCTTGTCCCGTGCTGATCGTGAAAAAGCCACCTCGACCGATCAAGCGGATCTTGTTTGCAACGGACGGATCGAAAACCAGCAGGAAGGCGCTCCAGTTCCTGACCACCCGCATGCGGTCCGATACCGTCAAAGGGCGCCATGGCAAGAGCCCGATTGAAGTTGTGGCGGTACATGCGATGCATCGCTCCGAACTGAAGGAGTCGGGATGCCGTCTCGTGCAGGAGAGCGCGGAGCAGCTCATCAAAGCCGACTATGGCGTGGTCGAAGTCGTTGACTTCGGGAAACCAGCCGACACCATTCTCGGAATTGCAGCGAAGACAAAGCCCGATTTGGTCGTGACGGGCGCCAAGGGCTTGGGGGCGATTGCTCGGTTCTTCCTCGGTAGCGTGTCCTACCAATTGGCTCAACATACACCCTGTTCCGTGCTCATCGTCCGTTGATCGCCTTGAACCGCTATCAATATCTTTCTCCTGCCGAGTAGGAGCATGGACCGGAAATTCCTGCCGCCTTAGCGGACCATGCCACTGGTCTTCCCACGTTCTCTACCAGCTTGTGCAGGGCGCGGTAGGGCACGATCCTACGTTCAATCCACACGGGAATTGAAGAACACCGTGACGTCCACGTTTGCCAAACTGATCGAGGGATGGAAGCACTGCGGGAAGAAGTGGACCTGGTGGGACCAATGGCAC
The DNA here is from genome assembly GCA_040510255.1 of Nitrospiraceae bacterium. GTDB lineage: Bacteria > Nitrospirota > Nitrospiria > Nitrospirales > Nitrospiraceae > DASSBQ01. The sequence goes on along the minus strand of JBEVJJ010000192.1, from coordinate 1,470 downwards.
TTTTTGCGGATCTGCCCTCGCTATCGGAACAAGTCAGAAGAGACTCATGGGAATGACGCCCATCTGTTGCAGAATGTAGACGGTCAATACGCAGAGCGCAAAGATAAGGCTCCTCATCGCTAACCGCCTGAACCCCCCATCCTTTGAGTTGCCATCAATGGTTGTGAACATGTGTTACCTCCTATGTCCTTGTACCCCGCTGCGTATGCCCTGGCAAGAAACATGTGGTTTTGAGCAAGGGGTGTGACCTGCGCCCTGCGACCCGTGCCAGGCGTCGCAACCTGTTCTGCATATTGCTCAAAATTGAATTTTAGGCGGCGGAATTGAAGGACAGATGTATCGTATGCGTGAAACAGCCAGTCTATTCTCAACCGAACATATGATGGGAATGTCTCCTGAAGAGAGCAGCAGTATGCATCAGTTATCCAATGCACCAGCGCTGGAGCGTGATTGCGATGCGATCCTTCCGTCGGTAACCGGGACGGGCCCAACAGGCCCAACGACTGAAGGCCCAAGAGGAATCAACCGTCCCACGATCGTTCAACTCGTCATTGTGGCAATCATCTCTATTCTTGTCTGGCTCGGAATGGCTGCATACGGCAAAAAGACGCACGCTTGGATTGTGTTGGATTTCAAGACAACACGTGGTCATGTCACGCAAATGGCATTCAGCAATCCTGACACGCTCAACGAAAACGAGTGCCGAGAATCATTACCCAAGGCATTGGAATTCCTGATTAGGACCGCGATTCAGCAAACACCGTCCCTACGGAGTGCAACGGTCATCGGCGCCCGCTGCATGATGTCGGTCCATGACCCGATCAAGAGATCGAACCGGCCAAAATCCTAGCTGCATTATCCAAGCACCCTTCTGCCGTCATCGCGAATTCGAACGGTCAGCGAGCATGAACCTGATTAAGGTGTCTCGCAAGCGCGGAGACGACGCAGCTGCATGCAGGTCCCACGACATACAGGCGATCGGGCTTGCTGCTCAGTGGTTCCAGCCACCTCATGAAAGCGGACAGTGCACGTCTGGGGCCAATCCTGAGGAGCATCCGTTCAGCGCGATCGAGAGAGCCATCAAGGCCACGGCGATCTCAGCCCAGGATGCGAGACATCGACTATGAGGAAGGACCCCCTTCTATTCACCATATGTGGTGAACAGAGGGAGATCGCAGCCGGAGCGGATCCGGTCATCATGAGCGACTCATGACGATCAAGGGGTGTCACCATGAAGTTAACCGCATGAATGCCGGTGGGTTTTAAGCGGTAATAGGATGCGGATTATTCGTTCTGAATAATTGAGGATGAGGTGCAATAAGCAACGTGCGATGTTTTTCCACTTTCGAAGCGCGGCATGCTCACATATTCTCTCTGTCCCCGCGTGAGGGCAGCCAACAAGGGAACGTTGCCTTTCACAATGGGTGATTGCTTCTTAAGCGCGTTCAGGCAGGCCACAGCCACTCGTCA
>JBEVJJ010000191.1:0-3643 GCA_040510255.1 Nitrospiraceae bacterium | reverse complement strand
CGATACTTCAGCCGCGCGCTCGCCTTTCACGACATCGATCTCGCGGCGGAAGCCGGTCGCGCCGATGCGCAAATCAATCGCCTGTTGGAATTGAGCCGGAAAAATTGACGATTGATTCATTGCTCGTTGGTTTCCATTGTCAATGACAAAATGACTCGATGACTAAATGTTTCAATTCAAAGGTATCTCGAGAACAGGCTGCTGCCTGGTGGATGCTGGCGCCGGCGCTCGCCTTCACCCTGACCCTCGGTGTGTATCCCGTCGTCGCATCGTTTGCCCTCAGTTTGTATCGCATCATCTTAAGTATGCCGACGCTCGGTGAACCATTCGTCGGCCTGGAAAACTATGCCCTGCTTTTCGCCGATCCTGCCGCCAGGCAAGCCTTCATCGTCACAGCCGGATTCGTGATATGTTCCACGGCATTCGAGGTCACGTTGGGCTTGGGGATTGCCCTCGTGATTCATGCCCAGTTTCCCGGCCGTGGCTGGGTACGGGCGGCGGCCCTCATTCCATGGGTCATTCCCACCGCCGTGGCCTCGCAGATGTGGCGGTACCTGTTCAACGATCAATATGGACTGGCCAATCTCATCGTCTTCGGTGATCATGTAGCTGATTATATTCCCTGGCTTGCGTCTCCCGGTCTCGCCTTCTCGATCATGGTCCTGGTCGATGTCTGGAAGACCTCTTCGTTCGCCGCCCTATTGATCTTGGCCGGACTGCAACTGATCCCGGACGAACTCTACGAGGCCGCCCGCATCGACGGCGCCAATCTCGGGCAACGGTTTTGGCATATCACTCTGCCGTTGCTCAAACCGGCGCTGCTCTTGGCGTTGCTGTTCCGCACCATGGATGCGTTTCGCGTCTTCGATCTGGCGTTCGTCATGACACAGGGAGGTCCGGGCGATGCGACTCAAGTGTTGCAACTTTACGGGTACAAAGCGATGTTTACCGAAGGCCGGATGGGGTATGGCAGTGCCGTCTCCGTCATGGTGTTCGTCGCGATTTTTGCCCTCTCGCTCTTTTATGTCCGGACAGTCGGCTCACGCCTGATGGAACGCGAGACGAAATGACGCAACGACTACTTCTCGTGCTCGGAATTCTTTTGACCGTCACCGGCAGTCTGGCGCCATTCGTCTGGTTCGTCCTGACCTCTTTCAAGACGCAGCAGGAGGTCGAAGCGGTCCCTCCGTCCTGGTGGCCGAGCGGAGGATGGCATTTTTATCGCGCCGCCCTGTTCGATCATCACCTCTTGAGCTACGTCGGCAATAGCGTGTTCGTGGCCGGCTGTACCACGGTCCTTGCCCTGGCGATCGGCATTCCGGCAGCGTATGTGCTGGCTCGCGTGAAACTGCAGGGGAAATCCTGGATTCTCGGCGGGCTCCTCACCGTCTCGATGTTTCCGCAAATGGCGATCGCCGGACCGGTCTGGCGCCTGTTGGCGAATGTCCACGGATTGAATACCCACTGGGGATTGATCCTGCCCTATGTCACGTTCAGCCTACCGCTTGTGATTTGGATTCTGGCATCGTTCTTCAAGGAGCTTCCCGCGGAACTGGAGGAGGCGGCACAAGTCGATGGGTGCACCACCTGGCAGACGCTGACGCGCATCATGCTGCCACTGGCCACGCCTGGAATCTTTACCGCCGCGATTCTGACCTTCATCTATTCTTGGAACGAGTTCTTTTTTGCGCTCCTCATTCTCACGCAACCGGATAAGCACACGTTGCCCCTCGGTATTGCGTTGTTTCAAGGGGAATTCACGATCCCCTGGGGAGAATTGGCGGCGGCCTCCGTCCTGGCAACACTACCGCTGGTGTTCATTGTCCTCTTGTGCCAGCGGTGGATCATCAGTGGACTCTCGGCCGGAGCGGTGAAGGGTTGACTGATGGCAGACCTCGAGTTGCGGGCAATCTCCAAACGATTCGACAAGGGGCTGGTGCTGGACAACATTTCACTGAACGTGTCGGACGGAACCTTTGCGATTTTGCTCGGCCCCTCCGGATGCGGCAAATCGACGCTGCTGCGAATTATCGCCGGGTTGGAATCCCACACGTCCGGACAGGTCTTCATCGATGGAGCGCCGGTCGATGACCTGTCACCGGCCGCTCGTGACATTGCGATGGTCTTTCAACATTACGCGCTCTACCCTCACCTCTCGGTGCGCGAAAATCTGGCCTTCGGCCTCTCCATGCGAAAGACCCCGCGGCATGTGATCGAGGAACGCATTGCAGACACGGCCCAACTCCTGAACATTCTCGAACTGCTTGACCGCAAACCCAAGGATCTCTCCGGCGGCCAACGCCAACGGGTCGCCATGGGACGCGCGATGGTGCGGAAGCCGAAGCTGTTTCTTTTTGATGAACCGCTTTCCAATCTGGATGCTCAACTACGAACCAGCACCCGTGTTGAGTTGAAAAAACTTCAACAACGGCTCGGCGCCACGATGATCTATGTCACCCATGACCAGGTGGAAGCCATGACGCTCGGCGACGTCATTGTGGTCATGAATGGAGGTCACCTCCAACAGGCCGATCCGCCGCATCGGACCTATCTCTATCCGACCAATCCGTTTGTGGCGAGCTTTATCGGCACGCCGCCCATGAACCTCTGGCAAGGGACGCTGCGTCAGGAAGGAGGCGCCACGATATTCCGGGTGGGAGATCTTGAGTTGGCCCTGCCCCCCTTTGCGCTAAATGCCAGTGGTTCGTTCGCAGGCCCCGCGGTGCTCGGCATCAGGCCTGAGGACGTCCGACTGGAACCGACGACCCGACCCGCCATCCGCGTCGAGGCCTCCATCGACCTGAACGAAGACCTTGGCGCGGATCAGATTCTCTATTGCTCCATGCGGGGCGAACCCCTTGTCGTGCGCCTGTCCCAGGCCTCTCTTATCTCACCAGGTCAGACTCTTCCCGTCTCTCTTCCTCATGATAAATTGCATCTCTTTGTCGATGGCCGGCGGATCAATCCCTTGCCAAACTCAGATCCGTGATTAACAGAGACTGAATAGGTCCTGATGCGGTCGCATGGAAAACACATCCTTGCAATGACACCACAGGACCCCGTAAGCTTCAGAAGAAGCGATCGGGCACTCGCAAAAGCCGAACGTTGAACTTCTAAACCGGACAGATGGCCACCTCTCAACGAGACTATTACGACGTGCTGGGGCTTTCCCGCAACGCCTCAGCCGACGACATCAAGAAAGCCTTTCGTCGCCTGGCCCGCCAATACCATCCCGACTTGCATACTGGCTCGCGCAAATCCGAGATGGAAAAGAAATTCAAGGAATTGAATGAAGCCCAGGAAGTCTTGTCGGACCCCGACAAGCGCAAGAAGTACGACCAGTACGGGCAGAACTGGGAACAGGCTGAGGCCTACGAGAAGGCACGTCAGCAGGCAGGAGCTCAGCCAGGGGGAGCAGGTTCCTCATTCGGTGGGGGTGACTTCAACGACATTTTCGATACGTTTTTCGGAGGGCGCGGTCGAGGAAGCCGTGGCGCTCAAGAATTCGCCGTGCACGGAGAGGACCTAGAGATTGAGGTCGAACTCTCTGTCCCGGAGGTGTTCAGCGGGATCACCCGTCGTGTGGAACTCTCTGAGCAGGTACCATGCAAAGGGTGCGGCGGCGCCGGTATCGTACGGAACC
>JBEVJJ010000190.1:0-10908 GCA_040510255.1 Nitrospiraceae bacterium | reverse complement strand
GACTATGGGAGAGGCGCGGCAAGTCTTCGCAGATCTCTCGCCGGCATCGAAATACATTCGGACGGCTGTTGAAACGCTCCCGACTACCATGGCCCGTCTGGATAAGAGCTTGCGGCGAGTGGATGTGCTCCTTTCCAATAAGAGCCAGGATATGGAAGAGATCGTTGAGAACCTTCGGGTCGTGTCCGAGAATCTCAGAGAATTGACGAAGAACGCAAAGCGCTATCCGTCGTATGTGCTGTTTGGTGAGCCGCCGGCGCATGTGAATTCAGCCAAACGATGAGAGACCGATGGATTCATCTCGCGGTGGTGCTCGTCCTCGCTGTCATGATCCTTGGCGGATGCATTCGGCTTGCCAAGACACCTCCCGAAAAGCGCTTCTATGCTCTTGAGGTGACACGACCGTCGGAGGCTCTGGCTCCTCAAGCAGGGGCGAGTCCCAAGATTCTCAAGATTCGCAAGCTTCGCATCTCCCCGCACTTCGAAGGAACAGAGATTGTCTATCGCACCGGTGAGGCGGACTACCAATCCGATTTTTACAACGAGTGGTTTGTCGCGCCCAGCGCCATGGTAACGCAACAGCTACAGCGCTGGCTGACCCATGCACATCTGTTCCAGCACGTGGTGGACACCTCCAGCACCCTGGAATCCGCGTATCTGCTGGAAGGAGCCGTCAATGCGCTTTACGGGGATCTTCGGCTCAACGGGTCGCCGAAAGCCGTTCTCACCATGCAGATCGTCTTGATCAGGGATCGACCGGCTCACGAAGAGATCGTGTTGCGACGCGAGTATCAGGAGGTGATGGACATCGCAGATTCTTCTCCAGACGCGCTGGTCAGGGGTTGGAACGACGGGCTCCAACACAGCTTGATGCGGCTAGAAGCAGATCTCCGCAATGCCGACTTTGTCACGGGCGATTTAAAACGCAGCCCCTAGCTGATCCGATCGGTCATGCTCGCCTGCTGTGAACTATTCTAAAGCCGCATGTGTGTTCGAATGGAACTGCTCCTCTAAAGTGTATTTGGCGGTCACAACCATTGTGACAAGGAGGATGACTGGCATGAGCTACACATACGTGAAAATTCTCTTGGGGATCTTGGGAGTCTTGTCATTCACGTGGGTGACGATGGAGAGGACCCTGGCCGCGGAACTGCAAATGGAAGGGCAGTTGAATCCCATGAAGCCCGAAGATCTGAAGAATGCTGGAAAGAAAGGCGGACCCCCAGCTCCTCCCGCAGATCCGCAATGTCCGATTGGATCCAGTCCTGTCGGACCGATCGAGCATTCCACCGTCACTCGCGCCTGCAAAGTGAACGGAAAGGACGGGGTGAAGAGTTGCTATCATAAGATGGTGGCGTGTACCGGCGGAGCAGGTGAACCATCGCATGCGCATTCGGAAAATTGCGGACCCTGCGTCGTGTCGCCGGACAAGCCAGGACAGATGGAATCTCCGACCGGTCGTTAAGCTCGCTGGCTCTGTGGCTTGTTCGGGGATGGCTTTTCGAGATGATCCCGGTTCGTCTGCGATTCTCATCCCCGACAGACACGGAAGGTGACTTCTCCCTACGACGAAGGTAGAAGGACTGGCCCCTGGCGCCTGTCGCACTCCTTGAAAAGGTGTGACTGGTATGATGTCCGTGCGATTCTCACCCAGTTGCTTCATGTGATGATAAATGGGGCCGCACGGCAGCCCGTCATCTTGTCCTGTGCCGATACCCGCATTGGAGGACCTCATGCCACTTCAACCCAAGAAACTGGTTACGATCGTTGCCGAGGCCATCCTTGAGTCTAAGTTGAAAACATTGGTGGTCGATGCGGGCGCGACCGGGTACACCGTCACGCCGGCGACCGGTTGGGGGAAGCATGGTACTCGATCGACGGGGATTGAATCCGATGGGAACATTGTCATGACGGTTCTCACCAGCGAAGAGGTCGCCGCGAAGATCTTGAAAGAGATCGAACGCAACCTGATCAAGTACTACGGCATTATGGCCTATCAAGTCGACGCGGAAGTGCTGTAGATGAACCCTCATCGTTGTGATGACCGCAATCACGCAGTACCCCACAGCGCCATTCATGTCTTCTACGAGCGATTGACTTCTCGCTGTCACGAAGGTAGAAGGACTCGCCTGTGGTTTCTTCATGCACCTCGAAGGGGTGAACCTGACATGATGCCGACCGTTCGATCCTCCGCCATTCGATCCTCCGCCATTCGATCCATCCTAATACCAGCCCTCTTCGCGCTGGCAGTCGTGAGTCTCGCTGCGTGTGAGACCACACCGCCGACTCCTTCTTCGCCTCCTACCCCGCTGGACTTTGCGCAGGCCCTTGAGTATGCCCAGCGGGCCGATCTTGCGTATGAACAGGACGCAACCATTCGGCAGCAGAGCGGACCAGGGGTGAGGATCAGCATCAGTGCTCCCCTTTCGTCCGGCATCAAGGCCTATGTGGAGCAGGATGATGCCAAGCACGTACAGTGGCTCGTGGTCCGTGGCACCTCAAACTTGGTCAACATGCAATTGAATGTGGATTACAACAAGGTGGTGGACAGTCGGCTGGAGATCCCGCTCCACAAGGGATTTGCGGATTCTGCGCTTCAGGTCTACGAGTTCGCAAAACCGCTGTTGAAATCGGACTATGAAACCCGCATCAGCGGACATAGTCTCGGCGGCGCTGCCGCGGTCATCGTCCTCATGTTGTTGAAAGAGGATGGATATAAGCTTGGACCGGCGATCACGTTCGGCCAGCCGAAGGTGACGAACCGAGAGGGGGTTAAGAAATATCGCACACTGCCCTTACTCCGGTTCGTGAACGACAGGGACCCGGTGCCGTTACTCCCGCCGTTCGAGCTGTTTGCCGTGCTGGACGAGGGCCCGTTTCAACACTTCGGCCCGGAGGTTGTGCTTGAGGAGGGTCCGGACTACCGCTACTTTTCAGATCATCAGGCCCAACGCCTATCAGTGCTGTCTTTCTGGAATAATCTGAGAGACTTCAGTCTTCTGGATGTACCGGAACATTACATGTCCACCTATCTCAGACGCATCCAGCAGAAGGTTCCTGCTACGCCTCCTGTCCGCTAACGGTGGGTTTCCGCCCGCTTCGCGTCGGATCTGCAATCACATATTGTGACCATGCGAGGACCCGATGGAAGATCTGCACCGAGTCCGCCGTTGGGGTCGAGCGCCGCGACGAGAAGGCCGACTATCGCCCAGATATAAGGCAATGGCCTTCACGATTTGGCCATTCACAGAGTCGCCTGAGCGGGTCTTGCTGGGGTGGCGCGCGGTTGTAGCGAATCGAGCGGAATGCTAGATTCGGTGGCATGAAGAAACCACTGACCGGCAAGGTGGCATTGGTCGCCGGCGCGACCCGAGGAGCGGGACGAGGAATAGCCGTGCAACTCGGTGGAGCCGGAGCGACCGTCTATGTCACCGGGCGAACGAGCCGATCCCAACGATCGGAAATGAACCGGCCGGAGACCATCGAGGAGACCGCGGCTCTCGTGGATGGGGCTGGCGGCCGCGGGATCGCGGTTCAGGTAGACCACCTGGTAGCCGACGAGGTTCGCGCGCTAGTGACTCGCATCGAAGGTGAACAGGGCAGCCTCCACCTGCTCGTAAACAACATCTGGGGAGCCACCAGGATGGAGTGGAACAAGACAGTCTGGGAATCCACTTTGGATTATGGGCTGCACACCCTGCGTCTGGCTGTGGATACGCACGCCATCACCAGCCACTTCGCGATCCCGCTGCTCATCAAGGCGCCCGGTGGCCTGGTGGTCGAAGTGACTGACGGAACTGACGAGTACAATGCGGCCAACTACCGGGTGTCCTTCTTCTACGATCTAGCCAAGGCGGCGGTGAATCGGATGGCGTTTGCGCTGGCTCATGAGTTGCGGCGGTACGACGCGACGGCTGTGTCACTGACGCCGGGTTGGCTGCGATCAGAGGCCATGCTCGAGGCGTATGGCGTGACCGAATCGAACTGGCGTGAGGCGACAACGCGCTCGCCCCATTTCGCGATCTCCGAGAGCCCAGCGTTCGTCGGTCGAGCCGTCGCGGCGCTCGCGCAAGATCCAGACGTGTCGCGCTGGAACGGACAGTCGCTGTCCAGCGGGCAGCTGGCAAAGATCTATGGCTTCACCGATCTAGACGGCAGCCAGCCCGATGCCTGGAAGTATATGACCGAAGTCCAGGATGCAGGCAAACCAGCCGATGTCACCGGCTATCGCTGACAATCTGCGGCGACTGATGGCACAAGCTTCCACGGCGCTGTTGACCCTCTGTGAGATCGATGCTCTCGACGCCGAATTCGGCGGTTGGCAATGACATTCAAGATCCTACGGGATGTAGAAAAGGATGGATGTCCTGGAGACGATCACGACAGCATCCGCCCTTTGTCATGGTCACGTCCGAATACTGCGAGAACTGGGCCGATGGATAGGGCATACTAGAGCGCATGGATCAGCTCGACCCGGATATCTGCTACCGGGCGCTCCAGACGCGCGATCCGCGTTTTGATGGTCGCCTGTTCGTCGGCGTCACGTCCACTGGGATCTACTGCCGTCCGATCTGTCCCGCACGGACGCCCAAGCGGGAGAACTGCCGATTCTTTCCTACCTCCGCTGCCGCCCAGGAGCTTGGCTTTCGCGCATGTCTTCGTTGCCGTCCCGAGATCTCGCCCGATCTGGCATGTTGGCGTGGCACCTCGAATACGGTCTCCCGCGGATTGGCGCTGATCGCCGAAGGCTTTCTTGATCGAGAGGATAGCACGGTCGAGGCCCTGGCTACCCGCGTAGGGATGGGCGCACGTCAATTGCGTCGGCTCTTCGACCAACACCTTGGCGCCTCGCCGGTAGCGGTGGCACAAACGCGGCGTGTGCTCTTCGCCAATCAGTTAATTCATGACACCAGGCTCTCGATGGCGGAGGTCGCCATGGCAGCAGGATTCGGGAGCCTACGCCGATTCAACGACGCCTTCCGCACCCTCTATCACCGGCCGCCCAGGGAATTGCGCCGCCGCAACATGCGCGCAGTACCAGATGACCCTGCCGTGCCTCCCGTCATGGTGCACCTGTCGTATCGGCCTCCATATGACTGGGAAGCGATGCTGGTCTATCTGAGGGCTCGCGCCATCGAAGGTATGGAGGTCGTCGAAAACGGCATCTATCGGCGCACCGTCTCTCATGAAGGAGAACATGGAACTGTCGCGGTCGCTCATGCGCCGGACCGCGATGCAGTCATCGCGACCATTCGCTTCCCTTCCGTGCGCGCGCTTCAGGCGCTTGTCACACGTGTCCGCCACCTGTTCGATGTCGGAGCTGACGTCGCCACCATTACTTCTCATCTGGCCAAGGACGAGGCGCTCGCTCCTTTGATCGCCTCGCGGCCGGGACTGCGCGCGCCGGGATGTTGGGATGGATTTGAACTCGCCATTCGTGCCGTGCTTGGACAACACATCACCGTCCAAGCTGCTCGTCAGTTAGGGACCAAGCTTGTCCTGCTGTGCGGGGATCCGGTTCGCCATGCTGTTGATTCACGGCTGACTCGAACCTTTCCTTCTGCGCGCTGCTTAGCGACGGTTGCTCTCAGCTCCATCGGCATGCCCGAGTCACGAAGGGCGACCTTGAAAGCGCTCGCCCAGGCTGCGATCCTGAACCCACGACTCTTCGAGTCGCTGGGTTCGATTGAAGAAAGCATCGCTCAACTCCGCGCGATCCCGGGGGTCGGCGAGTGGACCGCTCAATATATTGCCCTCCGGGCCCTGCGAGAACCTGATGCCTTCCCGGCTACCGATATCGGCATCTTGCGGGGCGCGGCACGGCTCGGTGGCGTGGGGCCCACTGCTCCACAACTGATCCAGCGTGCAGAGGTATGGCGGCCATGGCGCGCCTATGCCGCGCAGTATTTGTGGACCGCCCAGCGTCACACGTTCAAACCACCAGAGGCTGGTCATGCCCAATAGGATTTGTCTATTTGCCGAGAAGCTCGTGACACCGATCGGCGAGCTGGTTGTGATGTGTGATGAACAAGAATATCTGCGAGCAACCGACTGGACTAGCTACGACGCACGCATGCATCGTCTGCTCGCGCGTTATTATGGTAAGGATTGTTTCACGCTGACACCGGCCCCCAAGCGATCCCGTCCCGCCTTGGCCATTGCCGCGTATTTCGATGGAGATGTTCACGCGATTGATTCGCTTCCCGTCGCCACGGAAGGAACCGTCTTTCAGAAGAGCGTGTGGCAGGCGCTGCGGTCCATTCCCGCAGGACAGACTATCAGCTACGGCCAACTCGCTCGTCGACTGGGAAAACCAGCGGCCGTGCGTGCCGTAGGACTTGCCAATGGAGCCAATCCGATCGGCGTAGTCGTTCCCTGTCATCGCGTGATCGGAGCCAACGGGACGCTCACCGGTTACGGCGGCGGGCTGGAGCGCAAACGTTGGCTGCTCCATCACGAGAGACAGCATCTCTAGCCCTTGGGATCTCAACTCACAACATCTTCGCGCACCTCCGTCCTGCCCGTCACAGAGCGAGCCAGTCCGCCCATTCCTCCGACAGGCTTCGATGACTTCCCCTGATCGAAGCAGCTAAGCTAGCCGACCGAGACCAGCCACGACAGGTCAACGCCGGGGACAGTTCTCACTAACGGAAGGAGCGGCCATCGTGCGAATCTCTCACCTACCATCCTGGCATCGCTTTACCTACACCCAACTCTATCCGGCCGTGCTCGGATCCATGCTGTATGACGTGCTGCATGTCACGGAAGGTTGGGGCGCCCTTCAAGTATTGGAACTTTCCATCACGGTGCTGTATTGCGTGGACTACTTTCATCTCCAATGTGATCTGGGGTCCGATCAACTCCCCCCCAGGGCAATTGGCGCGATACGGTGCTGGATGCGTTCATCGCGATCGCATTTGGGCTGGCTTACTGGCAGGCGTCAGATAGGCACCTGTTCTCATGCTATGTATGGCTGACTGCCGCGGGAGTTCTCATCCTTATCTATAATCTGACGCCGGAGCGGCGTTCGATGGGAGTCGTGCTGCCGCATACGGTGCTGGCAGCGCTGTTCGTCCTTCTCGCTTGGCTCGCGGCGAGAACGGATGGCGTCACATGGACCTTTGCGACCGTCTCCTGGATACCGGTACTGTGGTACGCCGCGTATGTCTTCACACTCGCCAATCGCCTCTTTCAGCCTAGTCAATCAGCGGCCGCGGGATAATGGAAGGACGTCTGTCTGGCACACGAGAGCGGCATGACGCAACGGAAATGTTGGTGCGCGCCGTTGCATCGCAGTGAAATGATAACGACCTTCTCCGCGATCGCGATGTGAACGGGAATTCTCTATGAACGCTTTACAGCGCGGCATGATGCAATGGATCGAGTTGCTGGCGTCGTTGCATTCATGAATTGCAAATTAGCCGTCTCTGAATTACAGTTCGACGTCCGTGCCCAGCGGTGGGAAGTGGTCTCCGGCTCTATCAGCACAAGCGAGCTGGAGCGGACTGGACGTTTGAAGACAACGAGGTATCTGAGCAATGGTCGGATGGTGGCGCCATCTGGCAACTTGGTCGTTGCTGGCCTCATTGCTTTGGGGGTGCTCTTCGGTACCGCCGACATCGGATCCTCTGCCGGACTCCTTGCCCCAGGCCGACACGTTCAAGATCCTCACCTACAACACCCTGCATGGATTGCAAGTCGGGCGGTTTTGGGTTCGTCCCGGTGAAATGCTTGAACAACAATTGGCGCGATTCGATCTCCGTGTAGACCAATTGGCGGAGGCGCAGCCGGATCTTGCACTCTTACAGGAAGTCAACCCGCTTCCTCACATGGCCGAACGGTATGTCGAGGCGTTACAGACCCGCGGTCTGCACTACTCACAGGTTCATCAGGTGGATGCTTGCGGTCTTCGCCTGCCGGGCGTCGCGTTACTGAAAGATCTCAACAATGGACTCGTGATTCTCGCGAAAGCGCCGCTGCGGCTGCGGCAGCTCGAGGGCCTCAAGCTCAGCGGAACCGGCGGTTGTCATGATCAAGTGGGATGGCAGCTCGGCGAGTTGCGCTATGCGCTGATCGCGGAGGTCATCTCCCCTGCTACTCAGGCAAAGTATCTGGTTAGCACAGCGCATCTGCACTCGGGTATCGAACGCGACATGTATGTGCTTCATGCCTTGATGGACGCACACCAGCAGGGCCTCCTCCAGCATTACGATCACCTGATGGCCGCGTTGAACGAAGACGAGGACCTTCGTCTGCGGGAATTGCATACGTGGATCAAGGCGTTGCATCGGTATCAGGAGAACGGTCCCTATACGGGGCTGATCATCGGCGGGGATTTTAATTTCGAGCCCGGCTCTCCGGAATATCGGGAGCTCGAACGATTTGGACTACAGGATACGGCGGCGCTGGCGCCAGAGATGCCGATGCTCAACACGTATGATCCGATGCAGAATCCCTTAGCCAGCCATGAGGAACAGGAACTGCCCTCGGCTCTCGATCTGGCCATTGCCAACGAATCGGTCGCCGACCGACAGGAGATCATCGCCGACTATCGCCGCGCCATCGGCCAGGCGCGACGCATCGATTTTCTCTTCAGTATGGCGTTCATGTCCAAAGCGTGCCTCAAGCAGGCCCTGTTCGGTCAGGAAGTGTCGGGCGGTCGACTCGCCGGCTCCGACCACTATGGCGTGATCAATACCTATTCCTATCATGTCCCCTGCTGAGCGACGCCGTCCTTATGCACTCGTCCAGTTGACTCTATCCTCCCGGACCAGTAGCTTGGGCCAGTCTGTCTGACACCCGATCCCGCACAAGGAGGCCGCACCCATGGCGACGAAGGAGCAGGCCGGAGGGCCTACCCCGCAACTATTTTTTCAGACGGCCAATGCGTACCAACGGTCGCAGGCGCTCAAGGCCGCCGTCGATCTGGATCTGTTCACTGCCGTCGGAGGCGGATATGACACCGTGGATGCTCTGGCGCAACGGTGCGGCGCGGCGGCACGCGGGGTGCGCATTCTGGCGGACTATTTGACGATCCAGGGGTTTCTCACCAAGGAAGGGGCGCGGTACAAGCTGACGTCGGACTCCGCATTGTTTTTGGATCGGCGATCGCCGGCTTGCATGGGCGCGGTGCTGGGGTTCTTGCACGCCCCGAAATTTGTCGAGGCATTTCAAAACCTGACGGAAGCCGTGCGCAAGGGTGGAACCGTGGCCGGCGAGGCTGGCACCGTTGCGCCCGAACATCCCCTGTGGGTCGAATTTGCCAAGTCCATGATCCCCATGATGGCCAAGCCGGCAGAAGAAATCGGCCTGTTCGTCCGGCAGACGCAGCCGGGCGTCAAGAAAGTGCTCGACATTGCGGCGGGGCATGGGCTCTTCGGCATCGAGATCGGCACGCGCTGTCCGGAGGCCGAGATCGTGGCGCTGGACTGGCCGAACGTGCTCGTCGTGGCACAGGAGCTGGCGAGAAAAGCTGGCATTCAGTCGCGTTACCGGACGATTTCCGGCGACGCGTTTCAGCAAGAACTTGGGACCGGGTACGACCTGGTGCTACTCACCAATTTTCTCCATCACTTCTCTACGGCGAGCTGCGAGACATTGCTCCGCAAGATTTATCGGTGTCTCGTGCCGGGAGGCCGGGTTATTACCCTGGAGTTCGTCCCCAACGACGACCGGGTCACGCCACCGCCGGTGGCCGAATTCAGTTTGATCATGCTCGCGACGACGCCGGAAGGGGACGCGTATACCTTCAAGGAATATGAGCGGATGTTTAGGGCCGCCGGCTTCGCCCGGACCGAATTGCATCCCGTGGCCGGGTCGATCGAGCAAGTCCTCGTATCCTCGAATCGGTGAACCATCAACGTCATCGCCCGCTCATTCAATATTTCACCCCCGTGGGTCGCTGGGAAGCTGGAACGTTTTGAAACGAGGGTCTACGTCGACCGGGCGTTCAGTGATCGGCGGACATTGGAGGTACAGTCTGAGGTCACGAAGGAGTTTGTTCTTTTTTCGTTTTGCAATGTCGCAGGCCGGCTGCGTACAGGATTTTCGAGGTCTTCAGCGGCACGTACCGCGGCTGCGGCATTTCGGCCCGGATTCTACATCGAGCGAGGCCGTGTGAGTTTGAATCGCCTGTCCAACTCTGCCAAATGCTTGTCCAAGCCGCGGAGTTGACTGTCCTTCCTACAGCTACTGCGGACACCGGAACCAGGCGCAAAATCGCACCGCCGGCCACGGACGTCGGATTCCTCGCGTAATAAGCGTTGGACCTTCTGAGAACATTTGAAATAGTCCTCGGTGTACTGGGCCTTGTGCGCCTGGATGAACTCATCAAGCCGACCGGGATTGAAATAAGAGTGATCCCACGTGTCGAATAACAATGGTTCCTCGCCAAATCCTGGCATCACTGCCAGCAGCAGAACCACAATCCCTGTAAAGAGCGTTGCTTTCATCCTTCGGACAGGATTGCGGATGACTGTCGAAGCCCATAATTTTACTTGGCGGACAACTGAAATCAAGAGACTGAAATCCAGGATAAGGCTTTGCCCTGCAACTTATACCCTCTCGACGGGGGAGACAATTGCTCATCGAGGCAGATGAGTGTAGAAATCGGCATCAATAGAATCCAAAAGACGGAGAGCCAATCTCTCATGAAGCGAGAACACGGCGATGGACGCAGGTTTTGATTGGATCACACGGTACGGCTATGCGGGAATCTTTCTCCTGTTGATGCTGGGGATCTTCGGGTTACCCGTGCCCGACGAGGCCTTGTTGACGTTTGTCGGCTACCTCAGCTTTAAAGGAGAACTGGCCCTTCTTCCTTCTCTGGCATCCGCGTTTCTCGGCAGTGCGACCGGCATCAGCCTGAGCTACGGGATCGGACGGGTCGCCGGTTCGCAAGTGGTCACG
>JBEVJJ010000189.1:0-5899 GCA_040510255.1 Nitrospiraceae bacterium | reverse complement strand
ATCCGGCTTGACCCTCTTGCTTCCTTCTTCGTGCTGACGATTTCGTTGGTCGGCCTTGCCGCGTCTATCTTTGCGCTCGGCTACGTGACCGAATTCTATGGTCGCGCCTCTATTTCACTGCTGGGATCACTCTTCAATGGTTTCCTGCTTTCCATGACCCTCGTGGTCCTCGCCGACAACGGATTCTTCTTTCTGCTCGTGTGGGAACTGATGTCGTTGTTTTCCTATTTTCTGGTGGTGACGGAGCATGAAAAGACCGATGTGCGTTACGCGGGTTTGTTCTACCTGATCATGACCCACGTGGGAACCGCTTTCATCATCCTGACATTCCTGTTTCTCTTCCAAGAAGGCGGATCGTTTTCATTCGAAGCCTTCCGTCATCCGGAACAGCCTTTGCCGGACAGCATGAAAACCCTTGTCTTTCTGATGGCGCTGATCGGTTTCGGCACCAAGGCGGGCATTGTACCGCTCCACGTGTGGTTGCCTTATGCCCACCCGGCCGCCCCATCGCATATCTCAGCACTTATGTCGGGTGTCATGATTAAGACCGCCATCTACGCCTTGATCAGGGTGTACTTCGACTTTTTCGGCGGGCACTTTCCCTGGTGGTGGGGATTTGTCGTGCTTGTCATCGGTGCATTCTCGGCGTTGCTTGGCGTGATGTACGCACTGATGGAGCACGATCTCAAAAGTCTCCTGGCCTACCACAGTGTCGAGAATATCGGGATCATTCTGCTCGGCATCGGAGCAGGAATGATTTTTCACAGCTATGGACTCGACGAGTTGGCCGCCCTTGGATTGATCGCCGGTCTGTACCACACCATCAACCATGCCGTGTTCAAGGCGCTGCTCTTTCTGGGCGCAGGGTCACTGCTCTACGCGACCCACACTCGGAACATGGAGGAATACGGGGGCTTGCTCCGACGAATGCCCTGGACCGGCGCCTTTTTCCTCATCGGTGCAGTGTCGATCGCGGCGCTGCCTCCTACCAATGGGTTCGTTAGCGAATGGTTGGTCTTCCAAAGCCTGTTCTTGAGCTACCAGATGCCCTCACTACTGATGAAGCTCATGCTCCCGATCGCCGCGGCGATGCTGGCGCTCACCGGAGTACTCGCCCTAACCTGTTTTGCCAAAGCGTTCGGGATCTCGTTCCTGGCCCTGCCGCGCAGTTCTCACGCCAAGCATGCCGAAGAAGTTCCCTGGTCCATGCGCATCGGAATGGGCTTTCTGGCGACCGTCTGCATCGTCCTTGGACTGGCTCCGATGATTGTCGTTCCAATAATCGACCGCGTGACCGCCTCCATGACCGGCACATCGGTCGCGGACAAAATGCTGGCGCTTGATGGATGGGCACTAGCACCGGTCAACGTGGAATTTTCGAGTCTGTCATCGCCGGTCCTGGGCCTCGTCCTCGCGGGAACCGCAGCGTTGGGACTTGCCATCGTTGCGTTACATGGCTCTCGCGCCTTTCGGTACGGCAAGACCTGGGGATGCGGGATCAACCTGTCCCCTCGTATGGAATACAGCGCGACGGGATTCGTCCAGCCGATCAAACGAGTGTTCAGCACGATCTATCAGCCGACCGTGAAGCTTGAAACGGAGTTTCTCGCGGAATCGCGCTATTTCGCCAAGCGGCGGCGATTCGAATTTCGCATTGAACCGATGTTCCAGAAGTACCTCTACGATCCAGTGATCACGTTCATGTCCGGATTGGCCGACCGGCTACGGATCGTTCAGGGAGGGAGCCTCCATCTCTATCTAGCCTATATGTTCGTCACACTCGTGGTGCTCTTATTGGTTGCGCTGTAAACGGAGATTCATGACGAAAGACCAATCGATACTCCAAGCAATCGCGCTCACGCTGGCCCAGGTTTTCGTCTTACTGGCTGTCTCGCCAGCAATCGTCGGTCTGATCAGCAAGGTGAAGGCGCGTCTCCAGTGTCGGCAAGGAGCCAGCATCTATCAACCCTATGCGGATCTCAGGAAACTGTTCCGCAAAGAGCCTGTCGTCTCCACGACGACTTCGTGGATCTTCACGGCAACTCCCTACATCGTCTTTGCCTCGACTGTCACGGCGGGGTTGCTCGTGCCGATCTTTGCCTCGCAGATGCCTCTCAACTTTGCCGGCAATATCATCGCCTTCGTCTACTTGCTCGCGCTGGGCACGTTCTTTCTCATTCTTGCGGGACTCGATGCCGGCTCCTCATTCGGAGGGATGGGAAGCAGCCGTGAGGCAATCGTGGCTTCGCTGACCGAACCAGCCATGATCATGGCCATCTTTGCGATCGCTCTCACGGCCGGATCGACTAACCTCAGTACGATCGTGCACAAGACCGCCTTGTTCGAAGGAGTCGCAACCGATCCCTCTCCGCATTTAATGGCGCTCGCCGCCCTCTTCATTGTGGCCATCGCAGAAACCGGCCGGGTTCCGGTGGACAATCCCGCGACCCATCTCGAACTGACGATGATCCATGAGGCCATGGTGTTGGAATATTCCGGCCGCTATCTGGCGCTCCTTGAATGGGCCTCCGGCATCAAGCTGCTCGTATTCCTCACCCTCATCGCCAATGTATTTGCTCCATGGGGCATCGCCACGAGCCTCACACCCGCGAAGCTGTCGATCGGACTGGCTCTCTATTTGGTGAAAGTCGCAGGGCTTGCCGTGCTGATCGGCACGATCGAATGCATGTTTGCCAAGCTACGCCTCTTTCGCGTCACCGACCTGCTCGGTGTCGCCTTCATCCTGGCATTACTCGGGCTCTTGTTTTTTTACATTTTGCGAGGGTGATCTGTCCTGGCTGACTCCGCACATTGGCACACAACTGGTCGACCTGGGTTCAGCCCTGCTGCTCCTGACCTGCTTCGCCATCGTGGCACAGCGCCGCCTTTCCGCTTGCGTGGACCTCTTTGCTTTGCAATCGCTGTTTTTGGCCATGACCGCGGCCTTAGTGGCCTACCTCACCGGCACTTCACACATCTATATCGCCGCGGCCCTGACGGTGCTGGTGAAAGTCATCGTGATCCCCCGCGTGCTGAAGGGCGTGATTGAACGGCTCAACGTCACCCGCGAGCTGGTGATGAACGTCAATGTGCCGGCCAGCCTGCTCATCTGTGGGGCACTGGTCATGATCGCCTTCTTCATCACACAGCCGATCATTCCGTTCGGACATTTGTTGACCCGCGATTCGTTGGCTATCGCGTTGGCTATTGTGCTGATCGGGTTCTTCACGATGATCTCGCGCCAAAAGGCCGTTACGCAGTTGATCGCCTTCCTGGTGATGGAGAACGGGCTCTTCTTGGGAGCTACCGCTGCCACTTACGGCATGCCGCTGATCGTCGAATTAGGCGTCTTCTTCGATGTATTGGTTGCCGCCTTGATCGCCGGGATTTACACGAATCGGCTGCAAGACGCCTTCGACAGTGTGGATACGACCCGGCTGAGCGAGTTGAAGGAATGACCGGACAAACCGTCACGATCGCCGTCAGTCTGCTCCTGCTCGCGCCACTGGTGGCCGGCTGGCTCAGCTTGCTCATCACCGGCTCGCGCTGGCTCCATGTGACCAATTTGATCAGCATTGGCACATTGGTTGGTGCAGAGGTGGCGATCACGCGAGCCGTCTTCGCTCAAGGGTCGGTCACGGCATTCGGCGAGATCGTCTATATCGATGCCCTTTCGTCAGTGATTCTGTTCATTATTGGCACCGTCGGTCTGGCCTGTTCGCTGTATATGCGTTCTTATATGGACGAGCAAGTAGCCCGTGGCGTGATCGCGCCTAAGCGGCTGAATCTCTTTTTCTTCCTGTTTCATATGTTCTTACTGGCCATGGTCCTGGCCACCGTCGCCAACAGCTTGGGCGTGCAATGGGTGGCGATCGAAGCCACGACCTTGGCGACGACGTTTCTCATCGCCTTCTGGAGACGACGCGAATCGTTGGAGGCCGGCTGGAAATACTTGATCCTCTGCTCCGTCGGGATTTCCCTCGCGCTGTTCGGCGTCGTGCTGATGTATTATTCCTCCCTTCGCGTGCTGGGAGACGTCAGTTCCGCCCTCAATATCACCCAACTCCAGCAGGTAGCCTCGGAGTTGGACCCACACATTCTCAAATTGGCCTTTGTGTTTCTCTTTGTCGGATACGGGACAAAGGTAGGACTGGTGCCCATGCACAGCTGGCTGCCCGATGCCTATAGCGAAGCGCCGGCGCCGGTCGCGGCCATGCTGGCCGGCGTGCTGGAAACTGTGGCCGTTTATGCGATTCTCAGATGCCGTGGAATCGTCGATCAGGCCGTGTCTCCGGACTTTACCGGCGGTCTCTTGGCCCTGTTCGGGCTCGTTTCATTTGCACTCGCGGCGTTCTTCATCCTGTTGCAACATAATTACAAACGGCTGTTCGCCTACTCCAGCATCGAGCACATGGGATTGGCGATGGTCGGGTTCGGAGTCGGCGGGACGATCGGCAATTTCGGCGGCTTATTCCATCTGGTTAACCATGCCTTCGCCAAATCGCTCGCGTTCTTTGCGGCTGGCAACATCCACCGCCGGTTTAAAACGGTGGAGATCGAGCAGGTGCGGGGTCTCACGACCGTGCTGCCCTGGTCCGCTCTAGCGTTGCTGATTTCTGGACTCGCGCTGGCTGCGCTCCCGCCCTTTGCGCTTTTTACCAGCGAGATGCAGATCCTCACGGCTCTCGCATCGTCCGGCCTTCCAAGTGAGTGGACACAGCCGGGCACAAGGTTGCCGCTCGTGCTCCTGTTGCTCTGTAGTCTCGTAGCTTTCGCCGGCTTTCTCTATCGCATCACCGGCATGGTCTGGGGTGCGGCGCCGAAGGGCGTTGTCCATGGCGAACGGTGGTCAGTGGGCCACATCCCGATTATTCTCCTTGGCGCTGTGCTCGTGGGATTTTGCCTGGCTCTACCGGCCTCCTTGCGACAGCTCTTTGAAACGGCCTCAACCCTATTGAGCCGGTAGTCTGGGAGGGAACGTGGCGGATCGCTTATCGTGTGAACAACAGATAGAGACGGCCTTCCCTGGCCTGGTTCCGACGTATCCATCGGGCGACTTGGCGCAGTATCGCGTGGATAAACTCCGGCTTCCGGAACTCACCCGGTTTCTTCATGAGAAGATGCAGGGGCGCCTGGCGCTCCTGTTCGCCGTCGATTCCCGTCCGCTCGCAGAGACCTACGAGATTCAGTATCTGTTTGCCTTGAGCTCAGGTCAGCCCTGGATCCTCCTGACGTTAGAGTTGACTGGACAAGAGCGTCTCTTCACCTCGATTACACCGTCGGTGCATGCGGCGCAGTGGTACGAGCGGGAAATCCGGGATCTCTTCGGCTTGATCCCGCAAGGCCATCCGGATCTCCGTCGTCTAGTTCGGCACGAGCACTGGCCGAAGGGAACTCACCCGTTGAAGAAGGATTTTTCGTGGGAAAAGACGATCGGCCGGCAACAGGGTGATTACCACTTTCGCCACATCGAGGGCGAGGGTGTATTTCAAGTGCCGGTCGGACCGATCCACGCCGGCATCATCGAGTCCGGGCATTTCCGCTTTTCGGTCGCCGGCGAGCCGATCATGCAACTCGAAGTCCGCCACTTCTGGAAACATCGCGGAGTGGAAAAGCTGTTCGAGCAACAGACGCTAACCGATGCAATTCCACTCGCAGAACGTGTGTCCGGAGATACAACCGTAGGACACAGCCTCGCCTACTGCCAGGCAGTGGAAACGCTCCTGCACATCGAGATCCCCCGACGCGCCCGGTACCTTCGTTCGTTCTTCTTAGAACTGGAGCGCCTCCACAACCATCTCGGAGACGTCGGAGCGATCTGCAACGATACTGCCTATACGCTGGCTCAGGCCCATTGCAGCCGGATGAAAGAACAGTTGATGCAACTCAACGACCGGTT
>JBEVJJ010000188.1:0-3625 GCA_040510255.1 Nitrospiraceae bacterium | reverse complement strand
CGCGTGGAGAATTTCGAAGGCCTTGGGAATGCCCTGGACCGTGTGGATTGTCTCCGCCTTAGCGTGAGCGGGTGTTTCCGCAAAGGCGCGGCAAACGCGGGAGTAATTCAACAACGTGATGCGATGATCGTCAACGGCCGCACGATCTGGAACCTGATCCGTGTCATCGGTCGCGCCCTTGCCGGAGTCGATCGAGCAACGACACTCAACCCAACACCGCAGCCATATCGTTCTTATTACCGATGGCCAGGTCGGGAACGAGGAGGCTGTTTTGCAGGCGGTGTCCGGGCACGCGTTCCCCGTTCACTGCTTCGGAATCGACCATGCCGTCAACGAGGCATTCCTCCGTCAACTGACGGGCCAACAGCGTGGAACCTGCGTTTTTCTGAGCCCGAATGACGACCTTGTTCGCCCAGTGGCCATTCTTGGCTCCAGACTCTGCCGTCCTGTTCTCACGGATCTGGCGTTGGATGGCGACTGGGAACTGGCTGGTATAGAACTGCCGGACATCCATGCCGGTCAGGTGGTCTTCGCTTCCATCCGAGCCGCCAGCATGTCAACGAACATTAACGTTGCCGGTAAAGACGCAGCCGGGCGACCGGTTACCCTGGCGCTCGAGACGCAGGCTGTGGAAACTGATTTGCCAAGGCTCATCTGGATGAAACATCGGATCGACAGCCTTCTGCAGGACGGCAAGGACAGGGAAGCCGTTGCGCTCGCGGAGAAGGCGAATCTGGTCTGCCGCGGCGCGGCTTTCATTGCGTGGGATGATGCTGAAAAGGTCCCCATTGCCCAAGACGAGGTCTATCAGGCGAGCTTCGCTTGCAGAAGACAAGTTGATGTGCAAGGACGCTATCACATTGTGGGCGCGAAGGGCCTATTCACTCGCTCGCGGTCACTCTCTGAGAGCAACGTCACGGAATACAGGAGCGCACTCTTCCTTGATGATGCAATTCTCAGTGACGCTCCGGATCTCACTGAAAAGATTCACCTCATTGAACAGACACGTCGTGCAATCGAATCTGCCTTTTGTGCTGACGACGCAAAGAAGCTCAACAGCATTATATCAGACTGGGCAAAACACGCCGATGAACAGCAGGTCAGGGACGCGCTTTCCGGATTGTTGCTAGAATGTGGACGGGGCCGTGACGCCACGTATCTGAGAAAGCTGCTCTCGGACTTTTTCGTCGCGCTGCCCGATCCTTGGAGGACATGCGCGAGTGCCATATTTGGGGCACAGTCGGCCAAGGGCGCGACAGTGTTACCCCAAATGGGGAGCTGAATAAGCGAAACCCCTGTTGGAGGCAGGGTCTGTCCAATAACCACACCAACAAATGGAGCAACGCTAACATGGAAACCTTCTTCAATGCAGTTCCGTTTCATATCTCACTGGTTACCCCGGCACGCCCCGCGCCAACCCTTAAATGCGAAACATGAGAAAGAGAATCATCATTGAAGGGCTCGAGTGCACCCTCTGCACAGACGGAACCGCTTTTAGTGTGTTCATTAACCGCTGTCAATCGAACGTCGCTGATCTCCCTCGCAGCATATCGGTCATAAGCAATGCTGCGGTTTCAGAAAGAATCGCGATGAGTCGCATTGAGGATTCGAGCATTATGGGCGCGCTCTCCCTTCATCGGTCAGCTCAATCGTTAGGCGGAGGACACCACTAAGATGAACACGGGCATGAAGACGATCGAGTGGCTCTTCAGTGAACAATTGAAGGTGGATGACAAATGGTCAGTTAGGACGCCGAACGGCTTTCGGTGGTGGGCGGACAGGAACGAACAAACGGTCGAGGTCGTCGGTCAGGAAACCGGCCCAGACGGAGAAATTGGCTATGCGGTCTCCGTTCGAACCGAGCTGTTGCGTTCCCTTCACTTGGGGGACGGCGAACTGAAAGTCATAAATGGGCTTCTCATGGCTTTCGCCTCGATGGCAGGACCCGTTTATGATCAAGAAGCCAAGACGCTAAGCCTTTGCTCGCTCGTCCGAGTCCACAAGGCGATCAGTAAGTGGATGAATCCACTGATCAGCGTCGCTGCAGTCTTGCAGATCGGTGAGGCACGAATAATGGGGTCCCTATTGGCGAAGATACTTAATGCTGAGGAAGCGTTGAGCGGGCCTCCGCACCACGGCCTGAGGCCCGAACCCGACGAGATGGCCGAAATCATTGCTACCTTGATCGCTCCGATGGGCGGACAGCCTTCTCGGTGGTCTCCTGCGGAATTTCAAGATGTTGTCGATAGGTTCATGAATCAGCCGCCCGCCTTGCTGGGCTCTGCGGGCGGACCAGGGTTCACTGTAGAGTTCCCATATGGGGATCATTCTTCCCTGTGCCGGGCAATGGCGGATCAACCGCACCCCCGATACGGCAACGGACTATTTCTCTTGCAGTCTTTCCCTGTCAAGGCCACGTCGGACACTGACGGTGTAAAGCTTGCTCTCTCCATGAACAAAATCGAGCTCACCGAAAGGCCGGCTGGCTACGGCTTTGGCAGCTACGCCTATAAGGATGGCGCGCTCAACTTCACCTCCTTTTTGCCGAACGCATTGTATCAACCAGGAATGTTGCCGAACATCTACTTTTCATGCGCACAGCGTGCACGCGAGATGTCGGTACGCTTGGTGGGTAGTGACTGGGCGTCAACATCTTTTACGCTACGACATAGCGCTCTCGGACGGATGATGGAGCGCCAAAGAGGCTGTTAGTGATGACGATTCGCTATATTCGCGAGATATCCCCTTTGAAGCCCCTTCTCTGTCATGTCGGTTCGCAGTTTGTGCATTCATTGCTTCGGCCCGCGCGCCATGAAGACCGCCCCCATTTACCTCGGCATCGATTTCGGCACCACGAACTCGAGCGTGGCATGCGTCTATGCTAATCCCCGGCATCGGAACGCGCAGACAATTGCCGTGAAGCCCGTGTCGTTCACGATGGACGAAGAAAATCACGTCACTACGGCGCGCATGCCCACTCTGCTCTCGACCGGTTTCGACAACCCGCGAGCTAAGGGTTTCGCCGTAGGGTGGATGTTCTCGTGGATTCTCGGCCGCCGAAAAAAGCTACCGCTGCTCCGGCGAGGGCGCGAGCTGTTCGAGTCGGTAAAGTCCGATCTCGGCTCGCATCGGATCTACGCCAATGCTGCTTCAGTGGATTGCAATTCACCCCGGAAAGTTGCCGGCTCCATCTTGCACGGTGAGCAGGGGAAGCAACCAGACCGGTTGTGGTATGCGCAGGAAGCCGTTCGGCTCGACCCAGGAAACGCCCGTCCTCGTAGGTAACTTCGGGTATGTGCTCGTTGATGCAGGTCGCATCGATGAAGGAATTGCGCACATGCGACGGGCACTTGGGATCGACTCTAATCTCACTTATCTCTATGAGAAACTCGGCGACGTAGCCCGAATGCGCGGCGACGAAGCAGGCGCAATCCGGGAATTTCGGCAGGCGATTGGGACTTCGATTTCGCGCGAGGTGCTTTCCGCCGGGTCTGCACTCGAACCAAGGGTGCCTGTTCCGTATTGGATTGAACCTTTCCGGGCCGTCATGCAAAAATCCCCGATATGACACACCAAGCGACTGTGACCGGCGGGTTCATGCTGTCCCCACCGCTCGACTACCCGC
>JBEVJJ010000187.1:0-2643 GCA_040510255.1 Nitrospiraceae bacterium | reverse complement strand
CAGCCACCGGCTGATCCGTCACGACCCGATGCTGTCCACTGAGAATGTCGTAACGCGTGCCGCCATGATACAGGACTGAAAGTTTCATAGTCCCTCCATGCCCCCGATATATGCGAACAGTGTGCCGCCGTATCCCTGTGAACGTTGAAGAGTCCCACCAATAAACAAGAGCTTAGCTGATTGGAATCGGGGCCTCTGCTCGCTTGGCGATAAAAGCGCCACGGGGAATCAATGCAATGGCGCAATTCGCTACAACCACCTCAGAAGGAATACCGCAATCCAAGTGACGCGTTGTTGTTGAAGAAGTCCCTGAACGATGCTGAGGAGCTGCGCTGAGTCCGTTGAAATCCTAAGGTGACTCTGGCAGCAGGTGAGACGTCGTAATGAAGTTCCGCAGTTCCTTGATGCACCTGGTCGACGTTGCCCAGTAGCGGATCTCCGGCAATGTCGGTCGTGAACTGCTTGTAGCGATAAACATAGATGAGTTCGAGGGAGAGCGGGTTGGTCAATTGGAACAGCGTTCCGAATGATACGAACTGCTGTCGATAAGAGACATCATCCTTGAATTGCGGCTCCTCTCTCCCATCGGCCAGGCCTCGCTCATAGAGGTAATCGAGAGTCAGGAGTGCCCAGCGCGTGGCGGCATATTGGATGCGTGGTCCAATGGTATAGAACGTGGTATCCCGTTCTGAAAACGCTTCGTTGTACAACCTCAGCCCGTAGCGGCCGACCAAGGTGATCATCCACTGTTCGTTGATGTTCCGTTCCAGTTGCATGCGCCACGTGTGGGACGTGACACGCTCTTCTTCCGGAAACCGGAGGCCGGTTTGACGATCCACATTCGGCCCGAGGAAGAGGTTCGGCACATACCGGTAACGAAGCAGCACGAATGTCTCCGGCGCTATTTGCTGACGCACCTGCAGGCGGTAATCACCATGATTGAAGATCGGATTGTCCGTAAAGATAAAACCTCCGGCTTTGAACGAGAGCTCTGTGAGACCGAAGCGCGATGCCGACCGATGTCTCAAGTCGATTGAGGGCTGCCAGACGACGTCAGATGGTCGATTGGTCGGCACGATGGTGGGTTGGCTGGGATCTTCGCTGAGCGCCAATCGCCTGGCGGCGGACAATTCGAAAACATTGTCGGTATAGAGAACCTTGGCATCAGCGATGGCCGACCACTCGGCTCGTGATGCGTCCGGATGGCTCAAGAGGATTAGGGGACCCATAAGTGCAATGAGTCCCATTGCCCGAATCCCCCAGGTCACCCGAAGCATCTATGGCCGGGCGAATGATCGGACGTATGTGATCACTTTCCAAGCCTCCTCTTCCGTCAACACAAGGGGAATGAACGGGGCCATCGCTGTGCCCTTGCTTCCGTTCTTCAGAATCCAGAAGAGTTCGCCGTCTGTCCGAGCCGTCTGCCAGTCCTTGTCGGTGAAGTTTCTCGGCAATGGCCCCCTCAAACTTCCCGGCTCAATGTCAGACCCCAGGCCTTTGCCGTCGATGCCATGACAGGTGCGGCAAAACGCCTTCCCCTCAAAAAGCTTCTTACCCTCCTCGATGATTTCAGGCGTCCCGGGATAAGGATTGGTCACCTGCCTGGCGGTTTCCATCTGCTCAGGAGGGACTCGCGGCCTCAACACTTCTGGGTCAGCCGGCCAAACGAGGGACGGCATCAGTTGGATCATCAACATTGTCGCCAAGCACACTGGACTCACGCGCATCCTGCCTCCCCAAGATGAGGCTTCGAGCGGCTGAAGAAAGACACGCTCGATCTTCACCCGTTCGCCGCCAAACAAAAGGCTCTGGATGTTTAGCCGTTTGTGTTCAAGTCGCCGCGGCAAGCAGTCAGAGAACTTTCTGCTGCTTGCCCTTGGTTTCGGCGTGAGTGGGTTGTTCGTGCCGACTTAGTCTTTTCTGCGAGGAAACTCGTGCCCCACTGATTGCGGAAAGGTCACGCGACCGGTTGGGATGGGGTCCTCTTTTTGCCAGAGATGAAAAATGATCCCATCGGTTTTCGACGCCGCCTCAGCGATCTCTTTGGCTTTATCGGCAGGCTCGAGCACCTGAACTCGACCGGTGTCAATCTCGACTTTGTGATCATGATAGTGACGATGCCACATGATCAGTGGAATCTCTTTGCGGGAAAGATCCTTGGCCACAAAATACTCCACCGCCACCAGCTTCGCATTGGGATCGGTCGAGTCGAAGAGGAGGCACTGTAAGATTTTCTCTGAAATGCCCTTACAGTAATGATGGAACGGACCGCCCACCGTCCCGTCTTCCATCACATGCGGCGCTTGGACATGGATGCTATACCCTTCCGCAGGAGACTTGCCTTGCTCAGCGAGAGCGGGAAAGGTGATCGCTGCCATGAATGCCAAA
Source organism: Nitrospiraceae bacterium (assembly GCA_040510255.1). Taxonomy (GTDB): domain Bacteria; phylum Nitrospirota; class Nitrospiria; order Nitrospirales; family Nitrospiraceae; genus DASSBQ01. The sequence goes on along the minus strand of JBEVJJ010000187.1, from coordinate 255 downwards.
CACAGGGAAGCGAGAAATCCAACTCGAAACAACGTATTCATCATGACCTCCTTCATTCAGGTTAGGATTGATTAACGGCTCCGTCTCACCTATGAGCCATGAAGTGCCTCAAGGATTCATGCTCCTGAAAATGGCTTCGTCGTGACCCACACTCCTAGCTTGAATGGGTTGGGAGTTACGCACTCAAAGCTCCTTGCGACACGTCTGAGCCTGCCTTCTAAAAAAGGATTCACGGTTTTCACATGACTTCGGATG